>JALHMO010000122.1 GCA_022844015.1 Reyranella sp. | reverse complement strand
TTGATCTGATCGAAATTCTCGGCGATCGCCGGGTCGTCGATCTGCAGCACCAGGCCGGCATCGATGATCGCCTTGTACTCCTCGCGCATGGCGTCGGCACAGGCAAAGACGAACTCGTCGTCGCTCTTGTAGTGCTCGTTGCCGATGCGCGCGCAGCTCGCCGGCCCGATCGACGTCATGAACCCTTCGCTGACGTTGCTGGCGGCGAGGGCGGCCTTGAAGTTGGCAATGTCGGCGGCAATCGCCTTGTGGCCGGTGTAGCTGATCGGCCCGACGCAGAACGGCCAGTCATGGGCCCGCGGCCCGGTCGACACGCCGGAATCGGCATCGCCGTAGGCCGTGGCGAAGCGCTGGCGGTCGCGCCGGTCGGCAAAGCTCGACAGCACGGTGTTGCCCGGCGTCGAGCGCCTGGACGGCATGTCGTAGAGACCGAGCCCTTTTACCTGCAGGTTGGCCAGCCGCGAGAACGAGTAGCTCCACCAGGCGCGGTAGTTGATCTTGTGCCCCATCGACTTGCCGTACTCGCCGTCGCCCGGCACGGCGATGCCGGCCGCGACCTGCCGGCGCACGACATCGGCGACCGACTCGGCGAGCTTCCTCTGGAAAGCTGCCTCGTCGACCGTGCCGGCTTCGCGACGGGCATTGGCCTCGATCAGGTCGTCGGGCCGCGGCAAGCTGCCGGCGTGGCTGGTGAGGATGCGATCGCTGCTGGCTTTCATGTTTAGCGCCCCTTGAACCTTGCCGGCTTGCGTTTCTCGGCGAAGGCGCGCGCAGCTTCCTGGAAATCCTCGCTGAGATAAAGCTTCTCCGGCGCCCCCAGGAACATGACCTCGCGGCTCAGCTTATCCATGTAATGGCGCCGCATGCGAACGGTCGAGCGCACGCTGAGCGGTGGGTTCTTCAGCACTTCCTCGGCGAGCCCGCGCGCCACCTCGAGGTACTTGCCCTTGGACGCGACGCGGTTGATCAGGTTGGCCTGAAACGCTTCCTCGGCGGTGAAGAAGCGCCCGGTCAGCGCGGCTTCCATGGTGAAGGCACCGCCGCCGCGATAGTGCATCAGCGCCCAGTACTTGCCCGCGCCAAGCCCTCGCGAGGTCTCGGTGATCTGAAACTGCGTACCCTCCTCGGCGACGATCAGGTCGCATTCCAGCACGATGCCGACCGACAGGCCGAGCACGTAGCCATGCGGCGCGGCGATGACCGGCTTCCAGTTGACCGCCTTGGTGAGCAGGTCGGCCGAATGCGTGCCGCGCCCCTGCGGGCCGCCGAGCTTGAGGAACTCCTCGCGGCTGCGCAGCTGGCGCTGGTGCACGTCGGCGCCGCTCGAGAAAGCTCGCCCGTTGCCGCACAGGATGGCGATATGCGCATCGTCGTCGCTATCGAATCGATGCAAGGCATCGCCCAGCACGCCCACCAGCTCGTCGCTGAAGGCGTTGAGCTTCTCTGGACGGTTGAGCGTGATCGTCACGATCTGACCGTCTCGCTCATAGTTGACGAGCGCCATCGTTTCCCCCTTTGGCCTCTGATTGTCGGACGGCCATGCTAGCCGACAAGTCGATGAGGAAACCACGACGACCTCCGCATGCCGGCGAAGGCGCTACCGGCAGTCCGTGGAATTGGTCTCCCGACCAGGGGCTCATCGAGGGGTCTCGCCGGCTCGTTGAGCACGGGTTTCGCCCGGGTGGACCGTGAGTGCCCGGCCCGTGCATCGGACCCCCTTTGTTGCAGGGATTCAGCCGGTAAAAGTGCCGTTACCGCCCTGGCAGCCGCAGGCCGGCCACGGCGGAGCCGATGAAGGTCTGCGGCCGGGACGGTGGCGAGACGGCCATGCGCCGCTCGAGGGACTCGACGCAGGCCTGCGTCGCCTGCCCAAGCTGCTGCCAGGTCGACACTGCATCGAACTGCTGGAGCAGGCATTGGTCGTAGTAGGTGAAGCGGTCGGTGGCGCCGCAGCCAAAGCTCGCGCGATCGGGGGCCGCCGCGGTCAGCACGATGCGGTTGGGCTGGCGCATCCCCGACGTGAGGAACACGCCGCTGTGGCAGGCCGATACCACCACGACGGTCGGCCGCGTGCCGCAGCCGGCGTCGAGCGCATTGTCGAGCGTCGAGGGGCCGACCGTGCCGCGGGCCTGCTTGAGGACGAAGCCGGTCTGGTCGCCGTGGCTGGTGATGAAGGCGAGGCAAGCCTCGCCGCCTCCGCCACGCAGCGCGCTCGACACATTGGCCGCCGTGGCCACCGGCAGCGACGGATTGGCAGCGGGATTGGAGGTGAAGGCCTGGATATCGCGCACGCCCTGGCTGACGAGCTTGTCGCGCATCGCCCGCACGCCGTTGTCGAAGGCAGGGCTGTCGTTGTCCCCGGCGATCAGCACGACATGCCAACGACTGGCCGGAACCGCGACGCCCGCGGTGGTCGTCGGGCTGCCGGGCGCACGTGGGCTGGCCGGAGGAGCGCCCGCCATCTCCGGCGTGCAAGCGGCGAGGAGGATGGCGGCGAGGAGAACGGTGGCGAGAGAAGGTGCCTCGAGACGAGCCCGCATGTCAGACCAAACTCCCATGGTTCGCCGACGTCCCCTATTTCGTCCTGGCGCCGACCGCGCGCAACGCCATGTCGGCGTAGAGCTTGGCCATCTGCTCCTCGCTCAGCATCCCGCCGGGACCGTACCACATCGATACATGGGTGCATTGGTCGAGCAGCGCCATCGCGATCGCCTTGAGGTCGCCGCGACCATCGACACGTGGCGGGTCGAACGCGCCGCGCTCGGCACCGCGGGTCAGGATGCCCACCAGGATGTCGCGGATGGCGCGGCGGCTGCGCCGGATGTCGGCCACCCGCTCGCCGCTCAGCCAGCCGATCTCGCGGTTGGCGACCAGCGCCTCGACCCTGAGGCGGCAGTGGCGAACCACGTAGACGCGCACGAACGCGGCGAGCTGCGCCGCCGGATCGTCACCCGCGCCTGCCACCGCCTGCTGACAGAGCCGCTCGAGCTCGCCCTGGGTCGACGCGATGATGTCGTGCAGGAGCTCGTCCTTGGAGCGGAAATGGTTGTACAGCGCGCCCTGGGTGAGGCCGCACGCCTTCATGATGTCGCGCACCGTCACCACTGGATAGCCGCGCTCGGCGAACTGGGTGAAGGCGGCGGCACGGATCGCCTCGACCGGCGGCCGCGGCGGGTCGCGCTCGGGGGCGACCGTGACCGCCGGCGCGCGCTGGGCGTTGCGTTTGGGCGTCATCGCCCGCCTCCCGCGATACCCTCGACGATGCTCCAGGCGAGCTCGGCCGCCGGGCGAACCAGCCTGCCCGACTCGGCGGCCCGCACGTTGGAGGCGGTGCCGTCGAGCGCCCGGCCGTAGACGCCCTGGCGGATGCACGACACGCGGAACAGATTGTAGGCCATGTAGAATTCCCATAGCGCGGGATCGGGGACGGCGCGCCTCGACAGCGCGCAGTAGTAGTCGACCATCTCCCGCTCGCCCGGCAGCCCGAGCGCGGCGAGGTCATGGCCCTCGAGGCCACCCCAGTCCTTCGGCGTGCGCCACAGCATGCAGAGATAGGAAAGCTCGGCAAGCGGGTCGCCGAGAGTCGAGATCTCCCAGTCGATGATCCCCAGCACGCGTGGCTCGGTGGCATGGTAGACCATGTTGTCGAGCCGGTAGTCACCATGCACCAGCACGGTCTCGTCGTTGGCCGGCAGGTGGGCCGGCAGCCAGTCCAGCAGCTGGTCCATGGCCTCGATCGTCTCGGTCTCGGACGCCTTGTACTGCTTGCCCCAGCGCGAGATCTGGCGCGCCACGTAGCTGCCCGGCCGGCCGAAATCAGCGAGCCCGAGGGCGGTGAAGTCGACGGCATGCAGGCGGGCCAGGGTCTCGAACTTGGCGCGGTAGATGGCGAGACGGCCCTCGCGCGGCACCTCCGGCAGCAAGGGGTCCCACAGCACGCGGCCGTCGCAGAACTCCATGATGTAGAAGGCGGTGCCCACGACACCGTCGTCCTGGCACAGGGCATAGGCCCGGGGCGTCGGAACGTTGGTGCGGTTGAGCGCCGAGATCACCCGGAATTCGCGGTCGACGGCATGGGCCGACGGAAGCAGCTTTCCCGGTGGCTTGCGCCGCAGCACGTAGCGCCGGCCGGCGGCGTCGGTCAGTCGATAGGTCGGGTTCGATTGCCCGCCCTTGAACTGTTCGACCTGTACCGGGGCAACGAAGCCCGGCACGTGCACGACCATGAACCGGTCGAGAGATCGCTCGTCGAAACGATGCTTCTCCTGCACCGGCATCGTGCCGACATATTCTGCCCCGCGTCGCGCCACCCGCACATCCCCTGAACGACCATTCACATGGCTTGAGTGTGCTCGCTCGGCCGCTCCCACGCAATACGAACCCCGCCCTCGGCCTGCCGCGACCTCAACACGCCCGGCGCGTCGCCGATGACCTCCAGACTGGATCCCGAATCAGAGACTCTGCAACTCGATGAAACAATATCGACCGGCAAATCACACAAGCAGCGCAACGCAATCACGCATTGTCGCGGTCGCCAAATCGCACTTGGGAAAGTCGGCATAATTGTGTTTATGTAGCCTCGCGACGGCTCGGGGGTTCGGGCCCAACAACCACATCGTATGACGCTGCGCGCGCCGGGGAGGCATCGTTGAGTCGGTTCCTGAGCAAGGACTTCCTGTCCGGGCTGATGTTCATCGCCTTCGGGCTCGTGGCCCTCTATTTCGGGCAGAAACTGGCGTTGGGAACCACCGTGCGCATGGGTCCCGGATACGTCCCGCGCATGCTGTCCATCATCCTGATGTCCCTCGGCGGATTGATCTGCGTCGTTGCCCTGGTAGCGGGCAGCGAGCCTGTCGAGCGGCCGAAACTGCGCCCCATCACCCTCGTGACGATAGGCGTCATCGCCTTCGCCCTGCTGTTCGAGCGGGCCGGCCTCCTGCCGGCGCTGGTCGTGCTGGTCCTGATCGCGTCCCTGGGTGGCGAGGAATTCAAGATTACCGAAGTGATCGGCAACATGGTCGCACTCGCCATCCTCTGCACGCTGGTATTCAAGGTCGGGCTCGGGATGAATATCTCGATCGTCCGGGGAGTCTGGTGAGATGGATCTGCTGAACAACCTGCTGCTCGGCCTGTCCGTCGCCGTCTCCCTCCAGAATCTCATGTACGCGCTGATCGGGTGCCTGCTCGGCACCCTGATCGGCGTGCTGCCCGGCATCGGTCCGGTGGCGACCATCGCCATGCTGCTGCCGATCACCTTCCACCTGCCACCGACGGCCTCGCTCATCATGCTGGCCGGCATCTACTACGGCGCGTCGTACGGTGGCTCGACGACCTCGATCCTGGTCAACCTGCCCGGCGAATCGGCATCGGTCGTGACCTGCCTCGACGGCTACCAGATGGCGCGCAACGGACGCGCCGGCGCTGCGCTTTCCATATCCGCCGTCGGATCCTTCTTCGCCGGCACCGTGGGCACCATCATCATCGTCATGTTCGCCGAGCCGCTGACCCGCATGGCGCAGAAGTTCGGCCCGGCCGACTACTGCTCGCTGATGGCGCTCGGCCTGGTCGCAGCCGTCGTGCTGGCCAGCGGATCGGTGATCAAGGCCATCGCCATGGTGTTCCTCGGCCTGCTGTTCGGCCTCGTGGGAACCGACGTCAATACCGGCGCCCAGCGTTTCACCTTCGACGTGCCCGAGCTCAGCGACGGCATCGACTTCGCCCCGGTCGCCATGGGTCTGTTCGGCATTGCCGAGATCGTCGTCAACCTCGAACGACGATTGTCGCGCACCGCGGGGACCATCAAGGTCGGCTCGCTGTGGCCGACCCGGGAGGAGGTGCGGCGAGCGATCCCCGCCGTCCTGCGCGGCACGGCCCTGGGCGCCGCCCTCGGTGTGCTGCCTGGCGGCGGCCCGACGCTGGGCGCCTTCTCGTCGTACACCCTCGAGAAGAAAATTTCGAAGCACCCCGAGCAGTTCGGCAAGGGTGCCGTCGAGGGTGTCGCCGCGCCCGAATCGGCCAACAATGCCGCCGCTCAGACGTCGTTCATTCCGATGCTCACGCTCGGCATCCCATCCAACGCCGTGATGGCGCTGATGGTGGGCGCCATGATCATCCAGGGCATCCAGCCGGGCCCCGAGGTGATGACCAAGAAGCCGGATCTGTTCTGGGGCATGATCGTCTCGATGTGGATCGGCAACCTGATGCTGGTCGTCATCAACCTGCCGATGATCGGCATGTGGGTGAAGCTCCTGACGGTGCCTTACCGCTTCCTGGCTCCGGCGATCCTGCTGTTCTGCTGCATCGGCGCGTACAGCCTGCAGAACAGCACGTTCCACGTGTTCCAGGTCGCCGTGTTCGGCGTGCTGGGCTACATCTTCGTGCGTCTCGGCTGCGAGGGCGCGCCCTTCCTGCTCGGTCTCGTGCTCGGCCCTCAGATGGAAGAATACTTCCGGCGCGCCATGCTGCTGTCGCGCGGCGATCCCATGGTCTTCATCCAGCGGCCGATCAGCCTCGGGCTGCTGATCACCACCGCCGTGCTGCTGATCATCATGGCCCTGCCCGGCATCAAGAAGGCCCGGCAGCAGGCTTTCCAGGAAGAGGGCTGAGGGGGAAGGACCGATGTCCGATCGGCCCAAGCGCGTGACCATCGACGAGGAAGGCCCGCGCGAGGGTTTTCAGTCCGAAAAGAAAGTGATCCCGGTTGCCGACAAGGTGCGCCAGACAGAGGGTCAACACATGAACGTCGAGACGCTGCAGCGTGGCATCCTTCCCGATTCGACCCTGGTCGACGTGCCAAGCGTGCCCTGGCAGCCGACGGGTTTCGCCGGCATCGACTGGAAGATCCTGATGGAGACCGAATCCGGCATGCGCACCGTGCTGATGCGCTGGGCCCCCGGCGCTCGGCTGCCCCGCCACGAGCATGTCGCGCTGGAGCAGACCTTCGTGCTCGAAGGCTCCTTCTCCGATCATTCCGGTACGTGTCGGGCCGGCCAGTACGTCTGGCGCCGTGCCGGCAGCCAGCACGACGCCTGGACCGACGAAGGTTGCCTGATGATCGCATTCTTCCTCGAGCCGAACACCTTCTTCGCGTGAGGTCTCGCGCGGAATTCGGCGCACGCGGCGGCTGGACACCCCTTCTCGACCCGTTCAAAATCACCGGCAACCAGTCGGCGGGCCAACTGTCGCGGGAGGCAAGGGAGTAAACGTCAACGGGTACGCAAAGCGTATCGCGTCGATAATGCTCACGATTCGGCTGAGGTTCGGGAAGGGCCATTGGCTGGGTTGGCTTGTGCCCGTGCTTGGTGTCGGCGGCTGGGCCACGCAAGCCTGGAGTATCCCAGATGAATCGCAGAACGATGGTCGCCAGCACGCTCGCCGTGGCCGCCGCCCTCGCGGCTGGCGGCGTCGCGGCTCAGGACATCAAGCTTCCGCCGTCCCTTACGATGACCGCGTACGACACCGGTACCTCTGGCTTCAACATCGCCGTCGCTATCGGCAAGGTGATGAAGGAGAAGCACCAGAGTGATCTACGCGTCCTGCCGGCAGGAAACGACATCGCTCGCCTGGCGCCGCTCAAGGCCGGGCGAGCCCAGGCGTCGGCCATGGGCATCGGCGGCTATTTCGCCGCCGAGGGTGTCTTCGAGTTCGCCAACAAGGATTGGGGGCCGCAGCAGCTGCAGCTGATGCTCGCCGCGTCGTCCTGCAACGGTATCACGCTCAATGTCGCCAAGGACACGGGCGTGAAGGAGTTCAAGGACCTCAAGGGCAAGCGCATCGGCATTGTCGTCGGTTCGCCGGCGCTCAATCAGAACGCGTTTGCAATCCTGGCCTTCGGCGGCCTGACCAAGGACGATGTCAAGCTGGTCGAGTTCTCCAGCTTCGGCGCCATGTGGAAGGGGATGCTGAACAACGAGGTCGACGCCGCGATCGCCTCGACCATCACCGGGCAGGTTCGCGAGCTCGAAGCCTCGCCGCGCGGTGTCGTGATGCCGCAAACCCCGGCCTCCGACAAGGCCGGATGGGCGCGCATGCACAAGTTCGGCCCGTACTTCTACCCGCACAAGACGACGTGCGGCGCCGGCGGCCTCAGTGCCACGAACGCGCTGGAGCTGCCCTCGTATCCGTATCCGATCTTCATGGCCTATGCCTCGGAGAAGCCGGATCTGATCTACAACATCACCAAGGCGATGATCGTCGACTATCCGATGTACAAGGACGGTGCGCCGGGCGCAGACGGGCTGGACGTGAAGCGCCAGATCCTCAATTGGGTCCTGCCCTACCATGAAGGTGCCGTGAAGGCCCTCAAGGAGGCCGGCGTCTGGACGGCCGAGGCCCAGAAGCACAACGACATGCTGGTCAAGCGACAGCAGACGCTGGCTACTGCCTGGGCGGACTTCAACAAGGCCAATCCGCCCGCCGACAAGGACGCTTTCGCGAAAGGCTGGCTCGCTGCCCGCAAGGCGGCGCTCGAGAAGGCCGGCATGGATCCAGTGTTCTAGCCCGATCCGCACAGCCCAATGTCGGAGCAATCCGTTGATGAAGAGCCTGGTTCGGAAGGATCCCGGACCAGGCGTCTTTCCACCTTCTGGCGGTGCGTGCTGCTCGTCTGGACGGTCGTTTCGATTCTGCTGTGCTTCAATCAGCAGTTCACCTTGCGGTTCTTCGTCGGGCTGACGCTGCTCGATACCGAATACTACTGGGGGCTGATTCTCGTCCTTCTGCCGCTGGCATTCATCGTCTATCCCCTCAAGCCCGGCCTGCATCAGGATCGCGTGCCGTTCTACGACGTATTGCTCTTCCTGCTGACATCGGGCCTGTCGATCGTCCTGATCTGGACCGCCCGTACCTCGGCAGCCGAAGGCTGGGAATACAGCGCCCCGAGCGTCGCGCCGGAGTGGGCACTGTGGACCGCCATCGCCATGTGGGCCATGGTGCTGGAGGCGCTGCGCCGCGCCGGCGGCTGGGTGCTGTTCGTCATCATGGGAACGTTCTCGCTGTTTCCCCTGTTCGCAGCGAGCATGCCCGCGCCTCTGACCGCGTCGTCGGTGACGTTTCTCGACGCCGCGTCGTATCATATCTTCTCGCGCGAGAGCGTCCTCGGAATCCCGATGCGGGCCTTCGCCGAGCTCGTGATCGGCTTCCTGGTCTTCGGAACGGCGCTGCAATACTCCGGCGCCGGAGCCTTCTTCATCAACCTCGCCTTCGCGCTCTGCGGCACCTATCGCGGCGGCGCAGCAAAGGTCGCCATCTTCTCGTCCGGCCTCCTCGGCTCCATGAGCGGCAGCGTGATCTCCAACGTGCTGACCACCGGGACGATGACGATCCCGGCAATGAAGAAGACCGGGTTCAAGCCGGCAATGGCAGGCGCCATCGAGGCTTGTGCCTCGACCGGCGCGGTGTTGGCCCCGCCGGTCATGGGTGCCACGGCGTTCGTGATGGCGGAGTTCCTCAACGTTCCCTACTCGGAGGTCGCGCTCGCCGCCGCCGTGCCGGCGATCCTGTTCTATTTCTCGCTGTTCATGCAGATCGATTTCTTCGCCGGCCGGCACCGGATGATCGGCCTGAAGCGGGAGGAAATGCCGCGCATACGCGACGTCTTCCGCGAGGGCTGGTACTTCATCTTCGTCATTCTGCTGCTGGTCGTTCTCCTGCTGGTGATGAAGCGCGAGAACTGGGCGCCGTGGCTCGCGACCGGCCTGCTGCTCGTCCTCAACCAGCTGTTCTCGAAGCATCGCTGGGGCTGGGCCGATCTGCTCGCCTTCATCGAGGGCAACGGGCGCGTGTTCGTCGAGCTGGTCGCCATCCTGGCAGGTATCGGCCTGCTGGTCGGCGCCTTCTCGTTGACCGGCCTTACCGGCACGCTGACCACCGAGCTTCTCCACATCGCCGGCGGCCAGCCGCTGCTGCTGATCCTCATGGGGGCGCTCACCAGCTTCATCCTCGGCATGGGGATGACGATCACCGCCTGCTATATCTTCCTCGCCGTCCTGCTGGCACCCAGCCTCATCCAGGCCGGGTTGAACCCTCTCGCTGTCCACATGTTCATCATGTACTGGGGCATGGTGTCGTTCATCACGCCGCCAGTTGCGCTCGCCGCCTTCGCCGGAGCCTCGGTGGCGAAGGCCAACCCGATCGAGACTGGCCTGAATGCGATGAAGATCGGAAGTATCATCTACTTCGTGCCATGCTTCTTCGTGCTCAATCCCTCCCTGGTGCTGCAGGGCGACTTCCTCGATTTCGTCGTGCACTTCGTGACGGCGCTTATCGGCGTCGTTCTCGTATGTGCAGGGCTGCAGGGGTACATGGGCCGAATCGGCGACCTGAGGCAGTGCGGATGGCTCGAATGGCCGGTTCGCCTGGCGCTCATCCTGGGCGGCCTGATGTTCGCTGCTCCGGGCGGCGGCCTGATGCCACTGTCGCCTTTGGAGATGACGGCGGCGGCGGTTGCGCTATCCTTGCCGGCGCTCGCTGTGGCCTGGATGTACGCACGGCGGGCAGCTGTCGCGTAGGGCGACCGCACCGCTAACGGTCGAAGAGGAACGAATTGGTCATGGCAGGCGTCCTGGAGGGTGTTCGCGTTCTCGATTTCGGCCGCTACATCGCGGGGCCGTTCTGCGGCACCATGCTGGGGGATCTCGGCGCCGAGGTGATCCGCATCGAGAAGCTGGATGGCAGCGAGGACCGCTGGGTGACGCCGGTGGTCGAGGGCGGCGAAGGCGCCATGTTCCTCCAGATGGGCCGCAACAAGCTCGGCCTCACGCTCAACCCGATGAAGCCGGCCGGCCGCGAGATCGTGAAGAAGCTGATTGCCGTGTCGGACGTCGTCATCGCCAACCTGCCGTACGAGACGCTGCAGGAGATGGGCATCGACTACGAGACGATCTCGGCCATCAACCCGCGCATCATTCTCGCCACCACCTCGTGCTTCGGCTCGGAGGGCCCCTACGCCACGCGCGTCGGCTTCGACACGATCGGCCAGGCGATGTCGGGCGCAATGTTCCTGTCGGGCGACGGCACGGTACCGACGCGCATGAACGCCCCCTTCGTCGATTTCGGCACGGCGCTGCTCAACACCGTGGGCGTGCTCGCCGCCCTGATGGATCGCGCCAAGTCGGGCAAGGGCCAGAAGGTCGAGACGGCCTTGCTGCGCACCGCGGTCAACATCACCAACGGCCACCTGATCGAGCAGGCGATGCTCAATCTCAACCGCATCGCCACGCTCAATCGCGGCTTCACCGCCGGCCCGTCCGACTCCTACAAGTGCAGGGATGGCTGGATCTACGCCATGACCATCGGCCAGCCGCTGTTCGTGCGCTGGTGCAAGCTGATGGGCGACGAGAGCCTGCTGAAGGACCCGCGATTCAAGGACGATCTGGCGCGCGGCGACAATGGCGAGGCGCTATCGGCCATCATGCAGAAATGGTGCGACGCGCGAACGGTCAAGCAGGCCCTGGCCGAGCTCGAGGCCAATCGCATTCCGGCCGGAGCGGTCTACACGCCCCAGCAGGCGCTCGACGATCCGCACATCCAGCAGGCCAACTTCATGCACGGCATGGACTATCCCGGCGCCGCCAAGCCGGTGCCGATCCTGCAGGAGCCGGTGAAGCTCTCCCGCACGCCGCTCAGCATCCGGCGGCGCGCTCCGCAGCTCGGTGAGCATACCGACCAGATCCTGGAGGAGCTGGGCTACGACGCGGCCGCCATACAGAAGCTCCGGTTGGACCGGGTCGTCTGAGCGCCAAGTTCCTGCGTGATCCCGGGACCCGTCTCAGTCTATAGTGGGTCGGGGTCCCAGGAGACATATGCGCAGTCTCACAGCAACCTTCGCGCTGATCTTATCGGGTACAGCCGTCACTCCCGCCACCGCCCAGGAGTTCCCGTACGGCCAGAACCTGACCTTCGACGTGTACCGCAACGGCCAGCCGATCGGCCAGCACACGCTCGTGTTCCAGCAGGATGGAGCCAATCGCACGGTGACCATCGCCGTCGACCTCACCGTCCGGGCGCTGGGCGTTGTCGCCTATCGCTACCAGCACAATAGTAAGGAAGTCTGGAGCAACAACGCGCTGCAGGCCCTCGAAGCGCGCACCGACGACAACGGCCAGAAATACAGCGTGAGCGTCAAGCGCGGCAGCGCAGGCCTCGCCGTGGAGCGCCAATCGCCCGCCGTCGCCGTCGCCGCTGCCGCGACCAGCGATCAGGGGCTGCAACCGTCAACCGTCGCGCGTGAGGTGCTCCCGGCCAGCATGCTGCCGACCACGCACTGGAACATGAGCCAGGTCGGCCAGTCGACCCTGCTCAACACCCAGTATGGCACCAGGTCGAAGACCAGGATCACCACCGTCGGTCGCGAGCCGGTCAAGCTTGCGAACGGCGCCACCGTGCAGGCCACGCGCTATCACTACACCGGCGACATCCGCATGGATCAATGGTTCGACGATCGCGGCCGATGGGTGAAGTCGGCCTTCCCGGCGATGGACGGGTCGTCGATCGACTACGTCCTGCGCGAATGACGCCCGTCCAGCGCTTCGAGCGCCTCGCCGACCTTCTCGCCGCCGACCCCGACCTGCGCCGCCGCGGCCGCTGGGTCGAGGCCGAATGCCGGGTCGAGATCGGCGCCGAGCCCTTCCATCTCGCGATACGCGGCGGCGCGATCGAGGAATTCGCGAGGGGTCCCCGCCTGCTGCGCTCGGTCGCCTTCTCGATCCGCGGTACCGACGAGGCCTGGCGCCGCCATTGGCAGCGTGTGCCCGAGCCCGGCTGGCATGATCTTTTCGCCCTCACAAAGCGCGGCGAAGCCTCGATCGACGGCGACCTGCGGCCGCTGCTTCAGAACCTGCAGTATTTCAAGGATCTGCTCGCCCTGCCGCGCCGGCTGACGGAGGGCCACTGAGACATGGCTCCCGCGTTCGAGCCGATGATCGGCCGCTACCTGCGCACGGAGATCGACGGCGTTCCGCACCGGATCTATTTCGAGGAGGCCGGACAGGGCATTCCGCTGGTCTGCCTGCATACCGCGGGCGCCGACGGCCGACAGTACCGCCATCTGATGAGCGATCCGGAGGTGACGCGCCGCTTCCGTGTGCTCGCCTTCGACATGCCGTGGCACGGCAAGTCGACGCCGCCCGACGGTTGGCAGAAGGACGAGTACCGCCTCACGACGGCCTCCTACACGGCGGCGATCCGGGCCTTCTGCCAGGCCATGGAGCTCGATCGGCCGGTGGCGATGGGCTGCTCGATCGGCGGCCGCATCGTGCTCAATCTCGCGATTGCCCACGCCAGCGAGTTCCGGGCGCTGATCGCGCTCGAGGCCGCCGACTTCCAGCAACCCTGGTACGACACCGCCTGGCTGCATCGGCCCGACGTCCATGGTGGCGAGGTGTGCGCTGCCCTGGTGTCCGGCCTGATCGCGCCGCAGAGCCCCAGCGCGGCCCGCCACGAGACGCTGTGGATGTACATGCAGAGCGGCCCCGGCGTGTTCAAGGGCGACCTCTACTTCTATCGCGTCGACGGCGACCTGCGCGACAAGGTCGAGGCGATCGACACCACCGCGTGCCCGCTCTACCTGCTGACCGGCGAGTACGATTTCTCCTGCACGCCGGAGGACACGCTGCGCACCGCCCGCCATATCCCGGGCGCCGAGGTCCAGATCATGAAGGAGCTCGGCCACTTCCCGATGAGCGAGTACCCGGCGAAGTTCCGCGAGTACATCCTGCCGGTGCTGGAGAGGATCGCCTCGCGTTCATGATCTTCCGGACCGCGAGCGTCTCGCTCGCTCACCCATCGCATGAGCGAGCGAGACGCTCGCGGTCCGGAAGAGGAAGACCGTGTCCAGTCACTGTCGCTCATGCCCCCTCCGCCCCCTCCGGGGGGCACCTCCCCGACGCAGGCGTTGGGGAGGAGAAGGAACGCTACAACACCTGGAACACCTCGTAGACCGGGCCGGTGGGATCGCGGCGGCCGGTGGCGACGGCGACGATGCGGTTGAGGAAACGGTACTTCTCCGACGAGGTCTCGAACCAGGGCGTGGTACGGAAGTAGTACTGCGCCGGGTCGACGGGATCGCCGCGATTGAGCTGCTCCATCACGAAGGCCGGGCCGTGCCGCATGCCGCGATAGCTCATGTAGATCAGGTGCCCGTCGTCGGTCCGGAGCGTGATGCGCACGTCGAGCATCAGGATGCCGTCGCGCCGCAGCAGCAGCCAGTCGCCGCCCGGCGCCGGCAGCACCGTGCCGCGCAGCTCCTCGCCGTCGAAGGTGCCGCCGGTGACGACGCCGATGCGGCGCCGGCCATACGGCGTCTCGCCGACGTCGGTGAAATTCGGATCGACTGTCAGGTGGAGCGTGAACAGGTGGGAGGTGCGGAGCGTCGGTTCGGCCATTGTCGCCTCAAATCCTGGCGCTGCGGCCGGCCCAGTACGGCTCGCGCAGCTCGCGCTTCATGATCTTGCCGATGGTGCTGCGAGGCAGCGAATCGCGCAGCTCGACTCCCGCCAGGCGCTGCGTCTTGCCGAGCTGGCCGTTCGCCCAGTCGCGGATCTCGGAGGCGCTCGCCGACGCGTCCGGGCGGCGCACGCAGAGCGCCATCGGCGATTCCCCCCACTGCTCGCTCGGGATGCCGATCACGGCAACGTCGATCACGTCGGGATGCCTGAGCAGCATCACCTCGATGTCCGCGGCATAGACATTGAAGCCGCCGGAAATGATCATGTCCTTCTTGCGATCGAGCAGGACGACGAAGCCGTCCTCGTCGATGCGTCCCATGTCGCCCGACCTGAAGAACAGCCGCCCCTCGGCGTCGTGCCAGAACAGGTCACGCGTCTTGTCGGCCTGCTTGTAGTAGCCTTTCATCATCAGCTGTGCGCGGCCGGCCAGCTCGCCGACCTCGCCCTGGGGCAGCACTCTGCCCTGCTCGTCGAGCACGACGATCTCGCTGCCCAGCCCCGGCTTGCCGACGGTGTGCAGCTTGTCCGGAAGCAGGTTGGCCTCCAGCGTGCACGCCGCCCCGCCCTCGGTGAGGCCGTAGATCTCGATCAGCCGGCCGGGCCACCGCGCCAGGCAGTCGGCCTTGACCTGGGCGCGCAGCGGCGCGCTGGTCGACAGCTTCGCCTTGAAGGAGCCGAGGTCGTACTTCCCGAAGTCGGGATGGGCCAGGATGCGCTGGTACTGCACCGGCACCAGCATGGCGTGGGTGACCCTCTCGCGCTCGGCAATCTCCAGGAACCTCACCACATCCGACCGCGGCATCAGGATGGTCGTGCCGCCCAGGCCGAGGGTCGCCAGGACGGCGACCAGAGTGGTGTTGGAATAGAGCGGCGTCGAGGCGAGCGAGATCGTGTCCGGGCCGTAGTCGAACGCCGCGAAGCGCGCCGCCGTCATGTCGCGCATGACGTGGCTATGCAGGATTCCCTTGGGCAGGCCGGTCGTGCCCGAGCTGTAGATGATGTTGAAGTCGTCGAGCGCACCGATCTCCTGGTCGAACGGCGCATCGTTCGCCGGCGCCAGCCACGCCTCGTAGCCACGCCAGCCCGGACGCGCAAAATCGAACGCGACACGGCCACCCTCGATCAGCTTGCCGAGGCGCGCATCGCACGGCTCGACCAGGCCGCGATACTGGTCCGACAGGAACAGGACCCTGGCGTCGCAGTCGTCGAGCATCTTCTCGAGCGCATCGGCGGCCGCCATGGTCGACAGGGGCACGACGCAGGCGCCGGCGCGCAGGCCGCCCATGAAGACCTCGAGATACTCGACCGAGTTGGCCGCCAGGATGGCGATCTTGTCGCCGCGGCTCACGCCCATGCCGGCGAGCGCATGCGCCACCTTGTCGACCCGGCGGTTGAAATCGCGCCAGCTCAGGGACTTGCCGTCGCAAACGACGGCGCGCTTGTCGGGCCAGGCCCGCGCGTTCTGCGCCACGCGAACGGGAATCGAGACGAACTCCGGGAAGTCGTCCAGCGTCGGCTGCGGCACGAGCACGCTGTCGGGACTCATGCCTGCGATCCTATTTCTTCGGCTCGACCTTCTCGACCGGCCCGCCGGCCTTCTTCCAGGCGCCGAACCCGCCCTCGAAGTGAGCGACCGGCGTCAAACCCATGTCCTGCGCCGTCTTGGTGGCGAGCGCCGAGCGCCAGGCGCCGGCGCAGAAGAACACGAACTTGTTGCCGCTCTGGAAATAGTCCTTGGCATAGGGGCTCTGCGGGTCGATCCACATCTCGAGCATGCCGCGCGTCACGTTGATCGCGCCGGGAATCGTGCCGTCGCGCCACAGCTCGCGTGGATCGCGGATGTCGATGAAGGTGACGCCGGGCTGGCCGTGGACCTTGATCGCCTCGGCGAGCGGCAAGGTCTCGATCGCGGCATTTGCGTCGTCGACCATCTGCTTGACGGTCTTCTTGATCTCGAGCGGCATGGTCTCTCTCCGGTGCGCTGTCTTCGCTCGATCCATCTTAGGACTTCGAACCGAACGCGTGCCACAGAAACTCACTGCTGGGAGCGAGCCACTCCCGTGGCGCTAGCTTTAGACCTCCTGACATACCCTTTGGCCGGTCCAGCAAAGTCCTCATCCTGAGGAGGTCGCGAAGCGACCATCTCGAAGGATGGGCGACACACGCGATCGCTGGAAAACCGGTGTCGCAGCACCCGATTTGTTGCCGACGAGACGCCGCGCTTCGCGCGCCTCCCCAGGGTGAGGAGGGGAGCGCGTCGAAGGACGGGCCGCTCCTCAGGGTGAGGTCTTCAGGAAAGTTAGGGCCCATGAGCGCGCCACTCCTGTGGCGCTCTTCTTGGCGATTGCACCGTCCCATGAGCGCCACTTTGGCGGAGTTTACTCCGCCACCAGTGGCGCGCTCCCGGCGCGTGAGTCACCGCTCCGGCACATGCTCGGCGAGCTCGCTCAGCCAGACGTCGGGGCTGCCGTCGGACGGCGCGCGCCAGTCGCCGCGCGGCGACAGCGAGCCGCCCGACGAAATCTTGGGCCCGTTGGGCAGCGCCGACCGCTTGAACTGGTTGGTGAAGAAACGCCGCAGGAAGTGCCCGAGCCAGTGGCGGATCTCCTCGAGCGTGTAGGCTCGCCGCGTTCCGGCGGGCAGGTTCGCCGGCCACACCCCCTTCTCCACGTCGTGCCAGGCGTGCCAGGCCATGAAGGCGATCTTCGACGGCCGGTAGCCGAGCCGCGTCAGATAGAAGAGGTTGAAATCCTGCAGGGCATAGGGGCCCACCGCCTGCTCGGTCGACTGGATGGTGCCGGTGGCGCCGACCGGAATCAGCTCGGGCGATATCTCCGTATCGAGGATGTCGTGCAGGATCGTCGCCGTGTCGGTGCTGACGTCGCCCGACGCGGCGACGAAGCGGATCAGGTGCTGGATCAGCGTCTTGGAGACCGAGCCGTTGGGATTGTAGTGCGACATGTGATCGCCGACGCCGTAGGTGCACCAGCCGAGGCCCAGCTCGCTGAGGTCGCCGGTGCCCACCACCATGCCACGCTGCTGGTTGGCGAGGCGGAACAGGTAGTCGGTGCGCAGCCCGGCCTGCACATTCTCGAAGGTGATGTCGTAGACTTGCTCGCCCCTGGCGAACGGATGGCCGATGTCGCCCAGCATCTGGCGCGCCGCCGGCTTGATGTCGATCTCGCCCGCCGTCACGCCCAGCGCCTCCATCAGCCGCCAGGCGTTGCGGTAGGTCTTGTCGGTCGTGCCGAAGCCCGGCAGCGTGTAGGCGAAGACGTTCTTGCGCGGCAGGCCGAGCTGGTCCATCGCCCGGCAGACGACGATCAGTGCCTGCGTCGAATCGAGGCCGCCCGACACCCCGATGATCGCCCGCTCGGTACGGCTCGAATGGAGGCGCTGAGCCAGACCCTGGATCTGGATGTTGTAGGCCTCGTAGCAATTGTCGCGCAGCCTCGCCGGATCCGACGGCACGTAAGGAAAGCGCTCGAACGCTCGTTCCAGCCCGACGCCGGCCGCCGGCGCATCGAGCACGAACTCGATCTTGCGGAAACGCCGGACCCTCTCGCCTTCCTGCATCGCGCAATCGGCAAAGCCGTTGTTGCGCAGCCGCTCCTGGCGAATGCGGCCGAGATCGACGTCGGCGCGCACGATGGTCGATTCCTTCTCGAAGCGCGCCGATTCAACCAGCTGGTCACCGCATTCGTAGATCGCGGCATGACCGTCCCACGCGAGATCGGTGGTCGACTCGCCCGGCCCCGAGGCCGAGTAGGCATACGCCGCGATGCCGCGCGCCGACTGGCTGCCGCACAGCAGGCGACGCGCCTCGGCCTTGCCGATGGTGATGTTGCTCGCCGAGAGATTGACCAGCACTTCGGCGCCCGCGAGAGCGGCGTGGCTCGACGGCGGAACCGGAACCCAGATGTCCTCGCAGATCTCGACGTGGAAGGTGACCTTCACCGTGCCGGTCGAGCGAAACAGCATGTCGGTGCCGAACGGAACGTCGCGGCCGGCCAGCCTGATCGTGTGCTCGATCAGGTTGGCGCCGGACACGAAATGGCGCTTCTCGTAGAATTCGCGATAGTTCGGCAGGTAGGTCTTGGGCACGACGCCCAGGATGGCGCCGCCCTGGATCACGACCGCCGAGTTGTAGAGCCGGCCGGCGAGGCGCAGCGGCGCACCGACGATCAGGACCGGGAACAGCTCGCGCGAGGCCGCGACCACCTCGGCGATCGATGCCTCGATCCGGTCGAGCAAGGCGTCCTGCAGCAGCAGATCCTCGATCGCGTACGACGACAGGCCAAGCTCGGGGAACACCATGATGGCCGCCCCCTCGCGGTCTCCGATGCGCGCCAGGCGAATGGTCTCGGCGAGATTGTAGGCCGCATCGGCAACGCGGGTGCGCGGCACGCAACAGGCGACGCGCACGAACTCGTGCGAGTAGAGAGAGTAGAAATCGGACAAGGGACGGTCGCCGTCGGTAGTGGTGTCGGCGATTGAGCCCGCCACCGCTTCCCTGTCAAGTCGCGCCGGGCCCGCCCGGCCTTGATCTGGATCAAGGTCATTGGCAGCGGCGCGTGTCGCCCTGAGGGCGCTTGGACCGCCACTTGCATGACGGGCGACGTCGGCATGTGCTGGAGACGAGGGGCGATGGATTCCCGCTACTACTCGCTTATTCGCTGCACCAAGGAGGGTCTGCTGGTCGGCTGGGTGCCGGACCTCCCCGGGGTGACCGCCGCCAGCTTCGTCGAGGAGGACGTCGTGCGCGAGCTGCGTCTCAGCGCCCGCGAACTGCTTCGAAAGATCGCCGCGAGAGGTCTGCCGAGGCCGCGATCCAGCCCGGCCGATGCGCTCCCCTTTGGCGATCGCCACGGCCCTTACCGAAGAACGCTGCTCGTGCTCGGCTGACCGGTGCCGAGAGACCGGATGCCGCACCTTGCTGAGGTCATTGGCTTTCGGCGATGGTGGGCGCGACAGGGATTGAACCTGTGACCCCTGCCATGTCAAGACAGTGCTCTACCGCTGAGCTACGCGCCCCTCGCCGGAGTGCGGTCGTCTACATCGCTGTCCTCCGCTTGGCAAGTATGCGCCCCGCGCGACAGCACGTATGAGGGGCGCGCGCCCGCACGGTGCGTGACGCGACCGGCGCCGCACGCTATGAGAATCGAATGGAGTTTTCGCCCGTCGAGCCCGAGTCATTGGCGTTGGATTGCCGACAGCCACTTCGTCAGACCACCCCCGTGGTCGTCGCCTCGCCCCATAGCGGGTCCCTCTATCCCGCCTCCTTCCTTGCCCAGGCTGCGGTGCCGCTGCCGGCGCTGCGGCGAGCCGAGGACGCTTTCGTCGACGAGCTGTTCGCCATCGCTCCGGCGATCGGCATTCCTCTGCTGGCAGCGCGGTTTCCCCGCTCCTATGTCGACGCCAACCGAGAACCTTACGAGCTCGATCCGGCGATGTTCGAGGGCCCCCTGCCGCGGCCGCTCAATCACCGCAGCAGCCGGGTCGCCGCCGGCCTCGGCATGATCCCGCGCGTAGCGGCGAGCGGCGAGCCGATCTACCGCACCCGGGTCTCCTCGGACGAGATCGAGCTGCGCCTGTCAGCGTGCTGGCGGCCCTACCATGCCGCCTTGTCTTCGCTGGTCGAGCAGACCCATCGCACCTTCGGCAGCGCTCTGCTGATCGACGCCCATTCGATGCCGTCCTCGGCGTCCGGCCTGGGGCCACGCGAGCGCGATCATCGCGTGGATATCGTGCTCGGCGACAATCATGGCGAGGCCTGCGCCCCGGACCTGGTCGACTGGGTCGAACGGTGGCTGGGCGAACGCGGGCTCCGGGTGCAGCGCAACCAGCCTTACGCCGGGGGCTTCACCACCCAGCGTTATGGCCGCCCGGAGATCGGGCGGCATGCCCTGCAGATCGAGATCAACCGGGCGCTCTACATGGACGAGCTGCGCCATGAAAAGCTGCCGACGGCGGGCGTCATCGAACGCCTGATGAGCCGTTTGCTGGAGGGGCTGGCCGAGGAGGCCCTGTCCCGGCTCGCACCCCGCCCGCTGGCCGCGGAGTAAGGTTTCTCCGCTCCGGCGAGGAAGCAAAAAAAAGGGCCGTGACAAGCACGGCCCGAGTTTAGGGAGGAAACGCCCAAGACGGGCATACAGCAAACACAGAGGTCGCCGAGGCGACGTTTGCTGCACCCCCAAAATGGTGCATCTGCGAAGAGATTTCAAGAGGAAAAAAAGTCCCTGATTTCACTGATTTACCGCCGTTTCATCCTGTGATTAAGGTGTGGCTTTTTTGCAACGCACAAAGAAAGCAGGAGGCAGGTCTGCACATCGCGCAAACCTGCGGGGACCGCGCGGTGGGCGGCGATTCGATAGATTGCTCAATGGCTTGATGCTTGACCAACCCGATGGGAGGCTGACGTGGCGCGGAAGTTCGTAGTGGCAATGATGATGCACGAAACCAACACATTCTCTCCGCTGCCCACCCCGATAGACTCGTTCGCCCGCTCCGGCGCCCTGTCCGGCGCTCCCGCGATCGCGGAGGCCGAGGGCACCAACACGTCGCTCGGCGGCTTCATCGAGGTTGCCCGCCAGGCCGGCGCCGAATTCACCGTGCCGATGGCGGCATCGGCCCATCCCTCGGGCCTGGTCACCGAGGCGGCCTACGAGCAGATGACCACCGCGATCGTCGACGAGGTCAGGAAGGGCTGCGATGCCGTCCTGCTCGCCCTGCACGGTGCCATGGTCGCCGAGCACTTCGACGACGGCGAGGGCGAGCTGCTCAACCGCATCCGCAGGATCGCTCCCGACGTGCCGATCGCCGTGGCGCTCGATTTCCATACCCAGATGACGGAAGCCATGATCAGGGGCGCCAGCATCATCACCGGCTACCGCACCTATCCCCACATCGACATGGCCGACACCGCCCGTCGCTCCGGCCGCACGCTGATGCGCATGCTGGCTGGCGAGGTCGAGCCGCGCATGGTGTGGGGCAACCGGCCGATCATGAGCAGCTCGCTGGTCCACACGCCCTCGCGCGAGCCTATGAAGACCCTGATGGGCATGGCCAACCAGGCCGAGGACAGCGGTCAGGTGCTCAATGCCTCCGTGTTCGGCGGCTTTCCCCAGGCCGACATCCCTCACCTCGCCCTGTCATCGGTGATCGTCTGCGACAAGCGCACGGCGGAGGGCGAGGTCCTGCTCAACCGGATTCTCGATGCCGCGTGGGACAAGCGCGAGGGCTTCCTGTTCCATCCCGAGAAGCTCTCCGTCCAGGTCGCCCGTGCCAAGGCGCTCGACGGCGGGCCGATCGTCATGGCCGACCACGGCGACAATACCGCCTCGGGCGGCACCCAGGACGTCATGAGCGTGGTCGAGGAGGCCCTCGCTCAGGGCCTCGAGGACGCCTGCGCCGGCCCGATCTGCGACCCTGCCTGCGTCGATCAGATGATCAAGGCCGGCGTCGGTGCCGAGGTTACGCTGCAGCTCGGCGGCAAGATCGACATGCCGGCCATGGGCCTCAAGGGCAAGCCGCTGCAGGTGAACGGCAGGGTCAAGGCGATCACCGACGGGCAGTTCGTCGTCACCGGGCCTATGGCCACCGGCACCACCGTGCGCATGGGCCGCACCGCCGTGCTCGATACCGGCAAGATGCTGATCGTCGTGTCGGAGAAGCGCGCCGAGCCGTTCGACCTCGGGGTATTCACCCACTGCGGCATCGACCCAAGGCGCAAGAAGTACGTGCTGATCAAGTCGCGCCAGCATTTCCGCGCCGGCTTCGAGCCGATCGCCAAGCATATCGTCATGTGCGACGGCGACGGCTGCACCGCCTCCGACCTCGCCCTGTTCAAGTACACCAAGGTCAAGCGGCCGCTCTATCCGTTCGACCTCGACATGCGGCTCGGCCGCAACGAAGCCTAGAGCGTTCGCGGAGCTCGTTG
>JALHMO010000121.1 GCA_022844015.1 Reyranella sp. | reverse complement strand
GCCCCGCTGCCTATTGTCTTATGAGCGAGCGGGACGCTCGCGGTCCGGAAGAAAAATGAGGTAGCCGTCAGAGGTGCACCCCGCGCCGTCGGCGTCGAGCCGGCGCATCTCGACGTCGAGGCGCCAGGCGCCCGCGGCGCCGCTGACGCGGATCAGGTGATAGCGCGCGGCGCCATACTTGCTGTCGGGCGCCGCCGAGGCCGAGGCGACGCCGAGCACAGGCACCGGGCCGGACGGGCCGGCGATGCGCGCCAGCTCGCTGCGATGGTTGTGGCCATGCAACACGATCTCGCAGCCGACGCGGCGGATCATCGCCTGGAAGGCGGCGGCGTCGGTCAGCCGCTTCAGGCGCTTCTCGGTGGTGAGCGGCGGATGATGAATCAGCACGATGCGGCACAGCCCCTCGCGCCCGAGATCGGCCAGCAGGCGCTCGGCGCGGGCGACCTGCGCCTCGCCCAGGGTGCCAGTGGCGAAGAACGGTGGCTTGGGCACGCCGCTCGACAGGCCGACCAGCGCCACGGGACCGCGCCGACGCAGCGTCGGGAAAACGTCGAACGAGGCGGCCGGCGGCGCGCCGTCGCCGGCCAGCCAGGCGCCCCACAGGCCGAGCGTCCCGGACCAGCGCGAGGCGACGTAGACGTCGTGATTGCCGGGCACCAGGGTGACGTCGTGCGGCGCACCGAGAGCTGCCAGCCACGCCGCGGCGCGCTGAAACTCGTCCGGCAGGGAGATGTTCACCAGGTCCCCCGTGACCGCGATGTGGTCGGGCCGCGCGGCCTGGAGATCGGCGACGATGCCGGCCAGCGCCTCGGGCCGGTGCAGGCGCACGCGCCCGCGCCACCAGTTGACGTAGCCGGTCAGCCGCTTGCCCAGGAGCTCGCCGGCGCGCGCCGGCGGCATCGGCAGGTGAGGATCGGAGAGATGGGCGAGGGTGAACAACGGTCTTGTCATCCTGAGCGAAGCGAAGGATCCCGTGCCCTCGGCAAGCGGCCGTGAGGTCCTTCGCTGCGCTCAGGACGACAGAATCTGAAACTACCGCGCGCCGGCGACGCGCAGCTCGGGTTGGGCGGGCAGGACGCCGAACTGGCGGCCGATGCCGGTCATCACCTCGACCATGTGCTCGAGCTGCTCGCGCGTGTGCACGGCACATAGCGAGCAGCGCAGCAGCGAGACGCCGTTGGGCGTGGCCGGCGGCACGGCGACGTTGACGTAGATGCCGGCGTCGAGCATGGCGCGCCAGAAGCCGATCGCGGTCATGCGGTCGGGCAGGTGCACGCCGACCACCGGTCCATGCTCGGGGCCGAGCGTGAAGCCCCGCGCCTTCAGCCCGTCGTAGAGGGTGGCGACGTTGGCCCACAGCTGCGTGCGCAGCTCCGGCCTGGCCTGCACGACCCGCAAGGCCTGGCGCACCGAGGCGACGATCGAGGGCGGCAGCGAGGCGGTGAACATGTAGGCGCGCACGGTGACGCGCAGGATGTCGAAGTCTGGATCGTCCGACACGCAGTAGCCGCCGATCGCGCCCAGGGTCTTGGAGAAGGTGCCGACGATGAAGTGGCAGTCGTCGATCACGCCGGTCGACTCGCACAGCCCGCGGCCGTGCTCGCCCAGCGCGCCCAGCGAATGCGCCTCGTCGACCAGCACGTAGGCACCATGCTTCTTGCAGACGTCGACGAACGCCCGCAGCGGCGCGCTGTCGCCCAGCATCGAGTAGATGCCTTCCAGCACGACCACGCGGTTGCCCGGCTTGTCGCCGAGCCGGCGCAACCGGGCCTCGAGGCTTCCGGGATCGTTGTGCTTGAAGCGCACGACCTCGGCCTGGGTCATCTTGCAGGCGTCGTAGATCGAGGCGTGGCTGTCGGCATCGATCAGCAGGAAATCGTCCGGCCCGGCCAGCGTCGAGATCACGCCGAGGTTGGCCTGGTAGCCGGTGGTGAACACCATGCAGTGCTTCTTGCCGTAGAAGGCGGCGATTTCCTTCTCCAGCGCGACATGTTCGCTGTAGCTGCCGTTGGCGATGCGCGAGCCGGTGGTCCCGGTACCCTCGGCGCGGATCGCCTCGATCGCGGCGTCCATGCAGCTGGGATCGAAGGTCAGGCCGAAATAGTTGTTGGTGCCGACCAGCAGCGTCTTCTTGCCGTTGATGATCGCCTCGGTCGGCGACAGTACCCGTTCCATGCGAATCTGGAACGGGTCGTAGCCGGTGGTGCGGACGTCGCGATAGGCCTCGAGCAGGCCGGCATGGCGGTCGAACAAGCCCATGGGTGCCCCGCCTGATAGTCGTAGATGAGACGAATTGAAGGAGCGGCGCCCTAACCGCGGGCGCTGAGGTCCAGGATCGTGTCGGCCAGCTCATTGACGGTGTGGATCTCGGCGATGACGCTCATCGGGATCGACACGTCGAAGCGGTCCTCGAGTTCCATGACCATGTCCATGATGGCCAGCGAATCGATGGTCAGGTCCTTTGCAATCACCGTGTCGCCCACGATCGGCTGGTCGCCGTTCTGGTAAGGCGCCAGATGATGGCAAATCTCGCGAATCACCTCGGCGCGCGAGATCTCGCGCGTGCGGGTGAAAGTCTCGATCATGCCGTCGTTTGCGACGGTCATTTCGTGGGTGGCGCTCACAAGCATCTCTCCCGTCCGGGGGGCAGGGTCAGGCGCGAGTGTTGTGACAGAAACGCCAATTCCTTGTGAAATGACAATTTGTTACCTAGTGTTTCACACCTTCTATAGCCACTCGCGACGGCGATACCACAAGACCGTGTCGCGAAAGCCGCTCGCCAGGTCGTAACGGGCGGTGAAGCCGATTGCTCCGGCGAGACGCCGGTCATGAACCGTCCAGTCCGGGTGGAAAATCTCGTTGACCTTGCCGGGGGTCAGGATCTGGACCGGGCCGCCCAGCCGATGGCCGAGCTGGTTGAGGCGGGCCAGCCCCACCATCACCGGACGCGGCACGGCAATCGACCAGGCTTTCCGGCCGAGCGCGAGAGCCGCTGCCTGCTGCATGTCGCGATAGCCGTAGCCACCCTCCCGGCCGTCGTCGATCTCGTAGATCGATCCGGCGGGCGCACGCTCGACCGCCAGCGCCAACGCCTCGGCCAGGTCCTCGACATGGATCAGCGACAGGCGGGCCGCGGCGATCGCCGGGCGCGGCGCCAGCCCGCGGGCGACGGCGCGGAAATAGGCCAGGGTCTCGCGGTCACCCGGCCCGTAGACCGCGGGGGCCCGAACCGCCAGCCACGGCCCGTCCCGGCCGGTGACCGCCTCCTCGGCCGCCTGCTTGCTGGCGGCATAGGGCGATAGGCGCGGCTCGCGGGCGGCCAGCGAGGACAGCAGGAGGAGCCGGGCGGGGCCGGCGGCAGCGGAAAGGCGGGCCGTGCCGTCGCGATTGACCGCCATGAACTGGTCGGCGTGCCGCGCCTTGATCAGAGCGGCGGCATGGATGACCGTGTCGGCGCCGTCGACCAGGCGCTGCAGGGCGTCGGCATCGCCGAGGTCGCCCAGAACCAGCTCGGCCTCGACGCCCGCGAGTGAGGGCAGTGGCGACCAGCGGCGCACCAGCAGCCGCACCCGCCAGCCGCGCCGGCCGAGCGCCGCCACCAGATGCGGCCCGACGAACCCCGTGGCGCCGGTGACCGCGACCAGGCGGGGCATGACGCTCATTCCTTATTCGAACTCCTCTGCCCCGCCAGAGCAGGGCATTCGCATGTGGCAAAAATCACCGTCATCCCGAGCGGAGCCGCCCAAAGGGCGGCATAGCCGAGGGACCTTGTCTTGCTGACGGCGCAACAAGAAAGGTCCCTCCACTGCGCCTCGCTTCGCGCGGCTCCGGTCGGGATGACGATGTTTGTTCCATAGGCGAATGCCATGCCCAGGGAGGGGAAAGGAACGCGAGCAGAAGGTCGCTGGGGGTACGCCACTGGTGGCGGAGTAGCCTCCGCCACCAGTGGCGTACCAGCCGTGATCATCTCGATTCACCTCACGCCGCCGCGGTTTTCGGCGCGTAGACGCCGGCCAGGTAGTTGGCCTTGGCGCGGGTGCGCGAGAGCTTGCCGGAGGAGGTCGTCGGCAGGCCGAGGCTCGGCGGCACCAGGGCGACGTCGCAGTCGATGGAAATCATCTCACGCACCGCGCCGGCGACGTCGCGCGCCAGCGCCTGGCGCCCGTCCTCGCCCGAGGCCCGCGCCAGCACGGCGACGACCACGCGCTCGCCATCGGGCGTGTCGATCGAGAAGGCGGCAGCATCGTCGTTCTTCACCACGCCGCGCGCCTCGAGCGCCCATTCGATGTCCTGTGGCCAGACATTGCGGCCGTTGACGATGATCAGGTCCTTGGCGCGGCCGGTGACGACGACCTCGTCGCCGAGCCGATAGCCGAGATCGCCAGTGTCGAGCCAACCGTCGGCCGACAGGACCTCGTGGGTGGCTTCCGGCTCGCCGTAGTAGCCCGGCATGATGCTGGGACCCTGCGCGAAGATGCGCCCGACCTCGCGCTCGCCCAGGACCGCGCCGGACTCGCCGCGCACCTCCAGGCGGTGGTCGGGCAAGACCCTGCCGCAGACGACGAAGCGGCGCGCCCGCCGCTCGTCGACCGGACCGGTGATCGGCACGGCGCGCTGCGCCTCGGCGAGCGCGGCGCGGTCGACCGTGTCGATGCGCACGCCGGTGCCGCCGGGAGAGAACGTGATGGCGAGGCAGACCTCGGCCATGCCGTAGCTCGGGATGAAGGCCTTGCGGCTGAAGCCGGCGCCCTCGAAGGTGTCGGCGAAGCGCTCCAGCACGTCGGGCCGGATCATGTCGCCGCCGATGCCGGCATGGCGCCAGCTCGACAGGTCGAGGTCGGCCGGCACCTGGCGCGCGGCGCGCCGGGTGGCGAGGTCGTAGCCGAAGCTCGGGCTGTAGGAGATCGTCCCGCGGTTGCGCGAGATGATGTTGAGCCATTGCATCGGCCGGCGGGCGAAGTCGCGCGGCGTCAGGTAATCGAGCGAGAGCTGGCTGGAGAGCGGCGCCATCAGGAAGCCGATCAGGCCCATATCGTGATAGAGCGGCAGCCAGCTCACGGCGCGGTCGCCGGGAACGACATCGAGCCCCGCCGGCCCGGTCATGCCGGCCAGGTTGGCCATCAGCGCTTTCTGGGTGATCTGCACGCCGTGCGGATGGCGCGTGCTGCCTGACGAGAACTGCAGGTAGCAGAGGTCGCCCGAACCGAGCGGCCGCAGATCGACCGGCTTCTCGGGCAGCGCCTCGAGAGCGGCGAGCCCGCCGTGCAGGCGCACGGCGGGAACATCGCCCGCGGCGTCGGCCAGGAAGCCCGCCAGATCGTCGATGCCGAACGCCGCGACCGCGCCCGAGGCGACGAGCTGGCGGCGCAGCTGGTCGAGATAGGCGTCCTTGCCGCCGATGCCGATCGGGATCGAGACCGGCACCGGCAGCAGGCCGGCATACTGGGCGCCGAAGAACAGGTCGAAGAAGCCTGGCCAGGTATCGGCGGTGATGAGAATGCGCTCGCCGGGCGCGAAGCCCGCACCGATCAGGCGGCGGGCGGCGACATGGCCGCGCGCGCGCGCCTCGCGCCACGACAGGGACGAAAGAATCTCGCCCCTGACACTATAAAAGGTGATGCCGGTCTCGCCCGCCGCCGCATAGTCCAGCATCTCGGGCACCGAGCGGAAGTCGGCGCGGCGCAAGGCAAGCCGGGAGTTGCGGGTGGGCAGCGGATTCATCGGAAGGGCGGTCTCCTAGAGCACATTCCGTGCGGCTGGAACAGCCGGGCGGAGCGGGCCTGCAGCAACGACTGACCCGGGTCGGGCGCTTTCGATTCGAGGCAACCGCCGCAGGTTCCCTCGAATCGGGAAGCGCTCTAGCAGAGGGGTGGGGCAGCCTCAAGGAGGCCACCAACGCGCCATCCGGACAGGCTGGCCAAGTTGACACACCCAGACCCCGGTTAGATAGTGCCTGCACCCGCTCAACCTCGGTTTATCCGTTCCGGAGCCGTGGTCGAAGAGCGGGTTATTCTTTTGATGGAGACTGCCGTGATTACGGCTGTGATGCCGACGTACGGTCGCAAGGACGTCGTGTTCGAACGCGGAGAGGGCAACTATCTCTACGCGACGGACGGCCGACGTTACCTGGACTTTACCTCCGGTATCGCCGTGAACGCGCTCGGCCACTGCCATCCCGCCCTGGTCAAGGCGTTGACCGAGCAGGGCCAGAAGCTGTGGCACACCTCCAACCTGTTCCGCATCGGCAACGGCGAGAAGCTGGCCCAGCGGCTGGTCGAGAGCTCGTTCGCCGACACGATGTTCTTCTGCAACTCGGGCGCCGAGGCGATCGAGGGCGGCATCAAGCTGATCCGCAAGTATCAGTTCATGAACGGCAAGCCCGGGCGCTACAAGATCATCTGCTTCCAGGCGGCGTTCCACGGCCGCCTCCTGAATGCGCTCGCCGCCACCGGCAACGAGAAGTATCTCGAAGGCTTCGGCCCGCCGGCGCCCGGCTACAAGCACGCGCCGCTCAACAACACCAACGTCGTGCGCGACATGATCGACGACGAGACCGCCGGCATCCTGGTCGAGCCGATCCAGGGCGAAGGCGGCATCCGCGCCACGACCACGCAGTTCCTCAAGGACCTGCGCGCGATCTGCGACGAGTTCGGCCTGCTGCTGTTCTACGACGAGATCCACACCGGCTTCGGTCGCACCGGCAAGATGTGGGGCTACGACTGGTCGGGCGTGAAGCCCGACGTCGCGGCGATCGCCAAGGGCATGGGCGGCGGCTTCCCGATCGGCGCCTTCATGGCGACCGAGAAGGCAGCGGTCGGCATGGTGCCGGGCACGCACGGCTCGACCTATGGCGGCAACCCGCTGGCGACGGGCGTCGCCAATGCCGTGCTCGACGAGCTGCTGAAGCCCGGCTTCATCGACGCCGTGCGCACCAAGGGCGAGTACCTCAAGGGTCAGCTCGAAGGCCTCGTGAAGAAGCACCCCACGGTCTATGCCGAGCAGCGCGGCATGGGTTTCCTGCAGGGCATCCAGTGCACCGCCGCGGTGCCGGCGGGCGACATGGTGACCCGCCTGCAGTCGCTCGGGATGCTGGTCCCGCCGGCCGGCGAGAACGTGGTCCGCGTCTTCCCGGCGCTGATCGCCGACAAGGCGGCGCTCGACGAGGGCATCGACATCCTGAGCAAGGCCGCGCAGTCGTTCGAGGCAGCCAAGGCAGCCGAGTAGTTGGCCATGGCAGCACCCAAGCACTTCCTCGACCTCGACCAGGTCGATGCCAAGACGCTTCGCCAGATCCTCGATCGCGGCAAGGCGATGAAGTCGGCGCGGCAAAATGGCGGGCACGACAAGCCGCTCGCCGGCAAGACGCTCGCCATGATCTTCGAGAAGCCGTCGACACGCACCCGCGTGTCGTTCGAGGTCGGCATGCGCGAGCTCGGCGGCCAGACCATCATGCTGGGCCGCGGCGACACCCAGCTCGGGCGCGGCGAGACCATCGCCGATACCGCGCGCGTGCTGTCGCGCTATGTCGACATCATCATGATGCGCACCACCGTCGAGGAGAAGCTCCTCGAGATGGCCAAGCATGCCACCGTGCCGGTGATAAACGGGCTCACCGACAAGACGCATCCCTGCCAGCTGATGGCCGACGTCATGACCTTCGAGGAGCATCGCGGGCCGATCCAGGGCCGCGCGGTCGCCTGGTCGGGCGACGGCAACAACATGGCGACCAGCTGGATCCACGCGGCCGTGCAGTTCGACTTCGAGCTGCGCGTCGCCTGCCCGCCCGAGCTCAAGCCGCCGGCCGACGTGCTGGCGTGGGCGGAGAGGTCGAAAGGGCGCATCACCATCGGGCACGACCCCGAAGCGGTGGTGCGCGACGCCGACTGCGTCGTCACCGACACCTGGGTGTCGATGGGCGACGAGGATCCGCACAGCCCGAGCGCCTCGCGCCGCCATAACCTCCTGCGGGCCTACCAGGTCGACCAGCGGCTGATGAAACAGGCCAGGAAGGACGCGATCTTCATGCACTGCCTGCCGGCGCATCGCGGCGAGGAAGTGACGGAAGAGGTCATCGACGGCCCGCAGTCGGTGGTGTTCGACGAGGCCGAGAACCGCCTGCACGCCCAGAAGAGCATCCTCGCCTGGTGCCTATCGTGAGCGCCGCGTCGGAAGCTTGGACTTCCGACGCCTGGGACAGCGTCCTTCCGTTCCAGCTCGACGCGCTCGGCGTGCGCGGCCGGCTGGTCCGGCTAGGTCCATCTCTCGACGAGATCATCGAGCGCCACCACTATCCGCTGGCGGTGGCGCGCCCGCTCGCCGAGGCGATGACCTTGTGTGCCGCGCTCGCCACGTCGCTCAAGTACGACGGCATCTTCACCCTTCAGATCTCGGGCGACGGGCCGGTGCGCCTGCTGGTCACCGACCTCACGACCGACGGCGCGCTGCGCGGCTACGCCCAGTTCGATTCGTGGAAGCTCGCGATCGCGCTCGGCGGCTCGGCCGAGGCGCCGGACGGCTACGTGCCGCGCCTGTTCGGCCACGGCCGGCTCGCCTTCACCGTCGACCAGGGCCGGCACACCGAGCGCTATCAGGGCGTGGTGCCGCTCGAGGGCCCGACCCTGGCCGACTGCGCCCACACCTATTTCCGCCAGTCCGAGCAGCTGCCGACCGGCATCAAGATCTCGGCGCGCCGCCACGAGCGCGACGGCAAGGGCCATTGGCGGGCGGCCGCGCTGATGGTCCAGCAGATGCCCGAGTTCGACGCCGGCCGGCTCGACGTCGACCCCGAGCAGCGCGAGGACGACTGGCGCAAGGCGGTGATCCTGATGGCCTCGGCGACCGAGGCCGAGATGCTCGACCCCGACCTGCCCGCCCCCCGGCTGCTGCTGCGCCTGTTCCACGCCGAGCGGCCACGCGTGTTCGCCCGCCGCGCCTTCGCCGCGCGCTGCCGCTGCAGCCGCGACCGCATCGACCGCGTGCTGCGCTCGCTCAGGCGCGAGGAGCTGGGCGACCTGCGCGATAGCTCGGGCAGGGTGGTCGTGAAGTGCGAGTTCTGCTCGACCGAGTACGGCTACGACGACGGGGATCTCGACAGGATCTACGCCTCGGCGGCGTGAAGCGATTAAGCCGGCGAACACGTCGCAGGTCGGCGGCGGGGCATCCGGGAAAGCGGTACCCGGCGCGAGACGGCAGGTTATAACCCGCAGCGATAGACCTGCTGCTGCGGTCGCTCGTCGCCAATCCCGGGGGGATTTGCGTTCGTCATTCCCGGCAGCACCATTCCATCATGCGCCGCATGAAGCCCTCGCAGGCGTCGATCTGCGAGGCGAGGATGTACTCGTTGGGCTGGTGCGCCTGGGCGATGTCGCCCGGGCCGCACACCACCGTGGGTACGCCCAGTGTCTTGCGGAAGATGCCGGCCTCGGTGCCGTAGACGACGCTGCCCACCGTGTTGGAGCCCGACCAGGTCGCGGCGAGCCGCTTGGCCTCGTCGTTGCCCTCGGGCGAGAAGGCGGGCGTCGAGGAGCGCAGCACCGTGTCGATCGCGGCGGCCGGATGCTTGGCCTTCATCTTCGGCAGCAGCTCCTGCTCGAGCCACGCCAGCGCGCGCGTGCCCAGCGTCTCGATCGGCACGGTCGGCAGCTCGCGATAGCCCCATAGCACCTCGCATTCGCGCGCCAGGATGTTGCCCGCGGTGCCGCCCGTGATCGTGCCGACGTTGAAGGTCGCGGCCGCCGGCATGAACTCGCTGTCCCTCGGCGCCTTGGCGTCGAGCTCGTCCTGCACCGTGTTGAGGTAGTGGACGAACTCGCCGGCGAAATGGATGGCACTGACGCCGAGATGGGTCATCGAGGAGTGGGCCTCGAAGCCGGTGAACTTGGTGATGTAGATCTGCGCGCCCTTGTGGGCGTGCACCACCGTCATCATGGTCGGCTCGCCGATGATGATGGCGCGCGGGCGCGGCACCTCGGCCGCCATGCGCGCGGCCAGCGAATGGGCGCCGACGCAGCCGACCTCCTCGTCGTACGACAGCGCGAAGTGGATCGGCTTGCGGAGCGGCGCCCTGGTGAGCTCGGGCAGCATGGCGAGCCCGATGGCGTAGAATGCCTTCATGTCGCAGGTGCCGCGGCCGTGGTATTTGCCGTCCCTGAGGGTGAGCGTCCACGGATCGGTATCCCATGGCTGGCCGTCGACCGGCACCACGTCAGTGTGGCCGCTCAGCACGACGCCGTCCTTCACCATCGGCCCGATGGTGGCGAACAGGTTGGCCTTCTTGCCGTCCTCGCTCGGCACCAGCTTGGAGGCGATGCCGTGGCCGGCGAGGTACTGCTGGACGTACTCGATCAGCGCCAGGTTGGAATTGCGCGAGGTAGTGTCGAACGCCACCAGCCGGCGCAACATCTCGACCGATCCGACGATCTCTCCTGCCATGATACGCGAACGCTCCCCGTTTTGATTGTCGCCTTCCGTCCTACGGCAGAGCCATGGCAAAGGGAAGAACAGCCGCAGGTGGCAGGGCTGCCGCTGCCGTGCCGGCAATGCGGACCTGGCGCCAGACCGGCCACCGAATCCCGTTCCCAAGACCTTGCAATGTCTGGCTTATTCCGGGATCGATTGCCCAGCCCGAGAGGGGCGCAGGAAAACCATCGAGGAGCTGCCATGCGATTCGGCATCGTCGCCATCCCCACCGCCCAGGACGCCGTCGGCCTCTTCGAGCGCGCCATCGCCTTCGCACAGCGCGTCGAGGCGCTGGGCTTCGCCGGCCTGTGGACCACGGACGCCTTCGCCCGCGGCAGCGCCACGGTTGATCCGCTGATCTTCCTCGGCGCGCTCTGCCAGGCGACCGAGCGCATCGAGCTCGGCACCTGCGTGGTGCAGGTGCCGCTGCGCCATCCGGTCGAGCATGCCCATCGCGCGCAGACCCTGAACCTGATGTCGCGCGGCCGCTTCCGCTTCGGCGTCGGCAGCGGCTCGACCAAGCACGATTTCGACGCCGTGCAGGTCGACTACGAGCGCCGCTTCAAGCTGCTGCCGGACCATCTCGCGGTAATGCGCAGGGTATGGTCGGGCGAGCCGGTCTACGGCCCCGCGCTTTCGGTCTGGCCGGGCACCGAGGGCGGCCCGCCGGTCTATCTCGGCGCCTGGCGCAGCCCGCGCTGGATCGACCTCGCCGCCCGGCACTGCGACGGCTGGATCGCCTCGGGGATCTATGCCGCCCTGGACGACCTGCCGTTCGGCCTCGACATGTTCCGCAAGGCCGGCGGCAAGCGTGCGCTCCTCGCCAACATCTTCACCGACCTGCGTCCCGATCCGCCGGCGCATCCGCTGATTGCCCGCTCGAAGGTGACGCTGGTGTGCGGCAAGGCCGAAGCCCGCGACCGCCTGCGCCGCATCGCCGACCTGGGCTTCGACGATGCGCTGATGATCGTGCCGTTCGGCGCACCCGGGATGCTCGACGAGATCCGCGAGCTGCTGCCGTAGCGGGCGCGCTCATGTTCCTCTGGCCCGCCAGGCGGCGGAGCTCGAAGGCGAAATCGACGCGCGTGGCCCCTCACTCGACCTCTCCTCACAAATCAGGGCATTCGCATCTGGCAAGAAGAGCCCGTCGTCCCGACCGAAGCCGAGCGTAGCGAGGCGTAGTGGAGGGACCTCTCTTGTGGCAGCACCAGCAAGAAAGGTCCCTCGACTGCGCCGCTCTTCGCGCGGCTCCGCTCGGGATGACGGTTTTTGCATGTGCGAGTACCTTGCCCTATCGGGGTGCCTATCGGGGGGAGAGGAACATGAGTTGGGAACGCGCCCTGCCTCACGCCGCGAACAGGCCGTCGGCGACGCCCTCGGCCTGGCGCTGCACGAGGCGGCGGTAGAGGCCGTCCTTGCGCTGCATCAGCAAGGCGTGGCTGCCGTCCTCGACGATGCGACCCTGGTCGAACACCAGGATGCGGTCGAGCGTGCGCACCGTCGAGAGGCGGTGCGCGATCACCAGCGTGGTGCGGCCGCGCATCAGGCGCTCCATCGCCTCCTGGATCAACGCCTCGGATTCGCTGTCCAGGCTCGACGTCGCCTCGTCGAGGACGAGAATCGGCGTGTCCGCCAGGAAGGCGCGCGCCAGCGCCACGCGCTGGCGTTCGCCGCCCGACAGCTTCACGCCACGCTCGCCCACCAGGGTGGCATAGCCCTTGGGCTGGCGCGCGACGAAGTCGTCGGCATGCGCCAGGCGCGCCGCCGCGCGGATCTGATCGTGCGACGCCGCGGGCCGGCCGTAGGCGATGTTCTCGGCCAGCGAGCGATGGAACAGCATCGGCTCCTGCTGCACGATCGCCACCTGGCGGCGCAGGCTGCCCTGCGTCACCCCGGCAATGTCCTGGCCGTCGACCAGGATGCGCCCGCCGTCGACGTCGTGCAGGCGCTGCACCAGCTTCACGAACGTCGTCTTGCCGGAACCCGAGGCGCCGACCAGGCCGACGCGCTGTCCCGCCGGGATGCGCACGGCGAGCCCGTCATAGACCTGCCGTCCCCGGGCGCGATAGCCGAACGCGACGTCGTCGAACACGATCTCGCCCCTGTGCACCACGATGTCGCGCGCGCCCGCGCGATCGACGACCCCCAGCGGCTGGTCGTGCAGGGCAACCAGCTCGTCGAGATCGTTCACGCAGCGCCGGAAAACGTCGACATGGTGACCGATGTCGCGCAGGTAGCCGTGGATCACCCCGTAGCCGGTGAGCACGAATACGACGTCGCCGACGCTGGCCGCGCCCTGCCACCAGAACAGCAGCACGAGCCCGATCACCGTCAGGCGCAGCGCCACCAGCACGATCTGCTGAAGCGTGCCGGCCCAGGTCGCGCGCGACCACAGCACGTGTGTGCGCGCACGCCAGCGGTCGACGACGCGGCTCAGCCGCTCGTCCTCGCGCGCCTCCGCGCCGAACGACTTCACGACCGGGTTGCAGGTCACCGAGTCGGCCAGCGTGGCACCCAGCCGGCTGTCCAAGGCATTCGACAGGCGCGCCGCCGGCGTGACGTAGCGCAGCGCCAGCCAGACGGTGAGCCCGATATAGACCGCACTGCCCAGCGCCACCGCCGCGCCCATCGCCGGCCATTGCAGGGCGAACAGCGCCGCAGCGCCCAGCAGGACGACGCAGGAGGGCCAAAGCGCCACCAGGATCGTGTCGTTGAGGTTGTCGAAGGCCCACATGCCACGGCTGATCTTGCGCACCGTCGAGCCGGCGAACGAGCCGGCGTGCCACTCCGACGACAGGCGCTGCACGCGCGCGAACGCCTCGCGCGCGACGTCGGACATCATGCGCAGGGTGAAGGCGATCACGACCATGAACACGCCGTGGCGCAGCGCTACGGCGACGGCCCCGCTGGCGACCATCGCGGCCAGCACGAGGGATGCCTCGCGCAGGGTGGCGTCGCGGTCGGCGTTCACACCGCCGATGATGTCGACCAGCCGGCCCGCCAGCATCGGCAGGACGAGCTCGATGACAGCTCCGACCAGCACGCCCGCCGCGATCAGGCCGGCGCGGCCGGGTTGACGGCGCCAGCGCTCCGCGACAAACGCCAGCGTATGCAGGAACGGGTCCGGCCCGCCCTTTGACTTGCGGTTTCTCATGTGTCGACGCCGAACCCCTCTCAGGATCAGGGTCGGCCCTTCAGGCTTGCGGCGCAGCGGTCGGCATCGAGAGAAGTCTCGACGCGCGCAAAGGCGCCGACGATTGGTGAAACGGGTGGAAGCGGAGGGAAGGCGCCAGGACGGCGGCGCCCGGGGCTGCTTTAGTTAGCGAAAGCGCCCGATGCCGAGCCGAAAGGCGGGCGTTGCGCTGATCGAGATGATCGACATCCTACGCCTCCTTTCGCTGAGGTTTTTCGTCGACAGGCGGAAATGTACAGTAACTCGATGACCGAAGCAAGACCGAGCGACACCGGGCGTCGCGCCGGGAGCGCCATTACCCTCGCTGTCGTCCTGAGCGCAGCAAGAGACCTCATGGTCCTGCTGCAATCATGCTTTGAAACTTCTGGCGCCGAGATGCCTCGCTGTGCTCAGGATGCCAGGGAGGACGTGTCGGCACTCGATATCTTCACATTCTCGGAGGGGCGCACACCCGGCACCGGGTTTCCTTCGTGCAGCGTCGCCGGCGTGTTCGCAGGCCCGGCGGCGGCGCGGCGCTAGACCGTCGCCCGGCCGATCATGGTCATGAACTCGCGGCGCGTGTCGCCGTTGTCGCGGAAGGCGCCGAGCATGCGGCTGGTCACCATGGCGACGTCCGACTTGTGCACGCCGCGCGTCGTCATGCACTGGTGCGCCGCCTCGATGACCACGGCGACGCCGCGCGGCTGCAGGACGTCCTGCAGGGTGTTGGCGATCTGCGCCGTGAGCTTTTCCTGGATCTGCAGCCGGAAGGCATAGGCATCGACCAGGCGGGCGAGCTTGCTGATGCCGACCACGCGCTTGTCCGGCAGGTAGCCGATGTGGACCTTGCCGATGATCGGCACCATGTGGTGCTCGCAGTGCGACTCCAGCCGGATGTCGCGCAGCATCACGACCTCGTCGTAGCCCTCGACCTCCTCGAACGTCCGCTGCAGCATCTCGCGCGGATCCTCGTCGTAGCCGCGGAAGAACTCCTCGTAGGAACGCACGACGCGATCGGGCGTGCCGACCAGCCCTTCACGATCGGGGTCGTCACCGGCCCAGCGGATCAGGGTGCGCACGGCGGCCTCGGCCTCCTCGCGCGACGGCCGGGTCAGCCCCGTCGCGGACGACACGAGCGCGCTCCTCTTCAGCATCCTGTTCATTGCTCGCTCCCCTCAGTTGAGCCGGCGGTCGACGGTGGGCGTATCGAGCGCGAAGGTCGGAATCTCGATGTCGAAATTCTCGCCCGCCTCGTTCACCATCTGATACGTGCCGCCCATGAAGCCGGATGGCGTGGAGAGCGGTGTGCCGGAAGTGTACTCGAACTTCTCGCCGGGCCGCAGCACCGGCGTCTTGCCGACGACGCCCGGACCCTTGACCTCGCGCATGCGCCCGAGCCCGTCGGTGACCTTCCAATGCCGGCTGCGCAGCTGGACGGTGGCGTCGCCGCCATTCTCGATGAGCACATGGTAGGCCCAGACGAACTGGGGCTTGGTCGGGTCGGACTGGTCAGGCAGATATTGCGGCCTGACGGTCACGCGAATGCCACGGGTTGTAGAAGAGAACATACGTCGAGAGCCCCTGCGTGGCCACAGACATGGGACGTCCCGGCCGAAAGGTCAAATTCGCCAAGCGGCTGGCGATTCAGAGCCAATTGGGATCGGCGGTGAAGTCGATGGTGAGCCAACGCTGCGGCCCTTCGCTGCCCAGCGCCTCGGCGATCTCGCGCCGGATCGCGTCGACGGCGCCGACGCTGTCGAGCGGCGTGTCGCCCGGCACGTGGACATGGATCTCGATGAACTGCGCGCGGCCGACCTTGGCGACGTAGCTGGTGTAGGACGTGAAGCCCCGGCGGGCGACGATGTCGTCCATCACCCGCCGGACATGGGCATCGAGATCGGGCGGCGTGATCAGCAGGATCTCGCGCAATGCGGCGCGCACGATGCGGATCGGCACGAACACCAGGCAGAGCGTCAGCAGCGCCAGGACCACCGGGTCGGCATAGACGGTGAGCGGCGCGAAGCGCGTGCCGCCGAGCGCCCAGGCGATGGCGAAGGCCGCCAGCAGCGCCGTGGTGATCGTCGCCGACATCAGCCAGCTCTGCGCGTCGAGGCGAACGAAGTCGGAATCGATGCGCCGATTGGCGCGCCGCGCGTAGAAGAACATGCCGAAGCAGATGACGCAGGTGACGATCGCGTAGGCCATCGCCCAGTCGAAGTCGAGCTGGCGGCCGCCCGCGAGGAAGCTGTCGACGGCATTCACGAAGGCGTAGAGACAGAGCAGCATCAGCATGCCGCCGTTGAAGGCCAGCACCATCGGCTCGAGATGCCAGTAGCCGAACTGGAAGCGCCGGCTGCCGTTGCCGCGGGCCACCAGGCGCGACACCAGGAGCGCGAGGCCCGACATCGCCGCATCGATGGCGGCGAACATGCCGTCGAACACGATCGACAGCGAACCCGACAGCAGCCCGAACAGGACGCCGAACAGCGCGACGAAGATCGTCACGCCGATCGACAGGCGAAGAAGCCTCTGCTCGGCGGCAGCCTGCTGCATGCCGCAAGCTAGCGCATCACAGGGGAAAGATCAGGCAGGTCGTCGTGCCGTGCGCCAGCAGGCGGTCGCTGGCATCGTAGAGCCGGCCTTCCGAGGTGCCGACGCGCGAGCCGACATTGATGACCTTGCCCTCGGCCCGCACCTTGCCTGTCTTCTCGGTCATGGCGCGCACGTAGTTCACCTTGATCTCGAGCGTGGTGTAGCCGATGCCGGCCCCGAGCATGGTGTGGATGCAGCAGCCCATGACGCCGTCGAGCATGGTCGCGGCAATGCCGCCATGGATGCTGCCCAGCGGGTTGAGATGATCGGCGGTCGGCATGTAGGTGAACTCGACGAGGCCGGGCTCGACCCGCGCGACCTCGAAGCCGATTGCGCGGGCGATCGGCGGCGCCGGATAGCGGCCCTCGATCATGCCCTGGAACAGGGAGAGCCCGTCGACGGTGCGAACATCGTCGAGCGAGAGCACGCCGAAGCCGGCATCCGGGACCATGATACGCTCCCTTCTCGATATCCGTGCATATACACATCGACACTTTGTCGGGGCAAGCGATGGCAGTAGTCTCTCTTCCATGTCGGCCGTGCCCCCGATCCGTTTGTCGCCGCGTGACTGCACCTGCTTTCGCATCCGCGGGGCGGCACGCCGCGTGACTCAGATCTACAGCCAGCACCTGGCGCCGACCGGTCTCAAGATCTCGCAATTTTCCCTGCTCGGCTTCGTCATCGCCGAGGGGCCCGTCTCGATTGGCCGGCTCTCGGACCTGCTGGCGACCGATCGCACGACGCTCACCCGCAACCTCGATCCGCTGCTGCGCGGCGGCCTCGTCGAGCGCGCTGCCTCGGGCGACAAGCGCCGGCGCGAGTTGGTGGCGACCGCAGCCGGCCGAGCCCTGTTCAAGCGCGCCCTGCCGCTGTGGGCCAATGCCGAGCAGGAGGTGCGCGACGCCATGGGCGCCAAGCTCACCAGCGAGCTGCACGGCGCGCTCGACCAGTCGATGGAGCGGTTGACCGCGCTGTGAGGCCAGGATGGATGGCCAACTCGGGCCGCCCTACCACCTCATGCTGAGGAGCGCCCAAAGGCGCGTCTCGAAGCATGGGCAACAGTCACCGCCTCTGGTTCCCATCCTTCGAGACGCGCCTTTGGGCGCTCCTCAGGATGAGGACAATGTCGTACGATGCGGGGCTCGCGCCGCTACAGGCTGGCGTCGAAGAAGCCGTGCTCGAGCTCCATGGCGCGGCGGTAGTTGGCGCGCACCGGAGCGGTGTCGCTGGCATGGCGGTCGAGCAGGGCCTCGAGCCGGGTCGCGAGCTTCTCGAACTCGGGGTCGGCGTAGGTCTCGACCCATTCGCGATAGAGCGGCGCCACGTCGCGCGTCTTCAGCGAATGGCCGAGATAGGCATAGAGCCGCATGCACGGCGTCAGGGCGGCGACGGTCTCGCCGAGATCGCCTGCCTCGGCGGTCTGCATCAGGAAGACGACATAGGCGTTGGTCGCCGGCAGCGGGTTGACGGCCGACAGATCGACCTGCCAGCGCTGGGCATAGCTCTTGTGCAGCTCGAGCTCGGCGCGCACGCCCGCGATCAGGTCGGCGAAAGTCTGCAGATCCTCGCGCTCGGTGCTGTAGGCGAGGCAGAAGGCGTAGGCTCGTGCGAACGATTCGAGGAAGTAGGCGTCCTGCGCGACATAGCCCTTGAAGCAGTGGATCGGCAGCGAGCCGTCGGCCAGCCCGCGCACGAAGCCGTGACCCAGGATGCGCGTGGCAAGATCGGAATTGTCCTGCCACAGCGTCTTGGCGAGCGACATCAGCCGCCGAGCGCCTGCATCAGGTCGGCGATGATGTCCTCGACATCCTCGAGCCCGACCGAGATGCGCACCGTGCCGTCGCCGATGCCGAGCTTGGCGCGCTCGGCCGCACCGATCCGCATATGCGTCGTGGTCGCCGGGTGGGTGATCAGGCTCTTGGCGTCGCCGAGGTTGTTGGAGATGTCGACCAGCTGCAGGCGGTTGAGCGTCTCGAAGGCCGCCCATTTGCCGGCCTTGAGATCGAACGTCACCACGCCGCCGAAGCCCGACATCTGCTTCGCCGCCAGCGCATGCTGCGGATGATCGCTGCGGCCGGGATAGAGCACGCGCGAGATGGCGGGATGGCCGGCCAGCGCGTCGGCGACGCGGGCGGCGTTGGCGCAGTGGCGCTCGATCCGCAGACCCAGCGTCTCGAGCCCCTTGACGAGGACCCAGGCATTGAACGGGCTGAGCGACGGGCCGGTGTTGCGGATGATCGGCTGCAGCTTGTCGAGGATGAACTCGCGCGAGCCCAGCACCGCGCCACCCAAGGTGCGCCCCTGGCCGTCGATGTACTTGGTCGCCGAGTGCACGACGATGTCGGCGCCCCATTCGAGCGGGCGCTGCAGGATCGGCGTGGCGAAGGCGTTGTCGAGCACGACCTTCGCGCCGGCCTTGTGGGCGAGTCGGCAGACCTCGGTGATGTCGACGATGTCGAGCATCGGGTTGGACGGCGATTCGAACAGCACTGCCTGGGTCGGCTTCGACAGGGCCTTCTCCCAGGCGACGAGATCGCCGCCATCGACCAGCTCGCTCTCGACGCCGTACTTGGGCAGCAGGTCGGCCACGATGTAGTGGCAGGATCCGAACAGCTGGCGCGCCGCGACGATGCGGTCGCCGGCCCTGAGCAGCGCCAGCAAGGCGAAGAACACTCCCGACATCCCGGTCGAGGTGGCGCGGCAGGCTTCGGCGCCTTCCAGCGCCGCCAGCCGGTTCTCGAACATGGTGACGGTGGGATTGCCGAAACGCGAATACTGGTAGTGGCTGCTCTCGCCCTTGAAGGTCGCCTCGGCCTCCTCGGCGCTGGCGTAGGCGTAGCCCGAGGTGAGGTACAGCGCCTCCGAAGTCTCGTCGAAATTGCTGCGCAGCTGGCCGCCGCGCACGGCACGCGTCTGCGGCCGCCACGCCGATTGATCCGCCCGCGCCTTCTTGTTCGAAATCGTCCCGTCCATCGTCCCCTCCTGCCGCCTGCGCCGCCGGCGCAAACGAAAAGCCCCCGACCGAAAGGACGGGGGCTTTGCGAGCACTCCGACCTTTTAGCGATGTTTAACGTGGTCGCAAGCCGGTCGGCCCAAATCCCACGATGACGCCGCTCTATAATATCGACAGCAGGCAAGCGCAAGCGCGATCTTGAAGGCGGCGTTGCCATTAGCTAAGTTGGCTAAGGTGAAGTATGTCAACACCCACGAGGCCAAGACGCAGCTGTCCAAGCTGATCGCGGCGGCGCGCGCCGGCGAGGAAATCGTCATCTGCCAAGCCGGCAAGCCGGTGGCGCGCCTGACCGCGTTTGAACCGGCGCGCAAGATACCGCGGCTGGGTACATTCGAAGGCTTGGTGGAGCTTCGGCCAAGCTGGGATTCCGAGGAGACAGATTCGGAGATCCAAGCACTGATGCTTGGCGAGGACAGCGAGGACCGTTGAAGCTGCTGCTCGATTCGCACGCCTTCATCTGGGCCTTCTCGCGACCGACCGAGTTGTCGACGACAGTCCGCCAAGCGATTGAAGATCCAAGCAACGATCGCTTCGTCAGCATATCGTCGATTTGGGAAATCACCATAAAGGCCTCGATCGGCAAGCTCGCCGTGCCGAGCAATTTCACGGATGCCATCCAGCATCTCGGCGCAGTGCCGCTGCAGATCACGATCCCGCACGTCAAACGTCTGCAGACCTTGCCTCTCCATCATCGCGATCCGTTCGATCGCCTGCTGATCGCGCAGGCGATCGAAGAAGACCTGACGATTGCAACGCGTGACCGACACTTTCCGGCCTACGGTGTGCCGCTGCTGATGGCATGAAGATCACGATCAGTTGAGCTTCTGCCGTGCCAGCGACTGTTCGCGCAGCTTGCTCAAGGTGATGCGCGAGGTGAGCGCCTCGGGATCGGTCTTGAGGTGGATGATGGCGGGCTTGCCCACCGCGACGGCGCGTTCGAAGGCGGCGGCAAAGTCGGCCGTCCTCTCGACCGTCTCGCCATGGCCGCCGAAGGCGCGCGCATAGGCCGCGAAGTCAGGGTTCTTGAGCTCGGTGCCGTGCACGCGCGTCGGATAATCGCGCTCCTGGTGCATGCGGATGGTGCCGTACATGCCGTTGTCGACGACCACGATCACCACGTTGGCGCCGTGCTGGACGGCGGTGGCGAATTCCTGGCCGTTCATCAGGAAGCAGCCGTCGCCGGCGAACGACACCACCATGCGATCAGGTGCCGTGATCTTTGCGGCGACCGAGGCCGGCACGCCGTAGCCCATGGCGCCGCTGGTCGGTGCGAGCTGGGTCTTGAAGCCACGATACTGGAAGAAGCGGTGAAGGAAGGCGGCGTAGTTGCCGGCACCATTGGTGACGATGGCGTCGTCGGGCAGGCGCTTGTTCAGCCAGGCGACGATCTCGGTGACGTTGACCGCGCCGGGCTGCTCGTTGGGCTCGATGTTCTTCAGGTAGTCGGCGCGCGCGCCTTCGAGATTGGCCTTCCAGCGCGAGCCGTCGACCGGCTTCATCGCACGGGCGGCGGCGGCGAAGTTGGCCATGCCGCTGTTGACCGGCAGGACGGTCTGGTAGACGCGGCCGAGCTCCTCGGCGCTGGCATGGACATGGACCAGCGGCTGCTTGGGAACCGGCAGGTCGAACAGCGTGTAGCCGCCGGTCGTCGCCTCGCCGAGCCGCGGCCCGACCGCCAGGATCAGGTCGCTGTCCCTGAGGCGCTTGCCGAGCGGCGGATTGACGCCGATGCCGAGGTCGCCGACGAAATTGGGATGACGATTGTCGATCAGGTCCTGGTTGCGGAATGCCGTCGTCACCGGCAGGCCGTTGGCCACGGCGAAGGCCGTCATGTCAGCGCAGGCCTCGTGGCTCCAGCCGCCGCCGCCCACGATTACCATCGGCTGCCTGGCCGCGGCGAGCATGCCGCGCAGCGTCGCCATGTCGGCGGTCGACGGCGCGCCGCGCGCGATCTTGTAGGGGCCGGCGTCGGCGACCTCGACCTCGTCGGTCAGCATGTCCTCGGGCAGGGCGAGCACGACCGGGCCGGGTCGGCCGTTGAGGGCGCGATGGAAGGCCTGGCTCACCAGCTCCGGGATGCGCCGCGCGTCCTCGATCTGAGCGACCCACTTGGCCATCTGGCCGAACATGCGCCGGTAGTCGATCTCCTGGAACGCTTCGCGGTCGAACTGCTCGCGGCCGACCTGGCCGACCAGCAGGATCATCGGCGTCGAATCCTGGAAGCCGGTGTGCAGGCCGATGCTGGCGTTGGTCGCGCCGGGGCCGCGTGTCACGAAACAGACGCCCGGCTTGCCGGTGAGCTTGCCGTAGGCCTCCGCCATGTTGGCTGCGCCGCCTTCCTGACGGCAGATGACGTAGCGGATCGAGTTGCGCTGGGCATAGAGCGCGTCGAGCGCCGCGAGATAGCTTTCTCCCGGCACGCCGAAGATCGTGTCGGTGCCGTGGATGCGCAGCTGGTCGATCAGAACCTGCGCGCCGCTGCGACGCGGATGGGTCGTTGCCATGATCGATCCCTTAATTCGTGGGTGAGAATGAGGTGGGCACCAATATCTTGTTGTTCTTGCGCTTCATGCGCTCCCGACTTTTCTGCAAGGGACGATGGTCGACAATCATGGACATTTCCTCCAATCTACAATCGATTGTGTGACCGCGTCCGCACGATCTCAACCCTCGCTGAATGGTGGACACCTCCCGAGAAACAGCGCATAAGTGCGGCATTGCGACACTGGCCGAAAGAATCGGCATAGTCGCGGGGCGCGATTTCCGGTCAACGTCTTTCCGTGAGCTTCTTGGTCATCTGTCAAATGTCGATGAAACGCTTGGGCCCAGTCGTCCAGCAAGCGCGCGCCGGATTCCGCTCTAACATTCCTCCAGCCCCGAGCTTCGAATGAGTCGTAAATTGTTTGTGGGCAACTTGCCCTATTCGGTCACGTCTGAGCGCTTGTCGGAAGCCTTCTCTCAGTTCGGCACCGTTACTTCTTCAAAGGTGATCGTCGATCGCGAGACCGGCCGCAGCCGTGGCTTCGCCTTCCTCGAAATGGAATCGGATGACCAAGGAGCGTCGGCCATGCAGGCCATGAACGGCGCATTGCTGGACGGCCGGTCGATCGCCGTGCGCGAGGCCGTCGAACGTCAGCCCGGCGGCGGTGGCGGTGGCGGGTTTGGCGGCGGTGGTGGTGGTGGCGGCCGCGACGGCGGCGGCCGCG
>JALHMO010000120.1 GCA_022844015.1 Reyranella sp. | reverse complement strand
GCGCGCGCTGGTGCCAGGCGCGTCCAGCGACCTGCTGATGGGAACTCCGCGGATCTTCCATCCGCCGCTGACTGCAATTTCTGACGTCGCGGTGGTCGCACATGAGCGCCGTTGCGGGCATCGCAACCGTCGGCGGGTTCCGCCTTGCTCCTGGCGTCTCTTGATTCCGATCGGGCCTTCGCGGTATCGAGTGCGCATCGCCCTTGGTGCAGCCGCCGCCACGTCGCGGGCGCTGTCACACCTCGCGCATCCGAAAAGCTGATCCTTCATGGAACCGACATTCCGTGGCTCGATGAACTGGCTGCACACCTGGGCGGGCGTCGTTCTGGGCGGCGTGCTGCTTGCCATCTTCTGGATGGGCACGCTCGCGGTGTTCGATCGCGAGATCGATCGCTGGATGGCGCCGATGACGCGCCTGCCCTTGCCGGCGGAGACGAAGGTCTCGATCGACGCATTGCACCCGACGGTCGAGGCGGCGGTGGCCGCCAATTCGCCGTTCTGGAGCGTGTTGTTCCCGACCGAACGTGTGCCGGCGATGCGCGTGGCGTGGCGCGACGGGGAGGGCGGCCTCGTCCAGCGTTTCGTCGATCCGGCGACGGGCGTTTTCTTGCCGGATGCGGGGACGCTCGCCGGCACGCGCTTCCTCTATCCCTTCCACTACATGCTGCACATCCGCTTCGAGCAGATCGGCTACTGGATCGTCGGCCTTGCAGCCATGGCGATGCTGGCACTGTGCGTGTCCGGCGTGATCATCCATCGCAAGATCTTTGCCGACTTCTTCACCTTCCGTGCCGAGCGAAAGCCGCGCCGCCTGATTCTCGACCTGCACAATGTCACGGGCGTGCTGGGCCTGCCGTTCCATTTCGTGATCACCCTGTCCGGGCTGGTGATCTTCTTCGCGACGTACTTCCCGAGCGCCTGGCAGGTCGCCTACCAGGGCGACCGGCAGGCGTTCTTCGCCGATGCCTTCGGCTCCGTGCGCCCGGAGCGGACGAGCCGGCCGGGCGATGTCGCTTCGCTCGACGCCATGGCCGCCGAGGCGCGTCGCCTGTGGGACGACGGTGCGCTGCGTTACATCACCGTGCGCAATCCAGGTGACGCCAGATCGGTCGTGCAGATCGGCCGTCTCGACGAGGACGGCGTCGGTCTCAGCTACGACGTCGCCTATTTCGACGGGACGACAGGCAAGCTGATCGATCATCGCACCGGCACGCCGCCGGTAATGACCGTGCAGCGCTTCATCGCCGGCCTGCACCTGATCCAGTTCCGGCATTGGAGCCTGCGCTGGCTCTATTTTGGATTGGGCCTTGCCGGCTGCGTGTTGATCGCGACCGGCTACCTGTTCTGGCTGGAGTCACGCCGCAAGAAGCATGCCCAGCTCGGGCTGACGGGCGTACGCGTCGTCGAAGGCCTGACCATCGGCTCGGTCACGGGCATCGCGATCGCGACGCTGGCGTTCTTCGTCGTCAACCGCCTGCTGCCGCTCGGCGTCGCGTTCGCGGGGTATGACCGGGCGGCGCTGGAGATCTGGACCTTCTATCTCGTCTGGCTGGCGACCTTCGCCCATGCCTGGCTGCGCTCCGGCCGTGCCTGGGCCGAGCAATGCTGGGCGTTGGCCGGCTTTGCCGGTGCCGCGGTGCTGCTCAACTGGCTGACGACGGGCGATCATCTGGTCCGCAGCCTGTCTCGCCAGCATCTGTGGCCGATCGCCGGCATGGACCTGCTGCTGCTGGCCGGTGCTGCCGTCGCGGCGCTGACCGCGTGGACGCTTGAACATCGTTCGGCCGCGACCCCCGGACGACGTGCCTCGACACGGGGCGCCGAATCCCGCGCGCCCGCGGAGTAGGAGCCGACAGGCCCGGACCCGCAGCCAGCTCACGGAAGGATCGAGGAGCGCGTCGCGGGTGCACCGCCACCCTGCTGGTGGTCGTCGATGGCGGGCTCGTCCGAGTTTCCAGAGTGCCCGGCTAAAGCGTCGACTCCAGCCGCGTGTTCATCGGCAGCTCGGCGACCGATGCATTGTCGGGGAGCGTCAGCAGGAAGCTCACGGTGTGGGCGATGGTCGAGGGCTTCATGCGGCCGGCGGGCGGCGTCGCGCCGGCGAGGCCGGCGATCAGCTCGGTCTCCACGGCGCCCGGGCAGAGCGCGGTGACGCGCACGCCGTCGTCCCAGCCGGCGAACTTCGCGGCATGGCTCAGCACCAGCACGGCGTGCTTGGTGATCACATAGCCGATCGACGAGGTCGAATCGCGGAAGCGCTTGGCGTCGGTCGAGGCGATGTTGACGATGCGGCCGTGGCCGGCCTTGCGCAGGTGCGGCAGGGCGAGCCGCAGCAGGCGGAAGGGCGCAATGACGTTGACGTTCCACATCTCGTTCATGGCCACTTCGTCGCCGTCCCCGTCGCCGTCGAAGCGGACCATGCGCAGGATGCCGGCGTTGTTGATGAGAGCGTCGATGCGGCCGAACCGGGCAGCGGTGTCGGCGACCCACCGCCGCGCCGACCCCGCATCGAGCGCATCGAAGCGCGCGGTCATGACGCGCGCCGGATCGTGCGCGCCGAGCGCCTTGGCGGCTGCCGTGGGATCGCGCGCGCCCAGCGACAGGGTGTAGCCGTCGGCGTGGAGCCGGCGGGCGATCGCCGCGCCGATGCCGCGCGAGGCGCCCGAGATCAGGACGACGCGGCCCTGCGGCGCGAGGAGATCGTCGTCGGCCAGCTCGCGCGCGTCGCTCATCAGAAGAGCCCCTGATAGACGCCGCCGTCGTTGACGATGTTTTGGCCCGTCATGAATCCCGCCTGGGCGCTGCACAGGTAGGCGATCAGGTCGCCGCATTCGCTCGCATCGGCGAAGCGGCCTGCCGGGCAGGTCTTCAGGCGGTTCTCGACGATTGCCTCGTAGGTCGTGTTGCCGCGCTCGGCGTGGCCGTGGAGGTTGGTGTGCAGGGCGTCGGTGTCGAACAGGCCCGGGCACACCGTGTTGATCGTGACGTTGTGCGGGATCAGCTCGCGCACCATCGACGCCACGGCGCCGGACAGCGCCAGCCGCGCGGCGTGGCTGTGGGCGAAGCCCACCTGCGGGAACTTGATGAAGCTCACCGACATGTTGACGATGCGCCCGAACCGGCGCTCGCACATGCCCGGCACGACCTTCTGGATGAGCTGGACCGACGACAGGAAATGCACGTCGAGCCAGTGCTGCCATTCCTGCTTCGGCAAGGTCCGGAAGTCGCCCGGCACCTGGCGAACGCCGGGATTGTTGACCAGGATGTCGGGGGCAGGACAGGCGGCGAAGGCCGCCTCCTGTCCTGCCTCGGTGTTGATGTCGCCCGCCACCGTCGTGACCTCGACGCCGGTGTCGCGGCGCAGCTCGTCGGCAGCGCGGTCGAGCGTGTCGGCGGTGCGCGCGACCAAGGTCACGTCGACGCCCTCGCGCGCCAGCGAGAAGGCGGCGGCGCGCCCGAGGCCGCGGCTGGCGGCGCAGACGATGGCCTTGCGGCCGCGGAGTCCGAGATTCACTTACTCGGCCGCGACGGCTGCTTGTTCGTCGGCCGGCGCGAACGAGCCGGCGAGAAGACGCGGCGGCACGCGGAAGCGGCCGGCGATGTCCTTGAGCTGCTCGCGCTCGGTGATGATTTCGGCCCGGTTGCCGCTCACCAGCACCGTGGCCGGGAGGAGCTGCGCGTTGTAGCGCGCCGCGCAGGACTCGGTGTATCCGCCGGCGTCGAGGAACGCGACATAGTCGCCGCGCTCCAGCTTGGCCATCCTGCGATGCTGGCCGACCTCGTCGGAGTTGCAGAGCGGGCCCACGAGATCGACGGTCTCCGTCGGCTCGCGATCGGCACCGACCACCGGCACCGAATGGTAGTACCAGTTGAGCACGGCCGCCCACGACAGATGGTTGGTGGAGAGATCCATGTTCACCCACTTCTTCTTGTCGCCGACCTTGACCGCGCCGACCTGGCCGATGGCGATGCCGGCGGGGCCGGACAGCGCGCGGCCGGGCTCGAGGCGGAGCTTGGGCAGGGGAAGGCCGAGCTTGCGTGCCTCGTCCTTGATCGCCTCGCAGCAGAGCCGGGCGTAGTCGGTGGCTTTCGGCGCCTTGTCGTCGTCGAGCTGGTCGCGCGGGCCGGTACCGTACCACTTGCCGAAGGTCCAGCCGCCGCCGATGTCGATGGTGGGCGGGATCCAGCCGGTCTTGTCGCGCAGATAGCCCGACCAGGTGATCATCTCGCGCGCCATGACGGCGAAGCTCGTGGGATCGTTCGACATGCGGCTGAGATGGAAGTGCGTCTCCTTCAGCTTCACTGTCTTCATGGTGCGCGCGCGATTGACGATATCGACGGTCTGCTCGCGGCTCATGCCCCACTTGGTGCTGTCGCTCTGCTGCTTCAGCGTGCCGGGGCCGTGCATGGCGACACCCTTGAGGTCGCGCAGCGGATCGAGGTCGAGCTTCAGGCGGATGCCGATGTCGGCCACCTTGCCGAAGCGCTTGGCAATCGCATCGATCCGGTCGAGCTCGTCCATGGCATCGATGTTGATGCAGAGGCCGTTCTGCACGGCCATCTCGAGCTCCTCGGTCTGCTTGTTGGAGCCGTTCAGCACCAGCGTCTTGGGGTTCGTGCCGGCGAGCAGCGCGAGATACATCTCGTTCACGCCGAAGCAGTCGCCGCCCGCACCCTCCTGATTCATGATGTGGCGGATGGCGATGCCGTTGCTCGACTTGTTGGCGAACAGGATCTCGACGTCGGGGTACTGGGCGCGGAAGGCGTCGCGGAAGGCGCGGTAGGTGTAGCGGAACTGCGATTCCGAGATGATGAAGAGCGGCGTGCCGAAACGGTCGGCCAGCTCCTTGGTGTCGCAATCCTCGACCCAGAGATTGCCGTTCGGGCCGATGCCATAGAACTCGCCGAAATTGACCTTGTACTTACGCGGAGTGAGCTGGACGGGCATGGACTCCTCCTCTCAGGAAGCAGCAAGAGATGAGCGGGCGTCGAGCAGCCCGAGATCGATGAGGCCGCGGCGCAGGCCGGCGAGCGGCTCGCCGGTGAGCGGGCGCAGTGGCGGGCGAAGCTTGCCGCCCGGCAGGCCGAGCATGTCCATGGCGGCCTTGGTCGCGGGATAGAGCGTGCGGCCGCCGGTGGTGAACAGCGTCGTGAGCCTGACGCCCATCTCCTGCAGCTTGCGCGCTTCCTCGACCTTGCCCGCCTTCATCGAGTGATAAAGGTCGAGGCAGGGCGCCCACATGTTGGGGAAGCAGTCGATCAGGCCGTCGGCACCCATCGCCATGGCCGGCACGCCGAATACCGAGGACGGGCCGCAGAACACGCGCAGCCGGTCCTTCACCGCGATCGCGGTCGCATAGTAGTTGTTCCAGTCGCCTGAGCTTTCCTTCACCGCGACGACGCGCTCGAGGTCGGCGAGACGGCTCACCAGCGCGGGCGTCAGCGCATTCACCGCGTTGCCGGGGATGTTGTAGAGCATGATCGGGCCGTCGACGGCGCGCGACACCGCCTCGTAGTGGGCGAAAATCTCGTCGTCGTTCAGCTTCACGAAGTAGGGCGGCAGGATGAGGCCGCCGTCGCAGCCCATGTCGAGCGCGGCCTTGGTGAGGTCGATCGTGTCGGCGACGCCGATCGCGCCGGTGCCAGGCAGCACGAAGCCGCGGCCGGACATCGCCTTGACGCCCATCTTCCAGAGCTTCTTGCGCTCCTCGAAGGTCATCGCCCAGAACTCGCCGGTGCAGCCGCCGATCACGATGCCGGTGGCGCCCTTGGACATCAGGATGTCGATGTTCCTGGCGAGCAGACCTTCGTCGATCGCGCCCTTGTCGTCGAAGGGGGTGACGATCGCGGGCGCCGGGCCCGACCATTTCACACTGTTACGGTCCATGTTCGCTTGCTCCTCCGAAGCTTAGGCAACGAGATTACTAGGCAACGAGACTGGGTGCGGCCTGGGTGGCCGGCGGCTGCAGGTCGGCATTCAGCCGGCGACCGTCCTCGGCGGCGAAGACATGCAGCTTTGCAGCATTGAGCGTTAAGCCGACCGGTTCGCCGGCGGCGAGCCGGACATCCGGGCCGACGCGGCCGACCACAGTGTGGTCCATCAGGTCGAAGAACACGATGCTCTCGTGCCCCGTCGGCTCGACGACCTTGACCGTCGCGCGCTCGCCGTCGGTGGCCAGGAGGACATCCTCGGGCCGCACGCCCAGGACCACGGCGATGCCACCCTCGCGCAGGACGTCGCGGCGGACCAGCGCAGGCGGCAGCTCGAGCGACAGCCCGCCGGCGTCGAAGACCAGGCGGTTGCCGTCGGCCTTGAGCGTGCCCTTGACGAGATTCATCGCCGGCGTGCCGATGAAGCCCGCGACGAACAGGCTGACCGGCCGGTTATAGATTTCCAGAGGCGTGTCGAATTGCTGCAGCCGGCCCTGGTCGAGCACGGCGATGCGGTCGGACATGGTCATCGCCTCGAGCTGGTCGTGCGTGACGTAGATCATCGTCTTGCCGATGCGCTGGTGCAGCTCGATCAGCTCGGCGCGCATGTGGGCGCGCAGCTTGGCGTCGAGGTTGCTGAGCGGCTCGTCGAGCAGGAAGGCGGCCGGGTTGCGCACCAGGGCGCGGCCCAGCGCGACGCGCTGCTGCTGGCCGCCGGAGAGCTGGCGCGGCTTGCGGTCGAGCAGGGCCTCGAGCTGAAGCTGTGCCGCCGCGCGCAGGACCTGCTCGCGGCGCACAGCCCTGGCGACGCCGCGCTTGCGCAGCGGATATTCGATGTTCTGCGCCACCGTCATGTGCGGGTAGAGCGCGTAGGACTGGAACACCATGGCGAGGTCGCGCTCGGCCGGCGGCAGCTCGTTGACCACGCGGTCGCCGACGCTGATGGTGCCGCGGGTCGGCTGCTCGAGGCCGGCCAGCATTCGCAAGGTCGTGGTCTTGCCGCAGCCCGACGGCCCCAGCAGGCTGACGAACTCGCCCGACCGGATGGCGAGGTCGAGCTCCTCGAGCGCGACGAAGGCCCCGAAGGCCTTGTGGACGCGCTCGAAGGTCACCTTGGTCATGATCCGGTCAACCCTTGACTGCGCCGGCGCCGAAGCCGCGCGTCAGATGCTTCTGCAGGAAGGCGAAGACCACGATCACCGGAACGCTCATCATCACCGAGGCGGCCATCAGCATCGACCATTCGATGTGGAAGGACGTCACCAGCATGGTGATGACGCCGGTCGTCAAGGTGCGCGACGAATCCTGGTTCACCAGCACCAGGGCGAACAGGTACTCGTTCCACGCCAGGATGAAGGTGAAGACGGCGGTCGATATGATGCCCGGCAGGGCCTGCGGCAGGATGACGTCGAAGAAGGCGCCCATGCGCGAGGCGCCGTCGACCATGGCCGCCGCCTCGAGATCCTGCGGGATGCCGGCCATGAACGAGCGCAGCAGCCAGACCGCGAAGGGCAGGGCGAAGGTGGTGTAGGCCACCACCAGGCTGAACAGCGTGTTGGCGATGCCCATCCGGACCAGCAGCAGGTAGAGCGGGATGATCAGCACCACCGACGGCAGCAGGTAGGTGAACAGAACGAGCTGGGCCAGTCGCTCGCGGCCGGGATAGGCGAAGCGTACCAGGCTGTGGGCGCCCAGCACCGCGACGGCCACGACCAGCACCGTCGTGGCGACCGAGACGACGACCGAGTTGGAGAAGTAGGCGAGGAAGCGGGTCTCGAGCAGGAGCTTGGCGTAATGCTCGAAGGTGACCTCGCCCGGCAGCAGGCTGGGCGGGATCAGGAACAGCTCGGTCTGCGGCTTGAGCGAGGTGACGATCGTCCACAGGAGCGGAAACGAGACGACGAAGACGATCGCCCAGGCGAGCAGGTTGAAGAGGATCCTCGACCATCCGAACCGCCGCATCGTCAGCTCTCCGTCGCCCGGCCGTAGCGGAAATAGAGCAGCATGAAGCCCAGCATGAACAGCATCATCAGCACGGCGACGGCCGACGCGCCGCCCATCTCGTTGAGCGCGAAAGCATGCTTGTAGACCAGCAGGGGCAGCGTCTGGGTCGCCGTCACCGGGCCGCCGCCGGTCAGCAGGTAGATCAGGTCGAACTCCTTGAAGTCCCAGATGGCGCGCAGCAGGATCACGATGAACAGCACCTCGCGCAGCTGCGGCAGGGTGATGTCGGTGAAGCGGCCCCACCAGCCGGCGCCGTCCATGGTGGCGGCCTCGTAGAGATGGTCGGGAATGGTCTGCAGGCGGGCCAGCACGCTGATCACGACGAACGGGAAGTACTTCCAGGCGCCGACCAGGATGACGCTGATCATGGCGTTGGGCATGCTGCCGATCCAGTCGAGCGGCACCGACATCAGGCCCATCCACATCATGGCGTGGTTGAGGATGCCGTACAGGTCGTTGAACACCCAGCGCCAGACCAGGACGGCGACGACCGTCGACATGAAATAGGGAAACAGAATCAGGCTGCGCGCCAGCGAGCGGAAGACGATGTTCTGGTGCAGCAGCAGAGCCAGCGCCACGCCCAGCACGACCTGCAGGACGAGCGTGCCCACCGTCCACACGACGTTGACCCAGAAGGCATTCCAGAACTCGCCGGACGCCAGCAGGGCGACGTAGTTGTCGAGGCCGACCCAGCTTCCCTTGAGCGTCGGCGTGTAGATCGAGAACAGGCTCAAGTAGATCGCCGAGACCAGGGGATAGACGATCACGGCGCAGAAGATCAGCACCGTCGGCGCGATCAGCAGCGCGCCGAGCAGCCCGTACTGCGTCGAAAGCTTCAGGCGCGGCGCGATCGCCTGCGCCGTGGCTCCGGCATTGGTCATGTCGGGCTAGGGTCTGGCACGAAATAGCCGATACGTCACAGGTGTCATCCCGAGCGTAGCGAGGGACCTTTGAGAGTGCAGCAAAGGTCCCTCGCTTAAGGCACTTGCTTCGCAAGCGCCTTTCTCGGGATGATAGGAATTTCGGCACGGCGAGCTCGGGCTGTTAGCGTATGCTCCTCTTGGATTGAAGCACCAGACTATGACCTCACCCTGAGGAGCGGCCGCAGGCCGCGTCTCGATTCGGGCGAAGTAACCTTCGCCCTTTGGTCGGCCAAAGTACGTCTGTTGCCGACCCTTCGAGACGCCACGCTCCGCGTGGCTCCTCAGGGTGAGGTTTCCGCTCGAGGCAATCACGCTCTAACGGCCCTCAGCCCATGACGATCTTCTCGATCTTCACCGCCGTCTCGCCCAGCGCTTTCTTGGGGTCCTCGTTGTTGAGGCATACGCGCTGCACCAGCTCGGCGATGACGCCGCTGTTCACCACGTCGCCGGCCTTGAGGTTGGGCTTGTGCCTGGGCGATTCGAAGCCGAGGTTGAAGCCGGCTGCCGAGTTCTCGGCCATCAGCTTCACCTCCTTGGGGTACTTGGAGATGATCGGGTTGTCGAGGTAGCGCGGATCGTCGGCGATGGCCTTCAGCACCGGCAGGACGTGGCCCGGCGCGGCATGGAGCTGCTTGATGTAGCCCTCGGACGCGAAGATGTGGGCGGCGAACTTCTTGGTCGCGGCCATGTCCTTGGCCGCCTTCGGGATGAAGATGCTGGGGAAGTCGTTGAACGTCCACGACGGCACGCCGGCGGCGATCGACGGATAGGTCGCGGCGGCGAGCGAATCCTGGATGCGCGGGTTCTGCGCCACGACGTTGGCCAGCACGCGGCCGGTGTAGAGGCCGGTGGCGGTGGCCCCCGAGACGAACGCCGTCAGGCTCTCGCCCCACGAGTAGCCGGTGGCGCCGGGCGGGCAGAGCTCGCGCATCGACTTGTAGAACTCGAGCGCGTTCAGCGCTTCCTTGCTGTCGATCGCGACCTCGAGATCGGGCGTGAAGACCTGGCCGCCGGCCAGGCGCACGAAGCAGATGAAGACCAGGGTGGTCATGCTGTTCTTGGCGTAGGGCAGGGGCGCACCGTAGATGCCGCCGCCCTGCATCTTGCGCGCCGCGGCGCGCAGCTCGTCCCAGGTTTTGGGCGCATTCTCGATGCCGGCCTTCTTCATCAGGTCGGTGCGCAGCCACAGCGTGTTGGCGGCGGTGCCGCCGATGCCGGCGCCGCCATAGACGCCCTTCTCGACCTCGTAGATGCGGTTGGCGTCGGGATAGAACTTGTCCGACCCGACCATCTGGATCACGTCGTTGAACGGCTCCAGCAGCCCGTTGCGCCAGTAGTTGGTCACCGCGAAGGACGGCAGGTGGGTCACGATGTTCGGCACCTGGCCGCTGGCGAAGGCGGCAGCGAGCTGCGCGGCATAGGTCTCGTTCGAGGTCGGCTCGAACACCACCTTGATGCCGGGGTTGGCCGCCTCGAATTGCGCGATCTGGAACTTGTAGGCCTCGAGCTGGGCCGGCACCGACTGGGTCGACCACCAGCGCAGCGTCACGCCGCCCTGTGCTCCGGCTGGTCCCGGGCCTGCCATTGCGCCCGCGACACCCAGCGCGCCGGCACCCAACAGGGCCGAGCGGCGCGTAAAAGTCTGCTTCGTCATCTGCGTCTCCGTTCGAAAGTCCCCTGTGGCGTCCGGCCGCGCTTCTGCTGCGATTCCCACTCGCTATCCGAACATCCGTGCGGAATTATTTAAGGACGGAGGGCGGCTGGCAAGCGGATTGAGCATGCGGGGGTGCACTGCCTGAAGGGGACGTGTGCACCGAGAGAATCGTCGGAAACGCCTTTGAATCTAATGTGTTTCCATGGGCGCGGACGATCGACCCGGGCTGGGGATAAGTCGAGCGAAGGCGATTGAGGTGCGCGCCATACGAACATATGTTCGGATTTGTACGAGATGCGGTATGGTGCAGGCTTTCCGTCCACATGGCGGCCGGTGTATCGGGAATGTCCCCGGGCGGAGAGCGGAGAAGACGACGGCATGGCAGAGCTAGCGGTTTCCGAGCCGGAAAGTGGCGACTACGTGAGTTCGTTTGCGCGCGGGCTGGAGGTGATCCGGGCGTTCACGCGCGCCAAGCCGAGCATGACCCTGAGCGAGGTCGCCGACCGCACCGACATGCATCGTGCCGCGGCGCGCCGCTTTCTCCTCACGCTGGTGCGCGAGGGCTACGTCGAGACCAACGGCAAGTATTTCCGCCTGCGCCCCAAGATCCTCGAGCTGGGCTTCACGGCGCTGTCGACGATGGACATCTGGGACGTCGCCCAGCCGGTGCTGAACGAGCTGTCCGAGAAGCTGTCGGAATCCTGCTTCGCCGCGGTGCTCGATGGCGACTCGGCGGTCTATGTCGCGCGCGCGGCGTCGCGCCGGGTGATGAATGTCGGCATCAATGTCGGCAGCCGGGTCGCGGCGCATGCCGTGTCGACCGGCCGCGTGCTGCTGTCGGGGCTCGGCGAGCGCGAGCTCGACGACTATCTCGCCGGCGTGAAGCTCGCCAAGTTCACGCCCAGCACCGTGACCTCCAAGGTGAAGCTGCGCAGCATCATCGAGGAGACGCGCCGCCAGGGCTGGTCGATCGTCGACCAGGAGCTGGAAGCCGGCCTGCGCGCCATCTCGGTCCCGATCCGCGACCGCTCCGGCACCATCAAGGCCGCGCTCAACGTCTGCTGCCCTTCGGCGCGCGTCACGCCCGAGGAGATGCGCACGCGTGTCCTTACGGAGTTGCTGGACGCCGCCCAGCGCATCTCGCTGGCGCTGCCGTGATCTCCTCCCCAGCGGTGACGCAGGGGAGGCCTCATGAGTTGAACCGGTCCGCCGTGTGCTCGCCGATCGCCATCTCCGGCGTGCGCCCGAGGATCGAGTGGGCGACCAACCGCGCCGTCAGCGGGCCCAGCGTGTAGCCGGCGTCGCCGGGGATGGCGAAGAACAGGCCGGAGATGCCGCTCACCGGCCCGACCACCGGCCGGCCGTCGACGCTGGTGTTGACGCCGGCCCAGGTGCGGATGAGGCGCAGCGAGCCGATGCGGGGGATGACGTGCTGGGCGAGGCTGAGGCTGCCGATCAGGCTGTCGAGCTCGACGGTCGGGTGCTCGGCGGCGCCGGCGAGCGTAGCCGGCCAGCCGCCGCCGATCACCACCATGCCGGCGGCGAGCTGCTTCATGGTGATCTGCCGGTCGGCATGCTGGACCATGTGATGGATCAGGGGCTCGGTCGCCTCGGTGATGTTCATGTGCAGCGGCTCGGCGCGCGCCGGCACTTTCAACCCGAGATGGGCCGCAAGCTCGGCTGCGCCGGCGCCGGCGGCGATCACGATCCGGCCGGTGCGCATCGGTCCGCGCGTGGTCTCGACCGCAAAGCCGCCAGAGGTCTGCGCCAGTCCCGTCACGCGCGTCTCGGTGCAATGCGCGACGCCCGCGGCCAGCGCCTTGCGCCGGATCGCCTGGTTGGCGAGCAGCGGATTGACCTTGCCCTCGGTGGCGCACAGCTCGGCGCCGACGATGCTGTCGGCGAAGTACGGCGCGATGCGATCGAGCGCGGCGCGGTCGAGCATCTCGACCTCGAGGCCGAGCTGCTGCTCGCGCCGGCACTTCTTCTCGAGGAACTCGTATTGCTCGCGGCTCTCCGCCACCATCAGTCCGCCTGTGACCGCGAGGCCGATATCCTCGTCGAGGCGCGATGCCAGCGCCTGCCAGTGCCGTACGGCGCGCGGATAGAACGGCAGGGTCCTCTCGAACTCCGGCACCATCTCGGGATAGAGCCGCATGAAGCGGCTCTGCAGCTGCACGTGCAGGCCGCCGGCATTGGCGATGGTGCCGGCGTGCCGGCCGTCGTCGACGACGGCGACGTCGTGCCCTTCCTCGGCGAGAAACCAGGCGAGGCACATGCCGACGATGCCGCCGCCCACGATCACGGTGCCGATTTCCGCCGGCACGCGCCGCTCGCCGATCATCTTGGGGCTCCGGTCCGGACGAGATCGCTGATCGAGACCGGCCTCGCCGGGACGCGCGGTGCGAAGAAGGCGAGCGCGTCGATCGGCCGTCCCTGCCGTTCGGCCAGCAGCGCCGCCAGCACGGGCGCGCAGTAGCGCCCCTGGCAGCGGCCCATGCCGAGCCGCGTGCGCCGCTTGACCTCGCCGATCGATGGTAGGCCGTCGCTGAGCGCGGCCTCGACGGCGCCGAGCGTGACCTCCTCGCAGCGACAGACGATCGTATCGGGCTCGGCGCGCTCGGCGTGCAGTCTCGGCGCGGCGAAGAGCTGCCACAGCGCCGTCTGGAACCGGCGATGCCGCACGAGCCTGGCGCGCGCCGCCGAAAGATTCTTGTGATCGACCGGCCGTCCCAGCGCGCGTGCCACCGCCCACCCCGCGATGACGCCCTCGTCGGCTGCCGCCCGCGCGCCGCCCAGCCCGCAGCAATCGCCGACGGCATGGATTCCCGACACGCTGGTCTCGCAGTCGTCGGTACGCCAGGTCACGAGATGGCCGCGTGCCGCGTCGAAATCGTGCCGGCAACCGAGGGCGCGCAGCAACTCGTTCGATGGCAGGAAGCCGTAGCCCATCAGCACGGCATCGATCTCGAAGCGTCGCTCGCCGAGCGATGCCACGAGACTGCCGTCCGCCTGCTCGATGCGCGTCAGGCCCTGACCGTAGAGCACGGGAATGCGGCGCCGGTACAGCTCGAGCAGCATGTCGGCGCCCTGCCAGGCGACGTCGAGGGCGCTTGCCGTAAGACCCAGCAACGCGCCGGCCCGGGCGATGCCGGGTCGCGGCGCCAGCTCGGCGACGGCGGCCACGTCGGCGCCGGCGCGGGCCAGCTCCAGCGCCACCTGAAGGTTGAGCGGGCCGTTGCCGCTGACCAGCACGCGGCGGCCCGGCAGCACGCCGTCGGTCTTGAGCAGGGTCTGGGCGGCGCCGGTCGTCATCACGCCGGGCAGCGTCCATCCGGGCACTGGAACGCCGCGCTCGTAGGCGCCCGTCGCAACCACCAGGCGGGACGGCCGGAACAGCAACGACTGCGCGCCGGTCGTGACGCCCACCGTCATGGGCGCGAAGGCACCCCAGGCATCGGCGCCGCTCAGGATCTCGACGCCGGCGCGACGCGCCCGCTCGATCCGTGCACGCCCTTCGGCAACTTGCCGGTCGATCGCGATGGCGTCGGCGAAGCGGTGCGCCGCGCCGGGCTGCTTGAAGAACTGGCCGCCCGGCATGGCCCGCTCGTCCACCAGCACGACGTCGAGCCCGGCTCCGGCCGCCACCGTCGCCGCGGCGAGACCGCCCGCGCCGCCGCCGATCACCAGCAGGTCGGGCGTGCGGACGGCGAGGTCCGATGCGAGGATCGGCGCTGCACCGCTGGCCTGTGCCGGCAAGAGGACCTGAAAGGCCTGCCGGCGCACCGTATGGGGGCCGCTCACCTTGATCATGCAGGCGCGCTGGCTTTGCCGGCCGTCGACGCTCACCAAGCACTCGTTGCAGACGCCCATGCCGCAGAACACGCCGCGCCGCTCGCCGCCCGCGGTCTCGCGCAGCCCGGCGATGCCCGCGGACATCAACGCGGCCGCCAGCGTGTCGCCGATGCGCGCCGTCACCGGCTGCCCCTCGACATCCAGCGTCACCGGGTCGCCCGACTTGTACGAATGTTCAATATGTGAACAAGTTTGCGGATGTTGAATCGACATTGGCCGGCCGGCGCTGGTCCCCAATCGGTGATGGATCAGGCGGATGGCGCGTGCCGCACCATCCACGATGCGCACGAGAGTTAGCATATCGCACGCGAGCGTCGAATGAAGATAACCCAGATCGCCGTCCACCAGGTCGACCTGCCGCTCAGCGCCGGCACCTACACTTGGTCCGACGGCAAGTCGATCCGCACCTACGATTCCACGGTCGTGCGCGTCTTTACCGATGCCGGCCTGGTCGGTCATGGCGAGGTCTGCCCGCTCGGGCCGTCCTACCTGCCGGCCTACGCCAACGGCGTGCGCACGGGGCTGGCCGAGCTGGCGCCGCATCTCATCGGCCAGGACCCGCGCCAGCTCGGCGTCATCAACAGGATCATGGACCAGCAGCTCAAGGGCCATCCCTACGTGAAGTCGGCGCTCGACATCGCCTGCTGGGACATCCTCGGCCTGGCAAGCGGCATTTCCGTCTCGACCCTGCTCGGCGGCCGCCAGGGCGAGGCGGTCAAATGCTATCGCGCGATCTCGCGCGACACGCCCGAGCGCATGGTCGAGCGCGTCGCGACGTGCCGCGCCGAAGGTCACCACCATTTCCAGATCAAGGTCGGCGGCGAGCCCGATCTCGACATCGCCCGCATCCGCGCCGTCGCGGCGAGCCTCGGGGCAGGCGAGGTGCTGGTGGCCGACGCCAACACCAGCTGGCTGCCCCACCAGGCGGCGCGCGTAGTGCGCGCCATCGAGGACATCGACCTCTATCTCGAGCAGCCCTGCCTGGGTTACGGCGAGTGCCTGTCGATCCGCCGGCGCACCAGCCGTCCCTTCATCCTCGACGAGATCATCGACGGTCCGGCGATGCTGCTGCGCGCCCATGCCGACCAGGCGATGGACGTGGTCAACATCAAGCTCAGCAAGGTGGGCGGCCTCACGGCGGCGCGCCAGATGCGCGACATGTGCGTTGCCATGGGCATCGCCATGACCATCGAGGATTCGGGCGGCAGCGACATCGTCACGGCGGCGATCGCCCACCTCGCGCATTCGACTCCCGAGGCCTTCCGCTTCAGCTCGAGCGACGTCAACGGCTACAACACGGTGAGCATCGCCGAGGGCGGCCCGCGGCAGCTCGGCGGCTACATCGAGGCGCCGACCGGTCCGGGCCTCGGCGTCGTTCCCCATCTCGACGTGCTCGGCAAGCCCGTGTTGACGATCGGGTAGTCGACACGAAGGGGCATGGACGATTCATGACGACCGCGAACGAATCCAACGTCTCTTTTGGCCGTTTTGCCATGTCGGCGCCCGCGCTAACCTGAGCAGACAAGAGAAACAGGACTCTGCCGGAGGAAACCATGCAGCACGTCGTCCAGGTCGATCTCAGCACCTTCCCCGAGGGTTTCCATAGCCGCCGCCTGGCGACGTCGGCGACCGGCATCGATTCGTGCATGGTCCTCTATTCCCGCGTGCCACCGGGCCATCACGGCCCCAAGCTCCACACCCACCCCGTCGACCAGATCTACTTCGTCGTCAGCGGCTCGATGCACGTCCAGCTCGGCACGGAAGTGTTCACGGTGACGCCGGGCACGCTGGTGCTGATTCCCGCCGGCACGCCGCACTGCAACTGGAACGACGGCACCGAGGACGAGCTGCATCTCGAGATCCTGACGCCGGCGCCGCCGCCCGATCGCATCCTCGCGCCGGCCGAGCTGCGCTCCGTCCCCAACGCCGCGGACCTCGTCCGCAAGGTTCGTCCCGATGGTTATCGCACGAGCTCGCCCGGCTTCACGCTGCAGCCGCTGGTCGAGCGGTCGACGGGCTCGCCGAACGCGCGGCTCTACATTGCCGAGCTCGAGCCGGCCTCGGGCGGACCCAGGATGCACTTCCACGACTTCGACCAGTTCTACTTCGTGCTCGACGGCTCGCTCGAGATCCAGATCGGCAACAGGAGGATGACGGCCGGGCCCAAGAGCCTGGTGGTGCTTCCGGCCGGGACGCTGCATGCCAACTTCAATCCGGGGCCGGGGATCGAGCGCCACATCGCGCTGCTGATACCGGAACCGGCCGAGGGCGAACGGCTGGACTATGGCGTCGAGATCGTTCCCGAGCGTCATCGCCCGTCCTGACGCGCCGCCTGTTCCAGGCGGGTGGCCGCGCGTGCGGGCAGATTGCCGGGTCCGTCTCGGGCCGCCGCTCGTCGCCAGTGACGCCGAGATCGAGGTCCTCGTGGAAACCTCGGTCCCCTGCGTGCAGGCGGCATCGAGGACGACCGACACCGGCGGCAGCTCGTCATGACCTGGCCGTCGATCGTTCCCGGACGGAGGTCGCGGGTCACGGTTGAGCGGCACGAGACTTGCAAATGGCGGGACGCGGCCGCCAAATGCGTCTGTCAACGAGAGCGCGTGAATGTCATGGCGGGCGTTCGGCGGGAGGCTTTCGATCTGCGGCGAACAGCAACCCCTCGTCCTGAGGAGCCGCGCGGAGCGCGGCGTCCCGAAGGGTGGGCGACACCACGACGGCCCATGCTTCGAGATGCTCGCGCAGCTCGCTCCTCGACACGAGGTCGTCCTTGTTCCAGTGGATGAGAGCCTGCCACGTCCCGGAAGGCATTCGGTATCTCTGAGGAGGAATCGTGCAACTCGCTCCCTATGATCTCGTCCTGCGCGGCGGTCGGGTCATCGACCCGGCGCAACGCCTCGATGGCCTGCTCGACGTCGCCGTGCGCGATGGGCGCGTCGCCGCCGTCGGCAAGGCGCTGCCGGGGCCGGCGCGCGAGACGATCGATGTGCGCGGCAAGCTCGTGCTGCCGGGCCTGATCGACACCCATGCCCATGTCTATCGCTATGTCAGCGGCCGCTTCGGGCTCGACGCCGACATGGTGGGCGTGCACTCGGGCGTCACCACGGTGGTCGACCAGGGTGGTCCCTCGGTGCTGACCTTCCCGGGATTCCGCGAGTACGTCGCAAAGCCTGCCGCGACGCGGGTGCTGGCCTTCATCTCGGCTTACATGGTGGGCGGCCTGGAAGGCCACTACTACCCCGAGCTCTACCGGCCCGACTGCATCGCCGTCGACGACACCATTCGCGCCGGCCGTGAGAACGCCGACCTGGTGCGCGGCGTGAAGGGCCATGCCGAGATCGGCGGCTTCTCGCGCTGGGGCAGCGAGGCGATGCGACAGGCCGCCAGGATCGGCCGCGGTCTCGATCTGCCGCTCTACATCCATTTCGGCCAGCTGTGGCCCCTGCCGGACGACCGGCATCCCTACGATCCCGACGCCATCCTGCCGGAGATGCTGGAGATCCTGCGGCCGGGAGATGTCGTGGCGCACCCGTTCACGCGCCATCCCGGGGGCTTTGTCGATCATCACGGCAAGCTGCATCCGGTGGTGCGCGAGGCGCTGGCGCGCGGGCTCAAGACCGACGTCGGTCACGGCTCGCACTTCTCGTTCAAGATGGCGCGCCTGGTGCTGGATGCCGGCGTCGTCCCGGACACGCTGGGCGCCGACATGCACGGCTACAACACCACGGTGCCCAAGCCGAAGGGCACGCCGGAAACGCATCCCGACACGGAGGAGATGCATCTGTTCGCCGGGGCGCAGAACTTCTCGCTCGCGTCGGCCATGACCAGCATGCTGGCGCTGGGGCTCGGCCTCGAGCAGGTCGTGCCGATGGTGACCAGCAACTGCGCGGCAATGCTCGGCATGGAGAACGAGATCGGCACCCTGCGGCCGGGCGTCGAGGCCGACATCTCGGTGCTCGACGACGTGACCGGCCGCTTCGTGCTGCAGGACAACGAGGGTACGCGCGTGGTCGCCGAGCGCCTGCTGCGCCCGGCCTTCTGCCTGCGCGCCGGCCGCCGCTTCGATGCCGATTCCCTCATCCTGCCGGTGGCGGTGATGGCCGAGGCGGCATGACGGACGCGTCGAAGGGGCTGGGCGTCGGCGCCTCCCTTCGGCGCAAGGAGGATGCGCGGTTCCTCGCCGGGCAGGGCCGCTATGTCGGCGACATCGTGCGGCCCGGCTTGCTCGAGGTCGCGTTCCTGCGCAGCCCCGTGGCGCACGCGCGACTGGCCGGCGTGACCAAGCCTCCCGGCTCCGAGAGCTCGGTCTTCACCATCGAGGACCTGCCGGAGGTCCGCACCATTCGCGCCAACTCGGCCTTGCCGGGCTTTCGCGTATCCGAGCAGCCGGTGCTGGCCAGGGGCAAGGTGCGCCATGTCGGCGAGGCGATCGCGGCTTGTGTCGCGGCCAGCCGCGCCGCCGCCGAGGATCTCGCTGCCGCCTGCGGACTCGACTACGAAGCACTGCCGGCCATCGCCGACATGACGACGGCACACCTGCCCGGCGCGCCGCTGCTGCACGAAGATTGGCCGGTCAACGCGTTCCTCGAGATCCGCCGCACCGATGACGTGTCCGGCCTCGACGCTATCGCCGCCGCGAAGGTGACCCGCACGCTGCGCACCGCGCGGCAGTGCATGGCGCCGCTCGAAGGCCGTGGCGTGCTGGCAGAGTGGGATCCGCGCCTCGAGCAGCTGATCGTCACGACCTCGACCCAGATGCCGCACGTCATCCGCAGTGGCTTGGCCGACTGCCTCGGGCTCGACGAGGGCCAGGTGCGGATCGTCTCGCCCGACGTTGGTGGCGGCTTCGGCTACAAGGGCATCCTGCTGCCGGAGGAGATCGTCTGCGCGGCCCTGGCAATGCGCCTCGGCCGCCCGGTGCGCTGGCTGGAAGATCGCTTCGAGCAGCTCAGCGCCAGCGCCAACTGCCGCGAGCACCACTACGTCATCACCGCGTGGGCCGATCGGGCGGGCAAGCTGCTGGGCGTCGCGTGCGAGGCCATCGTCGATGCCGGGGCCTACTCGTCCTACCCGTTCGGTGCCTGCCTGGAGGCCGCCCAGGTCGGCTCGATCCTGCCCGGCCCCTACGTCCTGCCGCTGCTCAGCTGCCATACCGTCGCGGCCTGCACCAGCAAGCCGCCGATCCTGCCGTACCGCGGCGTCGCGCGGACCGGCGTGTGCTATGCGATGGAAACGACGCTCGACGCGCTGGCGCGCAAGCTCGGCATCACGGCGCAGGCGATCCGCCTCGCCAACCTCGTGCCGCCGCAGGCGATGCCCTATCGCAACCTGGTCGGCAAGGTCTTCGACAGCGGCGACTATCCCGAAGCGCTGCGCCGCGCGGTGGCGGCGATCGACGTCGACAGGATCCGGGCACGGCAGGCGGCGGGCGAGGCGGTGGGCTTCGGCCTCGCCACCTTCTGCGAGCAGGGCGCGCACGGCACCTCGGTCTATCACGCGTGGGGCATCCCGTTCGTGCCCGGCTTCGAGCAGGCCCATGTACGGCTGAGCCCCGACGGCGTGCTGGAGGTGCGCGTCGGCGTTCACAGCCACGGCCAGGGCATGGAGACCAGCCTGGCCCAGGTCGCGCACCAGATCCTCGGCATTCACCCCGACAAGGTCCGCGTCGTTCTGGGAGACACGGCGCTGACGCCCTATTCGACCGGCACATGGGGCAGTCGCGCGGCGGTGATGGCGGGTGGCGCGGTCGCCGAAGCCTGCCGGCAGCTCGCCGACCGGATCGCCGTGATCGGGGCCGCGCTGCTGCAGGTCTCGCGCGCCGACGTCACGGTAGAGGAGGGCAGGGTGCGCCGGCGGGGCGCGGAGGGTTCCGTCGGCATCGCCGACGTGGCGCGCACCTGGTATCGCGCGCCGCAGAACCTGCCGCCCGGCGTCGACAGGGGCGGCCTCGAGATCACGGCGGGCTATCGGCCGGATCCGGACACCGGCACGCACTCCTACGCCTGCCACGCCGTCGTGGCGCGGGTCGACCTCGAGACCGGCGCTGTCGTGCTGGAAGACTACGTGGTCGTGGAGGATGGCGGGACGCTGATCAATCCGCTGATCGTCGACGGGCAGGTGCTGGGCGGGCTGGCGCAGGGTATCGGCACCGCGCTGTACGAGGAGATGCCCTACGATGGTGACGGCCAGCCCCTCGCCGCGACGCTCGCCGACTACCTGCTGCCCGGCACGACCGAGGTGCCCGACGTGCGGCTCGAGCACATGGCGACGCCGAGCCCGTGGACCAGTTTCGGCCAGAAGGGCATCGGCGAGAGCGGCGCCATCGGCCCGCCGGCTGCGATCGTGAACGCGATCAACGATGCACTGGCAGGCCTCGGTGCCGAGGTGACGGATCTGCCGGCGAGCCCGTCGCGCGTCCTCGCGGCCATCGAGGCGGCGCGGCGCCGCCGGCCGTGAAGCCCGCCGCCTTTTCCCATGTCCGGCCGCGAAGCTGGACGGAAGCTGTGGACATGGTTGCCGGCGGCGCCCGTCCCGGCGCGGGAACGCAGTCGCTCGGTCCGCTGCTCAATCTTCGCCTGGCGCAGCCCGAGACGATCGCCGACCTGCGCCATCTGCCGGACTACGCCGGCGTCACGCGCGCGGGCGACGTCGTGCGGATCGGCGCCGGCACGACGCATGCCGCGATCGAGGATGGTGCCGTTCCGGGTCGCGTCGGCGAGATCATGGCGACAGTCGCCCGGCGTATCGCCTATCGCCCGGTGCGCAACCGGGGCACGATCGGCGGCAGCCTGGCGCATGCCGATCCGGCGGCGGACTGGATTGGCGTGCTGCCGGTGCTGGGCGGCAGCGCCGTCGCCATCGGCCCGCGGGGCGAGCGCCGCATTCCTCTCGCGGGATTCGTCACCGGCATCTTCGAGACGGCGCTGGCGCCCGACGAGCTGTTGCGCGCGATCGAGGTGCCCGTGCTGCCGGCCGAGGCGCGTTGGGGACACTGGAAGTTCTGTCGCAAGGTCGGCGAGTTCTCGAAGGCCACGGCCTGCGTCCTTGCCGCACCCGGCACGCCGCCGCGCGCGGTGCTGGCGGCGCTCGACCGGCCGCCGCTCGTCATCGAGGACGCCGGCGCGCTGCTGGCCGATCCGGCGGACGAGGCCGCGCGCATCGTCGCCGGCCTCGGCGAGATGGCGCCGTGGCGCAGCGCGCTGGCGCAGGCGGCCCTCCGTCATGCCGCGACGGCAGCAGGCGCGCCATGAAGCGCATCGCGATCGCGCTGACGGTCAACGGCAAGGCCGTGGAGGTCGTCGCCGAGCCGCGCGAGCATCTCGCCGACCTGTTGCGCGGCACGTTGATGCTGACGGGCACGCATATCGGCTGCGAGCATGGCGTGTGTGGCGCCTGCACCGTCGAGATCGACGGCGTGCCGCAACGCTCGTGCATCGTCCACGCCGGCAGCTGCGACGGCGCCTCCGTGCGCACCATCGAGGGCTTTGCCGACGACGCGGTCGTGGCCGCGCTGCGCGAGTCCTTCTCGCGCGAGCATGCCTTGCAGTGCGGCTACTGCACGCCGGGCATGCTGGTGGTCGCACGCGATATCGTGCTGCGTCTTCCCGACGCCGACGAGGCACGGGTGCGCGAGGAACTGGCCGGCAACCTGTGCCGATGCACGGGCTACCGCGGCATCGTCCGCGCCGTGCTGGGCGTCCTGGCCGATCGGCGCGCAGGCTCATCGCGGGCCGAACCGCGGTAGCGCAGTTCCCGTCCGGCGACTCCAACCGAGCGGTGCGTGCTCCAGCGGTCTTCCGGCCAAGGCACTCGCATATGGAGAAAACCTCGTCATCCCGACCGGTGCCGCGCGTAGCGCAGGGTAGTAGGGGGACCTTTCTTGTTGCAGCCTCGGCAAGACAGGTCCCTCGACTTCGCCGCGCTACGCGCGGCGTCGCTCGGGATGACGAAACCAGCTACACTTCCGCCATGGACGCGAAGCGCCCGCCAGGAGCCTGCTGCTAGATGCCGAACGAGCCACGGCCCGCGCGCATCGTCGATGCCCATCATCACATCTGGCGGCAAGCCGATCTCGCCTGGCTGCAGGGTCCGATGCAGCCGCGCATCTTCGGGCCCTACGAGGCGATCCGGCGAGACTATCCAGTCGATGAGGGTCTGTGACAAAATAAACGCTTCGATCTTCACGAGGTTGAGTGTTTGATTTTCGGCCGGATGGTGTAGTTCCAGGCCGGGTGGAAGCGGTGGTATCGAATATTGAGCGATTTGACC
>JALHMO010000119.1 GCA_022844015.1 Reyranella sp. | reverse complement strand
ATGCAGGTGATGCTCGCCAATGGCGCCGAGCACCTGTCGAAGTTCCCCGCCTCCAGGGCCAGCTACCTGCCCGACGGCGGCCGCGTGCCGACCAACGACTGGCAGGGCACGGTCCGTTACCTCAAGCTCGGCAATCTGGGCGAAACCTACCAGCGGCTGTCCGACGGTGGCCCGCGCGAATTCTACGAAGGCGCGCTGGCGCGGGACATCGCCGCCGATTTGCAGGCGGGCGGCTCGGCGATCGACTATGATGATCTGCGCTCCTACGAGGCCCGCGTCGTGGAGCCGCTGTCATTCGAGCATGGCGGCGCGACGTTCAATGTCGCCGGCGGGCTCACCGCGGGCCCGACCCTCCACCGCACCATCGAGCTGGCCGGCAAGGCTACGCATGGCCAGGGGCCGCCCGATGCCGCCTTCTTCGTCGCCATCGCCCAGGGAATGCATCAAGCCTACCAGGAGCGCCTGGAATCCATGGGCGACAAGCCCACCAACACCTGCACCACGCATTTCTGCGCGGCCGACTCGCAAGGCAACCTGGTCGCCTTGACCCAGACCCTGATGTCCCTGTTCGGGTCCTGCGTGATGTTGCCCAGGACCGGGATCACGATGAACAACGGCATGCTGTGGTTCGATCCGGAGCCCGATCGGCCCAACTCGATCGCGCCCGGCAAGCGGCCATTGTGCAATATCTGCCCGGTCGTCGTCGCCAGAGATGGCAAGCCGTGGTTCTGCATCGGCGCGTCGGGCGGCCGGCGCATCGTGCCGGCCGTGGCGCAATTGTCCTTGATGCTGGTCGATCGCGGGCTCGACGTCGAGACGGCCTTCCACCAGCCGCGAATCGACGTCTCGGGCGTGGGGCCGATCCGCGTCAATCGGGAACTCCCCGACGAGGTCAAGCAGGCGATCGCCGCCAGGCTGCCGATCGTCGAGGTCGCCAACCAGGTGTCGCCGCTGGGATTTGCCAATCCATCCTGTATCGTACGCGATCCGACGACGGGAGAGTTGACGGGCATGAACGAGGTGATGTCGCCATGGGCTGGCGGCGCGGCCCAGTGAGGGTGCTCGTGAGCGGCCACATCCTTCTCTAGCTAGGTCTCCCCCGCAACCGAAGGGCATTGGCATATGTTGCTTTTCCTCCGTCATCCCGAGCGGAGCCGCCCGAAGGGCGGCGCAGTCGAGGGACCTTTCTCGCCGATGCCGCGGCAAGAGGGGTCCCTCCACGACGCCTCACTTCGCTCGGCTTCGGTCGGGATGACGGTGTGGGAGAGGAGCACAAAGTCGGCTCTCTTCTCGTTGGCGGCCCTCGCCACTGCCATCGCAACCCCGACAGCAGCGCAGGATGTGCGGCTGCCGGTGCTCGTGCCGCTGACCGGATTCGTGGCCCTCGAGGGCACCAGCCAGCGCAACGGCGCCCTGCTGGCGGCGAGCCAGATGCGCGAGGTAACCCTGAAACCGGACGTGCTCGACACCCAGTCGACGCCCGAGGCGGCTGTCACTGCCTGGGAGCGGGCGATGGGCGGCAGCCCGGCACCGGCAGTGGTCGGTCCCATCCTCGGCACGCAGATGCTTGCCTTGCTGCCGCTCGCCCAGGAACGCTCCATTCCCGTGCTGACCATCTCCGGCACGGCGCGGCTGGGCGAGCTCGGCAACCCGTGGTTCTTCAGGTTCTTCCCGAGCGACGCCACGGTGAAGGTGGCCCACGCCCGCTACGTGGTCGAGAAGCTCGGCGCCAGGCGGCCGGCAATCATTTATCAGAGCACCGCCTATGGCCAATCGGGACGCGAGCAACTCGCCCGCACCTTCGGCGATCTTAAAGCGCCGCCGGTGCTAGAGGAGAGCATCGCGCCGACCGTCAACGACCTCGCGCCCGCCCTGCTCCGCGCCAAGAATGCCAATGCCGACGTGATCGTGCTGCACCTGCATGCCGCGTCGACTGTGCTGGCGGTGCGCCAGGCGCGCCAGCTTCTTCCCGACCTGCCGATCGTCGCCGGCTCGGCCATGCATCAACCGGCGACGGCGGCACTGCTCGAGCCTGCCGAGCTGAAGGGAGTGTGCGCCGAAACGGCCGCCTCGCCGATCTCGGCAACCAGCGGGCCGATGCGCACCTTCCTCGACAGCTATCGCGTCGCCTACAGGAGTGAACCCGATGCCTTCGCCGCTGCCCAGTTCGACGCCGTCGGCATGCTAGGCAAGATCGTGAGCGATCTGCGCCAGGCGGGCCAGACCGTCTCCGCCTCCGGCGTGCGCGATCGTCTCGCGCGGGATACCTACCGCGGAATCGTCACGACCTACCGTTCGGACGGCAAGGGCAACATGGCCCACGAGGCCGAGATCGTATGCTTCGACGGCAGCGACCGCATTCCCAGGTCAGCGGTGCGCTACGCCATCCCGCCGCGGTCCTGAGCTCGAACGCGGCAGCAGCTTTCATCGAGGTTCGCTGCTTTCTGGAGAGCTTGTTCCGCCACTGTTGCCCCGTGTGCGTCACGCCATCCCCGGCGATCAGGCCGTCGGGTTGAGCCGCCACGTCGCGACATTGAGGACGGTCGCGTACAGCACCCAGGCGAGATAGGGCATCATCAGCAGCGCCGCCATACGGTCAACCGTGCGGAAGGCGAGCGTGGTGACGAGCACGGCGACGTCCAGGACGATGATGGTGGCGACTGCGGCGCCAATCTTCTGCATGCCGAAAAATACCGCGCTCCAGCCGAGATTGAGCGCGAGTTGCAAGGCGAAGAGGGTCAGCGGCCCGCGCGATGTCTGCCAGTCGGCGGCCCGCCAGACCCGCCATGCGGCGACCGCCATCAGGACGTAGAGCACCGTCCAGACGGGTCCGAACACCTCATTGGGCGGCGTGAAAGTCGGCTTGATCAGGTCGGCGTACCAGGTACCGATGCTGGTCTCCGCCAACGACGCCCCCAGCACTCCGATGCCGAGGCACAGGGCGACGAGCAGCGCCAGGGCCGCGAGGTCGGCCGGAAGGCTGCGATTGGCCATGGCCCGAGCACTATCACGCCGACACCCGGCGGGGTCGTGACCATTCGTGCCGGCCGGCAATCGCCCCATTCCGGCCACAACTCGTTGCGCCGTGACCTCTTGTGCCAAATCCCCACAGCCGCCCTTGCCGGTAGTGGTGATGGACGCTAAACACACCACCGTCATTTTGTCGCAAGCGGCGTTGGGGGATGTTGCAGCATGGCGACGAAAAAGAAGGCCAAATCGCCCGGTGCGGCTCCAAGAAGGACGCCGTCCAACACCTTGAATGGAAAAGTTGTTCCAAGCCGAGGCAGCGGCACGGCCGAGGCCAGGGACACCGCCCGGCTGCTGCTCGAGATCGAGGCGATCCACTGCCGGCCGGACAATCCCTACATTTTCACGTCCGGACGAGCCAGCCCAGTCTATATCGACTGCCGCAAGATAATTTCCTTTCCCGAGGCGCGCGCCAAGATCATGGGCCACGCCTATCGCCTGATCGGCAAGCAGATCGGCTGGAGCAAGATCGACGCAGTCGCGGGTGGAGAAACCGCGGGAATCCCCTTCGCCGCGTTCCTGTCTGCGCTGGCCAAGAAGCCGATGGTCTACGTGCGCAAGCAGCCCAAGGGCTTCGGCCGGATGGCCCAGATCGAGGGCGATCTCAAGCCCGGCAAGCGCGTCCTGCTGGTCGAGGATCTGGCGACGGATGGCGGCAGCAAGATGGTCTTCATCGATGCGCTCAAGCGCGCCGAGGCGAAGGTCACCGACTGCTTCGTGATCTTCCACTACGGCATCTTCCCCCAGAGCGTCGAGCTGCTGGCCGCCGCCGGCGTCAAGCTTCATGCGCTCGCCACCTGGTGGGATGCGCTGGAGGCGGCGCAGAGGCACAAATACTTCGACGAGCGCGGCCTGTCGGAGACCAGTGCCTTTCTCGAATCGCCCGATCAATGGTCGGCCCGTCATGGCGGCCGACCTCCGGCATCCCGCCCGATGCTGGGGCGCTGACACCCTAGTTCCAACCATCTCTTGCCCTTTTTCTCCGGCAGGGGCAGCGGCTGGCTGAGCAGGCGATCGAGTAGTCTTCGCCTTCACCCAAGCGGCGCCTTCCCCGGTTGGGAAGAGGAACGTGGGAGGAAGGCGCCGAGCCTTCTTGTCTCCGACATCGCGCAATGCGACGGTGCCGGCAAATGATGTTGCGCCTGCTCTTGCTTTTGGTTGCCCTGTCGGCGCTCACCGCGCCTGCCCGAGCCAAGGACGAGCTGGTGCTCGGCATGAACCAGTCACCGGGCACTTGGAATCCCCTGATCAGCTCCATGCTGGCCAAGTCGCTGATCACCAACATGACGGCCCGCCCCCTCACCGCCTACGATGCGAGTTCGAGGCTCGTCTGCCTCGCCTGCACCGATCTGCCCACCATCGAGAACGGCAAGGCTCGGGTCATCGATCTGCCGGATGATGGCAAGGGGGGCAGCAGAAAGGGCATCGAGCTCGACCTCGAGCTGCGCGAGCTGCGCTGGGGCGACGGCGTTCCGGTCTCCGTCAAGGACGTCGCGTTCACGATCGAGGTCGGCAAGCACCCGCTGTCGGGCGTGGCCTCGTCCGAAGGCTACAGGCGCATCCTCAAGCTCGACGCCAAGGACGATCGACGCTTCACCTTGACGATCGATCGGGTGACCTACGACTACAACTCGATGGGGCTCAGTCTCCTGCCGTCCCACATCGAGAAGCCGATCTTCGACGCCAATCCGGCCGAATACCGCAACAAGACCGCCTTCGACACCGATTCGACCAACCCGGGCCTGGCCTTCGGCCCGTTCCGCAAGGTCGAGATCGTGCCGGGCAGCCGCGTGACCCTGGAGCGCAACCCGACCTGGACCGGGCAGGCGCCGCACTTCAAGCGCATCGTCATCAAGATCTTCGAGAACACGGCCTCGCTCGAGGCCAACCTCCTGTCGGGCAATATCGACTATGCGCTGGGCGAGCTCGGCCTGTCGCTCGACCAGGCGCTCGCCTTCGAGAAGCGCCACAAGGCCAAGTACGATTTCATCTACAAGCCGGCGCTGATCTACGAGCACATCGACACCATGCTCGACAACAAGCTCCTGGCCGACCGGCGGGTGCGCCAGGCGATCCTGACGGCGATCGATCGCAAGGCGATCTCCGACAAGCTGTTCGAAGGCAAGCAGCCGGTCGCCGAGGGACCGATCAGCCCGCTCGACCCGATGTACAGCCCGGCGGCGCGCCGCTATTCCTACGATCCGGCGGCGGCCCGCAAGCTGCTCGACGAGGCAGGCTTCGCCGACATCCGCAACGGCGTGCGCCACAACGCCCAGGGCGAACGCCTCTCGATCGACATGACCACCACCGCCGGCAATCGCGTGCGCGAGCTGGTAGCCCAGGTCATCCAGAGCCAGCTCCGCCAGGTCGGCGTCGAGCTGCGCATCAAGACGGATCCGCCGCGCATCTTCTCCGAAAGCCTGAACCGCCGGCAGTTCACCGGGCTCGCCATGTATGCCTGGGTGCAGCAGCCCGGCGGCGTCCCGCGCACCATTCTGAAATCGACGGAAGTTCCCTCGGCCGCCAACGGCTGGAGCGGGCAGAACTATCCGGGCTACCGCAACCCCGACATGGACAAGGCGCTCGACGCCGCCGAGCGCGAGCTCGACGTCGAGAAGCGGCGCGGTTTCTTCGCCGAAATCCAGCGCCTCTATGTCGACGACCTGCCGGTCCTGCCGCTGTTCTTCCGCGTCGATCCCTTCGTCATTCCAAAGCAGCTCAAGGGCGTCGTGCCGACCGGCCATCTCAACAGCTCGACCCTGTGGATCGAGCAGTGGCGCTGGGAGGATTAGATGGCAATCGACAAGGTCGCGCTGGATGGCCGGTTCGTCCGCCTCGAGCCGCTCGAGGAGCGCCATCGCGCCGCCATCCGGCCGGCCGCCCAGCATCCCGAGATTTTCGCCGTCACCACCTCGGCGCTGGGCCCGCTCTACGATCCCTACATCGACAGCGCCCTGCAGCGCAGCGACGGCGAGCGGGAGCTGGCCTTCGTCGTGATGCTGAAAGCGGAGGGCCGCCCGGTCGGGATGACGCGCTATCTCAATATCGAGGCGGCGCACCGGAAGCTCGAGATCGGCTCGACCTGGTACGAGCCCGCCGTATGGGGCGGTCCGGTCAACCCCGAATGCAAGCTGCTCTTGATGCGGCACGCGTTCGAGGTGCTGGGGTTCCACCGCGTCGAGTACAAGACCGACGCGCGCAATGCCCGCAGCCGTGCCGCCATCCTCAAGCTCGGCGCCACCCAGGAAGGAATCTTCCGCAAGCACATGATCATGGCCGACGGCCACGTCCGCGATTCGGTCTACTTCTCGATCATCGACACCGACTGGCCGCAGGTGAAGGCCGGCCTGGAGAAGCGACTGGCGGCATGAGGTCTCGCTTCATTCTCCTCCCCCGTCGCCGGGCAGGACGTTCGCACTTGGCAAAAGAGCCGTCATCCCTACCGAAGCCGAGCGCAGCGCCTGCCCTGAGCGCAGTCGAAGGGAGGCGCAGTGGAGGGACCTTTCTTCTTGGAGAACCAGCAACAGAGGTCCCTCCACTACGCTTCGCTTCGGTCGGGATGACGGCTTTTTCGTCATATGCGAATGCCCTGTGTCTTCGAGGGAGGAAGAAAGCTCAGGCCCGGCGATGACCCGCTACCTGGCCAGCCGCACGGTCGAGGTCATCGTCACGCTGGTATTGATGAGCTTCGTCGTCTACCTGCTGATCGGGCTGATGCCGGGCGATCCGATCGACCAGATGATCGCGGGCGATCCCAAGATGACCAGCGAGGATGCCGCGCGTCTGCGGGCGCTGTACGGCCTCGACCGGCCGCTGCTCGCGCGCTACCTGGCCTGGGCCGGCGAGGCCATCCAGGGCAATTTCGGCTACTCGCGCTCCTTCGGCCAGCCTGTGCTGGCGGTATTGTGGCCGCGCCTGCTCAACACGCTGGTGCTGGCCGGTACCGCCTTCGTGATCGCCACGGCGGTCGCCCTGCCGCTCGGCATCTGGGCAGCGTCGCGGCCGCGCAGCATTGCCGATTACCTGATCAACCTCGTTTGCTTCGCCGGCATCTCCGCCCCGCCGTTCTGGGTGGCGCTGCTGCTGATCACCCTGTTCGCCGTCGGGCTCGGCTGGCTGCCGGCCGGCGGGATGGCCGATATCCGGCCGGGCACGCCGTGGACCGCCGCCCTGGTCGACCACGCCCGCCATCTCATGCTGCCGGTGATCACCCTGACCCTGGTCCAGCTCGGTGCCTACACCCGCTTCATGCGCGGCGCGATGATCGAGGTGCTGCGCCAGGACTACATCCGGACCGCCCGCGCCAAGGGCGCGCCGGAAGGCCAGGTGCTGTGGGGTCATGCCTTCGCCAATGCGCTGGCGCCGGTGCTCACCATCCTCGCCCTGTCGTTCGGCGGCCTGCTGTCGGGCGCACTGATCACCGAGACCATGTTCGCCTGGCCGGGTATGGGCAAGGCGATCTACCAGGCGATCCTCGACAACGACTACAACCTCGCCCTGGTCGGCCTGCTGATCGCGACGCTGGCGACCCTGGCCGGCAACTTGCTGGCCGATCTCGCCTATGTCTGGGTCGACCCCCGCGTATCGCTGACGGGCAATGCATGAGGCAGGCCGGGCGCATCGGTGCCGCGAGCCCGCGCCGCCTTGCCTGCTCGCGCCTGATGCGCCATCGCTTGGCGCAGGTCTCGCTCGTCTTCCTTGCCGTGCTGCTGATCCTGTCGCTTGCCGCGCCGCTGATCGCCGGCTGGCGCGGCATCGACCCGACGGCAACCGACCTGTTCCGCCGCTTCGAGCCGCCCTCGGCCGAGTACTGGCTCGGCACCGACGATCTCGGCCGCGACCTCTTCCAGCGCCTGCTCGACGGCGGCCGCGTTTCTCTGCTGGTCGGCGTGTCGGGCGCGCTGCTGTCAGCCGTGATCGGCGCCGTGATCGGCGTCGCCGCGGGCTATCTCGGCGGCCGGCTCGACAGCCTGCTGATGCGCCTGACCGACGGCGTCATCGCGCTGCCGCTGCTGCCCCTGCTCATCGTCATGGCGGCGATCGACCCGGTGAAGGTCGGCGTCCCGGCCGACATCGCCCGCTCGGAATTCTTCTCGGTCTATCGCATCATCGTCATCGTCGCGTTGACCGGCTGGACCACGGTGGCGCGCCTGGTGCGCGCCGAGACCCTGTCTCTCAAGGCGCGCGACTTCACGCGCGCCGCCCAAGCGCTGGGCGCCGTGCCGCTGCGCATCATGTTCCGCCACATCCTGCCCAACACGGCAGGCTCGCTGGTCGTCGCCACCACCATGTCGATGGGTACACTGATCCTGTTCGAGTCGACCTTGTCGTTCCTCGGCCTCGGCATACAGCCGCCGGCCGCGAGCTGGGGCAACATGCTGACCGGCGCACAGGACCTGCTGCAGCAAGCGCCTGTGCTGGCGCTGTGGCCCGGCCTGCTGATCTTCCTCACCGTGATCGCCTTCAACTTCGTCGGCGACGGCCTGCAGGACGCCCTCGATCCGCGCAGCGAGCGGCGATAGGGTCGCAAGGGATCGCTGGTAGCCCAATGACCTGGCGCGCAGAGCCTTCTGGTTTAGGCCGCCGTCGACTCCCGCGGAATCCAGCTCTTCGCCTCCCCCGTATAGATCGCGCCGGGATTGCCGCGCACGGTGGTGCGCCACATCATGCGCTGCTCCCGGTCGGCGTCGTACCAGGTGGCGGTGTGGACCAGGCATCTGTTGTCCCACACCAGCACGTCGCCCTGGGTCCATTCGTGGACGTAGACGAACTCCGGCCGCGTGTAGTGCGCCATCAACTCGTCGAGCAGCCGGGCGCCGTCGCCGTGCGGGCCGGGCTCCATGCCGACGAAGGGACCGTCGAACCAGTCCATCTGGCTGCGCTCGCAGAGATAGAGCGCTTTCTTGCCCGTCACCGGGTGGACGCGCGCGACAGGCTGCTTCTGCGAGCGCTCGTGCGGCGCGAATGGTCGCGGCGTGCGGCCGGCCTCGGCATCGCCGCGGCCGCGCCCGCTGCCAGGCTGGGCATGCAGTCCTTCCAGATTGTCCACCCTGGCCCTGAGCGCCGGCGGCAGCGCGTCGTAGGCGAGCGTGCCCGAGGCGAAGATCGTCTGGCCGCGCTCGCGCGCCACCGGGTTGACGGCGAAGAACAGCGAGATGTCGGGCGGCGGACGGCGGTAACTCTGGTCGGTGTGCCAACCCACCCGGTGCGGATACTGCACCGGCAGCTTGCCGTCGGCCGTCAGCGGCGGCTCGGGCCGGGCCGGCGGCGGGCGCGAGCCGGGCACCATGTTGGTGACCATGAAGATCTCGGGCACCGTCTCGTGGGCCATGCTGACCCGCGTCAGCAGCGTGCGATAGTCCTCGACCTCCGGGCCGAACAGGTAGCTCATCTCGACCAGCAGCTGCGGCCGCTCGACGATCTCGTTCAGACCGGGGATCAGCAGCAGGCCGCCGGCATCGGCGAGCGCCTGCGGCATCCCCTCGGGCATGCTCAAGGACAGCGGTCGCGCCAGCCTGACCATTGCGCCGAACGCCGCTCCCGGCAACGGGGCGGCAATGTCGAGGGCACCGCTCATCCTGTTTGTTCCTGCTTCACAGCGTGGTGGACGACAGCGCGCATCGTAATTCAAAATCCGTACCAGGGATAAGGGCTGGGGACGAGGAGGGAGCAACGACATGAAGCACGGGAAGCGGCACGACATCTCCATGGCGCCCCTGCCATCGCCGTGATGGCGGCAGAAGCGAGCCACGGCAGCTCGGCGCCGTGGCCGGCCGGGCAGGCGTCGCCTAACAGGCCACCCGATCCCTGCCTGCCTGCCCAGAGGATGCACGACAGATGACACCCTGGGACGCAAACAACCGGCGCGGACCGCAATCGCGGCGCAGCGGCTCCGATTACGTCCCTGCCAAGTGCTTGATTCGAATGGATGGGGCCGCAACGGGACGCGCGGGACGCAGGTTTCCGTGCGGTAGCGGACACACAAGTAACATCATCCTGAGGGGCCCCCAAAGCGACCGTCTCGAAGGATGGGATCGAGCGCTCCGGTTGTGGCCCACCCTTCGAGACGGGCGCCAAGCGCCCTCTTCAGGGTAAGGTCGTGTCAATCGGTGCACGAAGTATCGAGTCGCAAGGAAAGCACCCCATCATGAGCGAGATCGACTGGTCGAGGCTCAAGGCCTCGGAGATCAAGGCGCTGGCGGCGCGCAATGCCATCGTCATCGTGCCGATCGGGGCCACCGAGCAGCACGGGCCGCACCTGCCCAGCATGGTCGACTGGCGCTGCGTCCACGAGGTGTCGCATCGCGCGGCGCGGATCATGGAAAGGACGGCGCCGGTGGTGGTGGCGCCCACCATCCCCTACGGCATGTCCGAGCACCACATGTCGCTCAACGGCACGATCACGCTCGACTACGCCACCATGTTCGCCGTCATCCGCTGTGTCGTCGGCTCGGCGGTGCGGCATGGCTTCAAGCGCATCTTCGTGCTGAACGGTCATGGCGGCAACACGACGGCGCTGCAGAACATGATCGGCGAGCTGACCGTCGAGCACAGGCTGCCGCTCGCCACCGGCACCTACTGGGACATCGCCGCCAGGTCGATCGCCGCATTGTTGGAGAAGCAGAAGGCCCTGCTGCATGCCTGCGAGGCCGAGACCTCGATGGTCATGGCGCTCGCCCCCGAGCTGGTGAATCCCGACGAGCTGTCGCAGATGCACGGGCCCTACATCCCGGGCCTCTCGGCCATCCCGACGGTCAACGAAGGCGTCTACCGCTGGCGCCAGCTCTCGAGCCGCTCGCCGATCGGCGTGCTCGGCGACGCCTCGACGGCGAGCGCCGAGAAGGGCGAGAAGCTGCTGGCGGCAATCTCGGCCGATGTCGCCGAAGCCCTGCTGAACGAACGACTTTGGAGTGAGCCGATTTGAGCACCGATTCCCGCGCTGCCGACGTCTCGGCCCTGAGCCGCTTGTCGGCCGACATCGACCTTGCCGCCGAGGGCAAGGCCACCGGCTTCGTGCGCGTGCCGCATTCGGTGCACCGCTCGGCCTATGGCTGGATTCCCATCCCCATCGTGCGGATCAGGAACGGCGACGGCCCCTCCGTGCTGATGCAGGCCGGCAACCATGGCGACGAATGGGAGGGCCAGATCGGGCTCGGCAACCTGATCCGCGCGCTCCGGCCCGAGGACATCAGGGGCCACCTGGTGATCCTCCCCTCGGCCAACTTCCCCGCGGCGATGGCGGGTCAGCGCACGTCACCGATCGACGACGGCAATCTCAACCGCTCCTTCCCCGGAAACCCCGAAGGCACCATCACCCAGCAGATCGCCTACTGGATCGAGCATGCCCTGCTGCCGGGCTTCGACTACGGCTTCGATTTCCATTCCGGTGGCAGCTCGCTCACCTACATCCCGAGCGCCCTGGCATCGCGGTTCGACGACCCGGCGCGCATGGCGAAGGTGACCGGGATGCTGAAGGCGTTCGGCGCCCCGGTGAGCTACGTCGCCTCGGTACCGCAGGGCGGCGGCCGCACCTTCACCTCGGCCTGCTATCGCCAGGGCGTGCTGTCGATGGGCACGGAGCTGGGAGGCGGCGGGCTGGTGACGCCGGGTTCGCTCCAGGTGGCGGAGGACGGCATGCGTCGCCTGCTGGCGCATGTCGGCCTGCTGCAGGGCGCCGTGCCGGCACCGACACCCACTCGCCTCACCGAGATCGGCGGTGACGACTACTACGTCTACGCCTCGGACGGTGGCCTGTTCGAGCCGCTGGTCGATCTCGGCGCCGAGGTCGCGGCCGGCCAGCCGGCCGCGCGCATCCATTTCCACCATACGCCCTGGCGCGAGCCCGAGCTGCTGACGTTCAAGCGTGGCGGCCTGGTGCTGTGCAAACGCGTTCCGGCGCGCTGCGAACGCGGCGACTGCCTGTTCCATCTGGCGACGGACATCGAGGGATGACAATGCACTGGGAGCGCGCCAATCCGACGACGCTCATGGGATGTGTGATCGACGGGAGGAGCGCCACCGGAGTGGCGCGCTCCCAGCGATGAGTGGTCCTGGATTGGAACCCCCAACGGCACGTATTTGCCGGCTCGATCCGATCACCGTCGAGGTGATCGGCGCCGCCATGTCCTCGATCGTCGACGAGACCGGCGAGACGCTGATCCGCGCCTCGCATTCGACCAACATCAAGGAACGGCGCGACTGCTCGACCGCCCTGTTCAACGCGCGCGGCGAGACGCTGTGCCAGGCGGAGCACATCCCGATCCATCTCGGCAGCTTCCTCGATCTCGTGCCGCACATCATGCGGCGCTACGCCACCCAGGACATCCGCCCGGGTGACGCCTTCATCGGCAACGACGCCTACGAGGGTGGCGGCACGCACCTGCCCGACATCGTGCTGGCCGAGCCGATCTTCGTCGACAACAAGCTGGTCGCCTGGACGGTCAACCTCGCGCACCACGCCGACTTCGTCGATCGCGGCCATGCGCACATCTACCAGGAGGGCCTGCGCATCCCGCCGGTACGGCTGTGGCGCGCCGGCGAGTTGCAGAAGGACGTGCTCGACCTGATCCTGCTCAACTGCCAGGTGCCGTCGGAGCGGCTCTCCGACCTGCGCGCGCAGCGCGCTGCCAATCGCGTGGGCGTGCAGCGCTTCCAGGGGCTCGCCGCCCGGTACGGCGTCGAGACGGTGCTGGGCGCCGGCGAGGCGCTGATGGACTACGCCGAGCGCAAGATGCGCGCCGCCATCGCCGCCCTGCCCGACGGGACGTGGCGCTTCGAGGACGTGTTCGACAACGAGGAGGTGCCGCAGACCCTGCCGATGTCGGTCGAGATCACGGTCGAGGGCGACCGCATGGCGCTCGCCTTCGAGGCGCCCGAGCAGCGCCGCGCCGGCATCAACATGACCTACACCGCGCTGCTCGCCACGACCTACTACGCGGTGAAGTCGGTACTCGATCCGTCGATCCCGCCCAATGCCGGGCTGGCGCGGCCGCTCACGATCAGCGCGCCGCCGGGCAGCATCCTCAACTGCCTGCCGCCCGCCGCGGTCAACGGCCGGCTGCAGACCTGCCAGCGCATCGCCGACATGATCCTGGGCGCGCTGGCGCAGGCCGTGCCCGACCGCGTCATGGCGTGCACCAATTCCGCCTGCGTCGTCGCCTACTTCATCGGCAAGCGGCCGCAGGACGGCTCGACCTGGGTCTATCTCGAGACGATCGGCGGCGGCAGCGGCGCACGCGCTGGCAAGGACGGGCTCGACGGCGTGCACGTCCTCACCACCAACACCTCCAATCTGCCGGTCGAGGCGCTGGAAATCGAGTATCCGCTCACCCTGGTGCGCTACGAGCTGGTCCAGGATTCCGGCGGCGTCGGCCGCTTCCGCGGCGGCATGGGCCTGCGCCGGGTCTACCAGGCGACGCACGATTGCCGGGTGCGCGTCGACGTCAGCCGCCAGCGCTCCCGGAGTTGGGGCCTGTTCGGTGGCGGCCCGGGCGGGCACGGCGCGGTCGAAGGCGGCCCGGGCGTGATATTCGAAGGCGATTCCGCCGTGCTCGCCGCCGGCCAGTGGTTCGCCGTGACGACGCCGGGTGCCGGCGGCTACGGTCCGCCGCAGGATCGCGCGCCAGCTGCCGTCGCCCGCGACCGCGCCGAAGGCGTCATCGGCGCCGACGTCGCCCGGCAGGCGTATGGTGTGTGAGAATCAGGCCCCCAGATGACAAGCAACCCTTCACATCCGACAAAGGACACCGTCATCCCGACCGGAGCCGAGCGCAGCGAGGCGTAGTCGAGGGGCCTTTCTTGTTGCCCGTCAACAAGAAAGGTCCCTCGACTGCGCCACCCTTCGGGCGGCTTCGCTCGGGATGACGGAAAAGAAAAGCACCAAAGGCGAACGCCCTGTCCAATGTCAGGGGAGCAAAGACTAGGAGACTGCCATGACCTACTACGATCTCGGCGCCTACAAGCGTCCCGTCACGACGACCTCGCCGGAGGCGCAGCTCTGGTTCGATCGCGGGCTCAACTGGGCGTTCGGCTTCAACTTCGAGGCAGCGGTGAAATGCTTTGCCAAGGCGGCGGAGCACGATCCGGCCTGCGCCATGGCCCATTGGGGCGTCGCCTACGCCGCGGGACCGAACTACAACCTCCCCTGGGAGCTGCAGGATCCGACGAGCAAGGCCGCAGCGCTTGCGGCCTCCTACGACGCCATGCAGAAGGCCCTGGCCTGCGCGAGCGGAGCGACGCCGGTCGAGCAGGCGCTGATCAGCGCGCTGCCCGCGCGCTACCCGCAACGCGAGCCGATCGAGGACCAGAGCGGCTGGGACAAGGATTTCACGCGCGCGATGCGCAAGGTCTTCGAGAGGTACCGCGACGACCTCGAGGTGCGCTCGGTCTTCGTCGAGGCGATCATGGGCGAGACGCCGTGGAAGATGTGGGATCTCGCGACCGGTGGCTACGCCGAGGGCGCCGGCACCGAGGAGGCGATGAAGGTGCTCGAGGAGGCGTTCCGCGACCAGCCGCGCTCCTGGGAGCATCCCGGCCTGCTGCACCTCTACGTCCACCTCATGGAGATGTCGCCGTTCCCGCAGCGCGCCCTGCGGGCCGGCGACAAGCTGCGCGAGATCATGCCGGACTCGGGTCACCTGGTGCATATGCCGACCCACATCGACGTGCTGTGCGGCAACTATCGCGACGTCGTCGTCTACAACCAGAAGGCCGTGGTCGCCGATCGCAAGTATCTCGCCAGTGAAGGCGCGATGAACATCTACACGATGTACCGGCTGCACAACCTCCACTTCGTGATCTACGGCGCGATGTTCCTCGGCCAGTACACGCCGGCGATCGAGGCGGCCGAGGAGATCATCGCCACCACGCCCGACGCCGTCTTGCGGATCGAGACGCCGCCGTTCGCCGATTTCATCGAAGGCTTCATCCCGATGAAGCAGCACGTGCTGGTCCGCTTTGGCAAATGGCAGGAGATCCTGGAACAGAAGCTGCCGGACGATCGCGACGTCTACTGCTCGACCACCGCGATGATGCTCTACGCCAAGGGGGTGGCACATTCGATCCTCGGCAACATCGAGGAAGCCGAGAAGACGCGTGCCGCCTTCCTGGAGGCCAAGGCCCGCGTTCCCGACTCACGGCTGGTGCACAACAACACCGTTACCAGCCTGCTCGGCGTCGCCGAAGCGATGCTGACCGGCGAACTCGAGTATCGCCGCCGCAACTACGACATCGCCTTCGCCCACCTGCGCCGCTCGGTGGCGCTGAACGATGCCCTGCTCTACGACGAGCCGTGGGGCTGGATGCAGCCGACGCGCCATGCGCTGGGCGCGCTGCTGCTCGAGCAGGGCCAACTCGCCGAGGCCGAGGCAGTCTACCGCGCCGACCTCGGCTTCGACGGCAAGCTCAACCGTTCCTGCCAGCACCCCGACAACGTGTGGAGCCTGCACGGCCTGCACGAGTGCCTGACCCGCCGCGGCGACAGGATCGAGACGCCGCTGGTCAAGTCCCGCCTCGACCTCGCCCTCGCCCGCTGCGAGGTCCCCATCCACGCCTCCTGCTTCTGCCGCCGCAAGGCGGCGATGGCGGCGTAGGTCTTTCTCCTTCCCAAGCTTCGCTTGGGGAGGCGTCGCGTCTCACGCGACGGAGGGGTCATGAACCATGGGATCCAATGGTTCTCGAGCTTCATGACCCCTCCGTCGCCGAAGACGGCGACACCTCCCCACTTCGTGGAGAGGAACACGCGAGGCACGCCCGCGTCGGCGCCGTCCGGCGGCCGTCCTTGCGTGGCCGCACGGCGGCGTGGCCACAGGCGGTGCAGGCGTCGATCTCGAAATCGATCCAGTGAGTCGGCATGCCGCAGGCCTCGCACGGCAGGCCGCGGCGCGACTGGGAGAGGCCGAAGCCCGGCGCTGCACATTTGGGGCAAAGGCATTCCAGGCGCTTCGCGAGCTTCCACGACAGCGCCCGCAACACCTGCATGCGCGTCGGGTTACGGTGGGCACGCATGTCGGCGATGACGATGGCCTGCCCCTCCTCCGAGCGCCCGGCTTCGCTGTCGACAGCGGCCACGACGTCCTCCATCCGCGTCAGGTCCTTGATCGGCCTGCTGGGATCGGTGCTCGAGATCACGAACACGCCGAAGCGCGGAAAGCCCATCGCCCTGACGGCCGCACGGACAGCGGGATCGCCGGCCTCGAAGCGATGAAGCCGCCAGTTGGTCCGCTCGGTAGCGAGAGTCTCGATCAGCCGGACGCCGCGCCGGCGGTCGACGAAGGCCATGATCTCGACGCCGCTCGCCACCAACGGCACGCGGGCGATCGGCCCGTAGCTGCCCTCGCTCGCCACCGCGCAATCGACATCGAGCGTGCGGAAGGCGAGCTCGGCCTTGAGGAAGCAGGTCTCGACCAGCGCGTCGGGCCGCGGGATCTCACCCGAGAAGGTGCCGAGCGCATCGGTGTCGACCTCCGGCGCCACGATGACGTGGGCGCCGAGCAGCCGCCGGAACGGCGGCTCCAGCGCCCGCTCCTTGGCATGTATGGTCGACAGGCCGATCGCTCGGCCCGTGTAGGGATGCGCACGAGACGCCATCGCACTGCCGCCGGCGCAGGAGGCTGCGGCTACTCCGCGGCTTGCGGCACGGCCTTCCGGGCGAGCTGCTGCTCGACCAGCGTCGCCCAGTAGGACGCGCCGATCGGGAGGATCTCATCGTTGAAGTCGTAGCCCGGGTTGTGGACCATGCAGCTGCCTTCGCCGTCGCCGTTGCCGATCCAGATGTAGCAGCCCGGCCGCTTGAGCAGCATCCAGGCGAAATCCTCGCTGCCCATCGCCGGCGTCGGGTTGCGGTTTACGTTCTCCTTGCCGACCAGGGCCGATGCCGCGTGGGCCGCGAACTCGGTCTCCTTCTCGCTGTTCACGGTCGCCGGATAGCGCCGCTCGTAGCGCCACTTGACGACCTCGGCGCCGAAGCCCGCCGCGACGTTGCGCGCGATCCTCTCGATGCGCTTCTCGATCATGTCCTGCACCGGCTTCTTGAAGGTGCGGACGGTGCCGCGCAGCACGCACTCCTGCGGGATCACGTTCCAGGTGTCGCCGGAATGGATCTGCGTGGTCGACACCACGGCGGTGTCCATCGGATCGATGTTGCGCGCCACGATCGACTGCAGCGCCGTCACGATGTGGGCGCCCACGACGACCGGGTCGATGCCGTGATGCGGCATGGCGCCGTGTGCGCCGACGCCCTTCACCACGACCTCGAAGATGTCGTAGGCCGCCATCATCGGGCCGGGGCGGACCGCGAAGCGGCCGACCGGAATGCCCGGGATGTTGTGCATGCCGTAGACGCCCTCGACCGGGAACTTCTCGAACAGCCCCTCCTCGACCATGACGCGGCCGCCGCCCTCGTTCTCCTCGGCCGGCTGGAAGATGAAGTAGACCGTGCCGTCGAAGTTCTTGGTCTCGGCGAGGTACTTGGCGGCGCCGAGCAGCATCACCGTGTGGCCGTCATGGCCGCAGGCGTGCATCTTGCCCGGGATCGTCGACTTGTGATCGAAATCGTTGGTCTCGTGCACGTCCAGTGCATCCATGTCGGCGCGCAGGCCGATCGCCCGCTTCGAGCTGCCCGAGCGCAGCACGCCGACCACGCCGGTCTTGGCCAGGCCGCAATGGACCTCGAGGCCGAACGACTTCAGCTTCTCGGCGACGACATCGGCGGTCCGCACTTCCTCGAAGGCCGTCTCGGGGTGGCTGTGGATGTCATGCCGCCACGCGGTCATGTCCTTGTGGAACGAGGCAATGCGGTTGTTGACGGGCATACATATTCTCCCGGAATGGCGCTGGCTGGCTGAACAGTAGGGATGCCGGAAGGCGCGCTAAACGTCAACGGCCCGCGTCGTAGCTCCGCTCCTCGACGGCGAGCCGCCCCTCCTCGATCGCGTGGCAGGCAACCGTGCCGCCCTCGCTCGGCAGCGCCTTCGGCCGCTCGACCTTGCAGCGCTCGTTGGCGAAGGGGCAGCGCGGATGGAACGAGCAGCCCGACGGCGGGTTGATCGGGCTCGGCACCTCGCCGGCCACCGGGGCGCGCTGGCGGCCGGTCATCTCGAGGTCGGGGATCGTGTCGAGCAGCATCCGCGTGTAGGGGTGCTTGGGCCGGCGGAACAGCGTGTCGGTCGGCGCCACCTCGACCAGCCGGCCGAGATACATCACGCCGACCCGCGTCGAGATGTGATAGACGACCGCGAGATTGTGCGAGATGAACAGGTAGGTGAGCTGCAGGCGGCGCTGCAGGTCGACCATCAGGTTCAGGATCTGCGCCTGCACCGAGACGTCGAGCGCCGAGGTCGGCTCGTCGCATACCAGGAACTCGGGCTCGCTGGCGAGCGCGCGGGCGATCGAGATGCGCTGGCGCTGGCCGCCGGAGAATTCGTGCGGATACTTGCGCCCGTCGGCCGGCGTCAGGCGCACCTGGCGCAGCAGGTCGCCGACCCGCTGCTCGAGGTCGGCCTTGTCCCTGGAAAGATCGAAGGCGCGGATCGGCTCGGCGATGATGTCGAACACGCGCCAGCGCGGATTGAGGCTGGCATACGGGTCCTGGAAGATCATCTGCATGCGCCGGCGCAGTGCCGCCGTCTCGGCCTGGCTGCGGCGCCGGGCCATGTCGTTGCCGTCGAACAGGATCGAGCCCGCGGTCGGCGGATAGAGGCCCACCACCAGGCGGGCCACCGTCGACTTGCCGCAGCCCGACTCGCCGACCAGCGAGAAGGTCTCGCCCTTGGCGATCTCGATGTCGATGCCGTCGACCGCCTGCACGATCTGGCGCGGCCGACCCTCGAGCGCGCGCACCAGCCAAGGCGCCGACACGTCGAAATAGCGCTTCAGCCCGGTGAGGCGGACGAACCGGCCGCCCCCCAAGCCATCAATCGGGCCGTCGGTCGTGCAGTCAGGCATCGGCGGTCTCCCGGACGATTGGGGCACCGACGCCACCGCGATCGTGCAGCCAGCAGGCGGCGCGGCTGGTACCAGCCGACATCAGCTCGGGCCGCTCGGAGAGGCAGCGCGATCCGCGCTCGGTGCAGCGCGGGTTGAAGGCGCAGCCCGGCGGGATCTCGGTCAGGCGCGGCATGGTGCCGTCGATCTGGGTCAGCCGGTCGTGGCGCACGCCGAGGCTCGGGATCGAGCCCATCAGCCCCTTGGTGTAGGGATGCCGGGCCTGCTTGACGACGTCGCGCACCGGCCCGATCTCGGCAATGCGGCCGGCATACATCACGGCGACGCGGTCGGCGGTCTCGGCGATCACGCCCATGTCGTGCGTCACCAGCATCACCGCCGTCGCGTGCTCGCGGCACAGCCCCTTCAGGAGCGCGATGATCTGCGCCTGGATCGACACGTCGAGCGCCGTGGTCGGCTCGTCGGCCACGATCAGGCGGGGGCCGGCGCAGAGCGCGAGCGCGATCACCACGCGCTGGCGCATGCCGCCGGAGAACTGGTGCGGATAATGGTCGATGCGGGTCTCGGCGCCGGGGATGCCGACTTCTTTCAGGAGATCGAGGGCACGACGGCGCGCATCTGCGGCCGACAGCGGCAGGTGCGTCTGGATGGTCTCGACGAGCTGGCGGCCCACCGAATAGAGCGGATTCAGGCTGGTCAGCGGATCCTGGAAGATGGCGCCGATCCGGGCGCCCCGGACCTTGCGCATCTCCTCGTACGGAAGGTTGTCGATGCGCCGCCCCTCGAGGCGGATCTCTCCGGCGGCGATCCGGCCCGGCGGCTCGAGCAGGCCGATGATGGCGTTGCCGGTCAGCGACTTGCCGGCGCCCGATTCACCCACCACGCCCAGCACCTCGCCGGGCGCGATGTCGAACGACACGTCGTCGACCGCCAGCAGGGTGCCGCGCCGCGTCGGGAACTCGACGCGCAGGTTCTTCACCTCGAGCAGCGGTGGATTGTTGGAAGGAGTCGCCATTACCGCCCTCCTGCCGCAGGGCATTCGCATTCGGGCGCACTCTCCTCTCCTCCCCAGCCCTGCTGGGGAGGTGTCGCCGTCTGCGGCGACGGAGGGGTCATGAGCCATGGGCTCCGCCGTCTGTCGTGACTCATGACCCCTCCGCCCCGTATGACGGGGCATCTCCCCAGCAAAGCTGGGGAGGAGAATGAAAAGCGCGGCCTCGATTCAATGCGTTCACCGCAGCTTCGGGTTCAGGGCGTCGCGCAGCCAGTCGCCCAGCAGGTTCACGGCCAGCACCAGGACGGCGAGCGTAACGCCGGGAAATACGGTGATCCACCAGTCGCCCGACTGCAGGACCTCGTTGCCGAGCCGGATCAGCGTGCCCAGCGACGGCTCGGTCGGCGGCAGGCCGACGCCGAGGAACGACAGGGTCGCCTCGGTGATGATGGCCAGTCCCAGATTGAGCGTGGCGATCACCAGCACCGGCCCGGTCACGTTGGGCAGCACGTGGCGAACCATGATGAGGACCGGTGACAGGCCGATGACGCGCGCCGCCTGGACATACTCCTTGCCCTTCTCGACCATCACCGAGCCGCGCACCGTGCGGGCGTAGCTCACCCAGAACGACAGGCCGATGGCGCCGACGATGACGAACAGCGCGATCTCGTCGTGGCGCTGCACCGAGATGACGGTGCGCACCACGCCGTCGATCAGCAGCGCCACCAGGATCGCCGGAAAGGTGAGCTGGACATCGGCGATACGCATGATCACCGCGTCGACGGTACCGCCGAGATAGCCGCTCACCAGGCCGAGCGTGATGCCGATCACCATGGCGACCACCACCGAGGCGAGGCCGACGACCAGCGACAGCCGGGTGCCGTACATGATCGAGCTCAGCAGGTCCCTGCCCTGCTCGTCGGTGCCGAGCGGGAAGCTCCAGTCGCCATCGGGCGACAGCAGCACCGGCGGCTTCAGCCCGTCGCTGAGGCTGAGCGTCGCCGGGTCGAACGGCGTGTGCGGCGCCAGCACCGGCGACAGGAAGGCCAGGGCGAAGATTGCCAGGGTGGTGACGGCGGCCGCGACCGTCAGGCTCGACGACTTGAAGCTCCACCAGACGTCGCTGTCGGCAGCGCGCGCCAGCCAGCCCGAGGGGTTGCCACCAGCCATCTCAGTGCGCCTCGCGCGCCGACCCGACCTGGTTGCGCAGGCGGGGATCGACAGCGAAATAGAGCAGGTCGACCGCGAGGTTGATGACCACGAACAGCAGGCCGATGAGAAGCAGGTAGGCCGCCATCACCGGGATGTCGGCGAACTGAACGGACTGGATGAAGAGCTGGCCAACGCCCGGCCAGGCGAACACCGTCTCGGTGACGATGGCGAAGGCGATCAGGGTGCCGAGTTGCAGGCCGGCGACGGTGATCACCGGCACCAGGGTATTCTTCAGGGCATGGCCGAAATTGACCGCCCGGTTGGTGAGGCCGCGGGCGCGCGCGAACTTGATGTAGTCGGTGCGCATGACCTCGAGCATCTCGGAGCGCACCAGGCGCATGATCAGCGTAAGCTGAAAAAGGCCGAGCGTGATCGACGGCAGGATCAGCGCCTGCAGCCCCTTCCAGGTGAGGAAGTTGGTCGTCCACCAGCCGAGGTCGACGGTCTGCCCGCGGCCGAACGACGGCAGCCAGTGCAGAGTCACGGCGAAGACCAGAATGAGCAGGATGCCGATCAGGAAGGGCGGCAGGGAGACGCCGATCAGCGACACGGTCTGCAGCAGCCGGCTCGACCAGTGTCGCGGATAGAGCCCGGTGTAAACGCCCATCGGCACGCCGACGACCAGGATGAACAGCGCGGCGCAGAAGGCGAGCTCCAGGGTCGCCGGCACGCGCTCCAGGATGAGCCGGCCGACCGGCTCGGAGGTGCGATAGGAGAGGCCGAACTTTCCCTGCACTGCATTGCCGATGAAGCGCAGGAACTGAACCGGCGCCGAATCGTTCAGGCCGAGCTTCTCGCGCAGCTGCTCGCGCTCCTCCATGGAGGTGTCTTGCCCGACCATGGCGTTGATCGGATCGCCGATGTAGCGGAACAGGAAGAAGGCCACGATGCCCACCGTCAGCATGACGATGACGGCTTGCGCGAGGCGTCTCAGGATGAATGCGAGCATCTATCGGATCATGGCCGAGCCGTGGGCAGGCCTAGCAGGATTGACGCCAGAACGGAACGAGCGTCTTGGGGTTCTTTCTTCCTCCCTGCGCGCAGCGCGGGGAGGTGGCCGAAGGCCGGAGGGGTCATGGGCAACGGCAAGATTGCCGCCCATGACCCCTCCGCCCCTTCGGGGCACCTCCCCACGCAGAGCGTGGAGAGGCGCGAACCATCCTACTTCACGTTGACGAAACGCAGCGGGAAGGAATTGTCGGCCGGCTGCACCAGCTCGATGTTCTTGCGGGCCGCCCACACGACCGCCTGCTGGTGCAGGGGAATGTAGGCGAAGTCGTCGACATAGAGCTTGGTGGCCTGGGCGATCATGGCGTCGCGCTTGGCCTTGTCGGTCTCCTGCTCCATCGAATCGGCCAGCTTGTCGACCGCCGGGTTGGAGTAGCCGCCGGCGTTGAACAGCCCCTTCTTGGTCGCCGCGGTCGGTGTCTGGATGAGCTGCTCGAACACGTTGTGCACGTCGTAGGTGGCGGCCGGCGACCAGCCCAGCATGTAGAAGCTGGTCTCGCCCGGCTTGAAGTCGCCCTTGCGCAGGATCTTGGCGAAGTAGAGCGAGCGGGTCTGTGCCCGGAGATTCACCTTGATGCCGATCCTGGCCAGCATCGCGACGACGGCCTGGCAGATCTTCTCGTCGTTGACGTAGCGGTCGTTGGGGCAGTCCATGCCGACCTCGAAGCCGTTCGGGTAGCCGGCATCGGCCAGCAGCTTCTTGGCCTCTTCCGGCTTGAGCAGGGCCGGGCGCTTGTCGAGATCCTTGACGTAGCCGTTGATGCCCGGCGCCACCATCAGGTTGGTCGGGAACGACTGGCCGCGCATCACCGTGCGCTTGATCGCCTCGACGTCGATCGAGCGATGGATCGCCTCGCGCACCCGCTTGTCCTTGAACGGGTTCTTGCCCTTGACGTTGGATTCCAGCAGCTCGGGCCGCTCGGTGTCGAAGCCGAGGAAGACGACGCGAGTCTCGGGGCCTTCGAGCACCGCGACGTTGGCCTCCTTCTTCAGCGACTCGGTGTCGGCCGGCGGCACCTCGTACATCATGTCGATGTCGCCCGCCTTGATGGCCGCGACGCGCGTCGCCGGGTTGGCGACCGGCGTGAAGATCACCTCGGTGAGATTGTGCGTCGGCTTGTCCCACCAGCCAGGATTCGGCACCAGCACCGTCCGCTCGCCGGCGCGGCGCTCCTTCAG
>JALHMO010000118.1 GCA_022844015.1 Reyranella sp. | reverse complement strand
GCTCGCTCAGATTCATGAGCGAGCGAGACGCTCGCGGTCCGGAAGACCATGAGTCAGGGCGCGACCACTCCCTTGCGCAGGATGATGTTGCCGTAGAACCGGCGTTCGTCGGTCGCGACGACGGCGAACGCGGCGCGGGCGAGGTCGTAGAAGGCGTGACGCTCGATCAGGGTGAGCGCCGTCGCGGGCTGCGCGTGACGCGCCAGCAGGCGCTCCATGTCGAGATGGACCGGCTCGCATCGTGCCGGATCGCCGACCACTTCCATACCAACGGCCGGCTCGGGTTCCATCTGGTCGATCGGCAGGACGCTCAGCACGGCAGTGAGCAGGCTCGGCAGGTCCGACCCGTCGGCCCGGATCAATCGTCGCGCGACCGAGGCGGCGGGGAAGTTGGCGTCAACCAGCACGACGGTGTCGCCGTGACCCATGGCCGCGCAGCGCGTGAAGCAGATCGGGGCTGAGGAGGGGGTTCAGTCCGATCAGCATCACTGTTCTCCGATCCTGAGCTTGTAGGCGGCAATGACGTTGGTGCCGCGCGCCTTGTCGAGCGTCGACTGTCCGTGTGCGACGAGGCAGCTCTCGGCAGCCGTCTTGATGCGGGCGTAGTCGCCGGCCAGCAGGCAGACCGGCCAATCCGATCCGTAGATCAGGCGGTCCTCGCCGAAGGAGCGCCAGGCATGGTCGATCGGAGGACGCAGGCGCTCGGCATTCCAGTCGCTCCATCGGGCCTCGGTCGCGAGGCCGGAGATCTTGCACCAGACGTTGGCGCAACCGGCGAGCGCTGCCAGCCGGTCCGCCCATACCTGGTCGAAGCCGGTCGCAATCGGTGGCTTGGCGGCATGGTCGAGCACGAAGCGGCCGCCCGGGAAGTCGCGGGCGATGGCGGTTGCCGCCGGCAGTTCACGGCTGCGGACCAGCAAGTCGTAAAGTGGTGATGCGCGTCGATGACGGGCAGGCTCAAGCCTGGTCTCCCGGCAGCGGTGCCTTCGCATCGACGAGGCTCTCGCTCCTGATCTGCTGCCACACCGCGCCGGGGACCGCCTGGTGCGCGACACCGAGATTCTGCTCGATCTCGCCGGCCGTGCGTGCGCCCAGTACGATGCCGCTGACGGCGGGATGGGCGAGTGCGAACTGGATGGCGGCCGACTTGAGATCAGCGCCGTGCGCGCGGCAGATCGCGTCGAGGCGCTGCGCACGGGCGATCAGGGCTGGATCGGCCTCGCGGTAGTCGAAGGTCGCGCCGGCCTGCGGCGCTGCGAGGATGCCGCTGTTGAACACGCCACCCAGCACCACGCCGATGCCCTTGGCGAGGCAGATGTCGAACAGGCCGGCCAGCGCACCCTGGTCGAGCAGCGAGTAGCGGCCGGCCAGCAGGAAGCAGTCGAACGCGGCTTCCTGCGCGAAGCGGGCCAGCATCTCGTGCTGGTTCATGCCGGCGCCGATGGCGCGCACCGAGCCGTCGCTGCGCAGGCGATCGAGGGCGCGAAAGGCGCCGTCGATCGCCTCGTCGTGATGGTTGTCGGGATCGTGGATGTAGAGGATGTCGATGCGGTCGAGCCCGAGCCGGCTCAGGCTCTCGTCGACCGAGCGCATCACGCCGTCGTAGCTGTAGTCGAACACCGGGCGCTCTTCCGGCGTGTCCTTGTAGAGCCGGTCCTCGCGCGGCGGCCGGTCGCGCCGCCGCAGCAGACGGCCGACCTTGCTCGACAGCACGAACGAGTCTCTTGGCTTGTGGCGCAGCACGGCGCCCATGCGCCGCTCGGCGCTGCCGAAACCGTAGAGCGGCGCGGTGTCGAAATAGCGCACGCCCAAGTCCCAGGCGCGTGCGATCGTCGCCTCGGCGTCGGTCTCGGCCACCGGCGTGAACAGACCGCCGAGCGGCGCCGAGCCGAGGCCGATCCGCGTGATCTCCACGCCGCTCCGTCCGACCGGGGCGCGGGCGAGCGACTCGTTCATTTGCCGGCCTCGCTCTTCGCCTCATCCTGAGGAGGCCGCGCAGCGGCCGTCTCGAAGGATGGGCAACGGACGCTTGATCCGCGGCCCGCCGAAGGGCGAAGGCTACTTCGCCCGAACCGAGCCGGGCGCTGCGCACCCTCCTCGGGGTGAGGCGTGGTTTGCTGAGCCATCATGAAATCGGCCTCCGGATCAGATCACCTCGAGGAAATCGCGGTCGGGCAGCGGCTTCAAGGGCGCGTGCGGCAGCGCCTGGTACCAGAACGCTACCGAGGCGAGGTCGTCCTGCAGCGGCAGGTAGCGGCGCTCCTTGTCGGGCCGCCAGCCCAGCGCCTGGATGGTGACGCGCAACTGCTTGTCGAAGCGCACCGGGTCCATGATGTGCCAGCGGTACATGCCGAAGCGCTGCTGCGAGCGGTAGATGCCGTCCGGCCGGATGACCTGGCACAGGCCCGCGTAGGCGGTGCTGAACTCGCTGTAGGCATGCGGCTTGTCCGGCTCGCAGATGCCGACGTCGAAATTGTAGGCGCCGCAGAAATAGTCCTCGGTGCCGGTGCCGCAGATGGTGGGAAACCGCTCGTCGTCGTCGAGGTAGAACTTGATCTCGCCTTCGCCCCACCAGCCCGTGTTGTTGCTGCCCCATGCCATGTAAGTGCCGACGTAGTGGCCCTTGCCGACGATGCCGTCGATGATGGTGTGGTCGGTCCTGTAGGCCAGCGGGTTGGAGCGCCGGAAGCTCGCGTGGAAGTAGGCCGCGTCTTCCGGCACGTCGGTGAGCGCGTAGTCGATCTGGTAGTAGAGGCGCGTCTCGACCTCGTCGAGATTGGTCAGCGTGACGCGGCAGTGCTTGCGGAACGGCATCTCCCAATAGCAGTTGAAGGCGCGCCCGGGATTGACGCAGACCGCCAGCGAGTTGACGGCAGCATAGCGCTCCCAGCCGTTGGCGAAGAAATCGCCGACCGGGCATTCGACCGACGGGTTGGCGGCGTTGTCCCAGTAGATGCGCAGGATGAGGAAGCGCCAGCGGCCACCACGGATGGTCGCCCAGATGTGCTGCAGCGCGCCCGGCCCGTCGATGTCGGCCAGCACCGCGGTGGCGCCCGGCGCCACGTCGATCGACGGCGAGACTTTCCAGCCCTGGCCGAGCGAGCGCGCCGGCGAGGCGCCCGTGCCCTCGGTCGCCCTGCCGCCCTGACCCGGCGCGCCGGTGAAATTTTCCGGGCTGATCGAGCGCGATCTGGCATCGGACAGACGCGACAGGTTGCCGAGGTGCAGGCCGAGCCCGTTGAAACCCGTCATCGCCGTTTCCTCTCAGGATCGAACTGCTTACCGCTCTCACTGCGATGGTGTTCGCCACAGTCGTATCGGAGGGTTCCGATCGGGTCAAAACCGTCGCTCGGGATGGGATCATCGCTGGGAGCGCGCCACTCCTAGGCGCTAGCTTTGGTCGAAGACCCGACAAGCTCCTCATCCTGAGGAGGCCGCGTAGCGGCCGTCTCGAAGGATGGGCTGCACGCGAAATCGCTGAAACAGTGGTGTCGCAACACCCTCTGTGTTGCCGACCAAGGGGCGAAGGTTACTTCGCCCTAATCGAGACGCGGCCCCCCGGGCCGCTCCTCAGGGTGAGGCCCTTCGTAAGTCAGCGCCTATGAGTGGCGCGCTCCCAGCAGCGATAAGTCGCTACTCGAGCGGCCGCAGCACCGCCCTCAGCGGCGCGCCGTCGCTGCCGGCGATCTTGATGGGGAGCGCGATCAGCTCGTATTCGCCCGGCTCGACGCGATCGAGAACCAGGCCCTCGACGATGCGGATGTCGTGGCGGTCGATCTCGTGATGGGCATCGAGCGTCTTCGAATCGGCGGGATCGACCGATGCGGCGTCGACGCCGATCAGCCGGACGCCGCGGCGGGCGAGAGACGTGACGAACGCGGGATCGAGGCCCTTCAGGTCGGGATCCCACTCGGTGGGATAGCGCTCGTACTGCCGGATAAGGATGCGTTCGACCTTGTCCGGCAGTGTGGGCATCACGTCGGCTTCGCAGATGGTGCGGCCCGAGGCGCGGCGCGCATCGACGACGAGGCAGCGGCCGATGAACGGCTCGAGCGGCAGATCGGCGATACCGGCCCCGTCCTGCTTGTAGTGCAGCGGCGCATCGGCGTGCGCGCCGATCTGGCTCGAGGTTACGATGCTCGAGACATTGACTGGGCAAGACGGTCCGATCCTGGCCACGCGCTCGATGGTGAACGGCGTGTCACCCGGCCAGCCGGGCAGGCGCGGCTCGAGTACCGGCGAGATATCGATCAGCATGGCGCACTCCTGTCGATCTTGAGAGAAGGCTCCCTCGCTTCCGGCGTTTGCCTCGCAAGCGCCGTAAGCGAGGAACCTTTCATCCTGTCCTTGCACGATCCACAACGGTTCTCCGTCATCCCTGCAGCCGCGCCTCGCGCGAGACGTTCGCGCGCTCCGGCAGCAGGCCCTGCGGCCGGTAGAGCAGCATCAGCACCAGGATCAGGCCGACCAGGACGACGCGCAGCGCCGACACCTGCTGCTTGAGCCCGGCCGGCAGGACGGCGCCGAGGAAAGTCTCGGTCATGGTCCACAGCGCCCAGATCAGCACCGCGCCCAGCACGGCGCCATAGTTGTTGCCGCTGCCGCCGACGATCAGCATCACGTAGACCTGGAAGGTGAGGATGGGCAGCAGGTCCTGCGGGCTGACGAAGCCGGTGAAGCTCGCATAGAGGGCGCCGGCGAGACCCATCAGCATGGAGCCCATGACGAAGGTCTGCAGGCGAAAGGCGAAGGCGTTCTTGCCGAGCGCCGCGCTCGCCTCCTCGTCCTCGCGGATGGCGCGCAGCACGCGGCCCCATGGCGAGCGCACCATGCGCTCGAGCGCCCACACCACGGCTGCGATGATGGCGACCACCATCGCCAGGAAGTAGGCGTTGGCGGCCACGGGCGTCGCCGCCAGGCCCGCGAACGGCCGCGGCAGGCTGTGCAGGCCATCGAAGCCACGGGTGATCGGCTTCAGGTTCATCGCCAGCAGCTGGATACAGATCGCGGCGCCGAACGTGCCGATGGCGAGGAAGTCGTGCCGCAGCCGAATCGTCAGCAGGCCGACCACCAGGGCGGCGAGCCCCGAGGCGATCATGGCGCCGAGATAGCCCACCAGCGGTGGGAGGCCGAAGCCGCCGAACGCATCGGGATAGGCCGGCCCGGTCAGAAACGCCGTGGCGTAGGCGCCGACGCCGAAGAAGCCCACGACGCCGACATTCATGATGCCGGTGAAGCCCCATTGCAGGTTGAGCCCCAGGGTGGCGATGGCGTAGATGCCCGACACGGCGGAGAAAAAGACCAGGTAGGACAGGATGTCCATCAGGCCTTCTCCCCGAGGATGCCCTGCGGCCTGGCCAGCAGCACGAGGATGACGACCAGGAAGGCGACGGCCTGGCGGTACTCCGGTGCGATGTAGTGCACCGTGATCGCCTCGGCGACGCCGATCAGCAGGGCGCCCAGCACCGCGCCATAGACGCTGGTGACGCCGCCCACGATCATCGCCGCGAACATCGGCAGCAGCAGCTCGAAACCCATCGATGGATTGACCTGGACCGAGAGGCCGAGCAGGACCCCGGCGATCGCCGCCAGCCCGGCGCCGATCAGCCACGTCCAGCGGATCACGCGGTCGACGTCGATGCCGTTGACGCGTGCCAGCGACGGATTCTCCGACACTGCGCGCATCGACTTGCCGAGAGTCGTTCGCGACAGGAACAGGTGCAGGGCGACCACCATCATGGTCGTCACGATGACCGCCAAGAGGTCGTTCGGCGTGATGCGGGCGCCGCCGATGCTGAGCGCCGGCTGGATCGCGAAGGCGTAGTACTGCGGATCGTGTCCGGCGAGCAGCACGATCAGGTTGCGCAGCATCAGCGCCACGCCGAACGAGGCCATGATCAGGCTGATGCGTGAGGCGTTCCTGAGCCGCAACTGCCGATAGATCGAGCGGTCGATCAGCAGCGCCAGCAGACCATTGAGAATCGTCGCGCAGATCAGCGCGCCGATCAGCGGCCAGCCGAAGCTCAATCCGGCGATCGAGCCGGCGGTGCCGGCGAGCGCCACGATGCCGAGCGCGATGTAGGCGCCAGTGGCGATGTGATCGCCCTGCGCGAAGCTCGGGAAATTCAGGATGTTGTAGATCATGCTGAGGCCGACCACCCCCAGCACGATGAACGACGCGGCGACGACGCCGTCGGCAAGCACCTGGATCACGACGCCAGCCTCGTCGTCGCGCCGAGATAGAGCGCGCCGATCTCGGGGCTGGCGAGCAGGTCGCGGCCGCTGCCCTCGAAGCGTTCGCGCCCTTCGGCGAGCACGTAGCCGCGATCGCAGATCGCCAGCGCCGCCTTGGCGTTCTGCTCGACCAGCAGGATGCTGACGCCCACGGCGCGGATCTCCAGGAGCTTCTGGAAGACGAGCTCGACCATTCTGGGGCTGAGGCCGGCCGACGGCTCGTCGAGCATGAGGAGATGCGGCTCGGCCATCAGCGCCCGGGCGACGGCCACCATCTGGCGCTGGCCGCCCGAGAGGCGGCCGGCCGCCAGGCGGCGAAAGCGGGCGAGGTCGGGAAACAGCGCGTACATCCCGGCGATGCGCTGGCGCGTCCTGGAAGGGGGCCCGCCAAGGCCGCCCAGCTCGAGATTCTCCTCGACCGACAGCCGCGTGAACACGTTGCCGACCTGCGGGACGTAGGCGACGCCGGTGCCGACCAGCTTGTGCGTGGCGAGACCGAGGATGCTCGCGCCATGCACCAGGATGTCGCCGCTGCGTGCCGGCACCAGGCCGGCCACCGCCTTGACCAGGGTCGACTTGCCCGCGCCGTTCGGTCCCAGCACGGCGACGATCTCGCCGTCGTCGACGCGCAGCGAGGCGCCACGCAGGATCGGCACGTCGGGCACGTACCCGGCCACCAGGTCGGTGACGGCGAGATGGGGCACGTCGGATCGAGGCTTGGCAGCGCTCACGCCGTGCCTCCGAGGTAGGCATCGAGCACCCGCGGATCGTTGCGCACCGCCTCGGGTTCGCCCTGCATCAGCAGACGGCCACCAGCCATCACCACCAGCGGACGGCACAACCTCATGATGAGATCCATGTTGTGCTCGATGATCAGGAAGGTGATGCCCCGCGCGTTCAGCTCGGCGATGCGTTCCATGATCTGGCCAAGCAAGGTCGGGTTCACGCCGGCGCCGGGCTCGTCGAGCAGGATCAGGGTCGGGTCGGACATCAGCGCGCGCGCCAGCTCGAGGAGCTTGAGCTGCCCGCCGGAGAGATTGCGCGCCGGCTCGTCGGCGAGATGGACGAGATTGAGGAAGGCGAGGATCTCGCGCGCCTTGTCGCGGTTGGCGCGCTCCTCGGCGCGCACCCGGCCGGGCCGCAGCAGGGTGTTCCAGAACGATTCGCCGGATTGCCCGAGCGGCGCCAGCATGGCGTTCTCGAGCACCGACAGGACGCCGAACGGCCTCGGGATCTGGAAGGTGCGGGCGATGCCGTGCCGGTAGATCAGGTGCGGTGGCAGCCCGTCGATGCGCCGCTCGCCGAAATCGATCCGCCCGCCACTTGGCTTGAGAGCGCCGGCGACGATGTTGAACAGCGTGCTCTTGCCCGCGCCGTTCGGGCCGATCAGGCCGGTGATGGTGCCGCGCGCCAGCGTGAAGCTCACGTCGTCGACGGCCTTCACCCCGCCGAAATGCTTGGAGGCACCGTGCAGGGTCAGCATCAGGCCCTCGCGACGCTCATGATTGGGCGCGTGCCATGAGCAGGAAAACCTCACCCTGAGGAGGGCGCAAAGCGCCCGTCTCGATTCGGGCGAAGTAACCTTCGCCCTTTGGTGGGAACGAGCACCATGCCCGTTGCCCATCCTTCGAGACGCACGCCTGCGGCGTGCTCCTCAGGATGAGGTCGATTTTGATTTCAGCCATCGAGAAGACGCGCCACTGGAGTGGCGCGCCCCCAGCATGTCCCGATCCGTCACGTCCCCGTCTTCGACTTGATGTCGGCGACGTCCTGCGCCGACACGTTCTTCTTCTGCACGAAGATCTTGTTCTCGAGCTGCCAGCCGACGAACGGCGTCGAGACGTCGCCATACTGGTCGTAGGTCATCGGGCCGGTGGCACCCACGTAGCGGATCGTCTTGCCGTCGCCGAGCAGCTGGACGGCCTTCCTGTAGTCGTCGACGGTGGCCATGATCGGCGTGCCGGCGGGGTCGGTGACCTTGCCGATCGCTGCTGCGATCGCCTTGCCGTCCTTGTAGTCCTTGGCGGCCATCATGGCCAAGCCGATCAGGGCGGCGGCGTCGTAGCCCGAGTCGCGCCCCGGGCCCGGACCCTTGCCGGGGTCGAGGTTGTAGCGCTTCTCGTAGTTCTCGTAGAACACGCTGCGGCTGTTGGGCTGCGGCGCGCCCGGCGTCACGAACCACGCGTCCTTGAGATACTGGTCGCCGATCTGCTCGACCACCTTGGCGTCGTTCATGCCGAGCGGGAAGATGAACTTCTGCGTGCCGCCGAGCGAGATCCAGTCGCGCAGGATCTTGCTGCCGTCGATCGGCGTGGCAGCGATGTAGACCGCCTCGGGCTTGGCCTCGAGCGCCTTGTTCACCTCGGCGCGATAACTCGGCTGCTCGGCGTTGTAGGTCACCGTGCCGGTGATCTCGCCGCCCATCGCCTTGAAGGTAACGGCGAACTGCTTGCCGAGGTTGTTGCCCCAGTCGTTGTTCAGGTTGAAGACAGCGATCTTGCGATAGCCCGCGTCCCACGCGATCTTGGCCGCGGCGACGGCCTGCAGGGCATCGGACGGCAGCACGCGGTAGAACAGACCCTTCAGCTTGCCCTGGCGCGCCATCTCGGTGAAGGTCGGCGAGGACGAGGCCGAGACGATCACCAGCACGCCTTTGTCGACCGTGACCGACGTCAGCAAGGGACCGGTGACGCCCGACGTGATCGGCCCGACGATGGCGCCGACCGCATCGAGATCGACCAGGCGACGCGCCGCATCGACGCCGACCGACGGCTGGGTCTGGTCGTCGCGCACGATGTACTCGAGCTTGCTGCAGTCGCCGACCTTCCAGCCCGCGGCATTGAGCTGCTCGACGGCGAGCGCGGCGGCATTGCTGATCGGCGGCCCGAAGGTCGCGTAGGAGCCGGTCATCGACAGGACCGCGCCGATCTTGGCGGGGCAGGCCGCGGCCGGCCCCGCGAACAGCACGCCGGCGACGCCGGCCAGCAGCAACGTCTTGAAAATAGTCATGATCGAAGTCTCCCTTTCTTGCCTCTCCACGTTGGCCATCGCTTTGGCCTGTCTATGGATTCGATGACGCTCATGGGCCTATGACGCAGGGCATTCGCACATGGCAATAAACACCGTCATCCCGACCGGAGCCGAGCGGAGCTCGGCGCAGTGGAGGGACCTCTCTTATTGCTGCATCGGCAAGAAAGGTCCCTCGACTGCGCCGCCCTTCGGACGGCTCCGCTCGGGATGACGGAGAGAGTGGCAAACGCATTTGTCGTGTCGCCATGAGTCTGGTCACCTCGCAGTTTCGGTGCCGGCATCCTGCCACGGCTTGTCTTCCAGCGAGTTCTGGTTGGGCCGCATGATCCGGCCATGCCGGCCGGTGCGGTCGTTCTCGAGCTCGTAGCAGTCGCCCAGAGGACCGCTGCGGCGCGCGCAGATCGCGGCCAGCCGCGCGCGGTCGGCGTCGGTGAGGGCGATGTCGAAGACCTTCTGGTTGCGCGCGAGATGTCGCGTCGAGGTGGCGCCGACGATGCAGCCGGCGATGTCCGGGCGATCGAGCGTCCAGCGCAGTGCCACCTCGCCGGGGCCGACGCCGAAGCGGTCGCCGATCGCCTCGAGGGCCGTCAGCAGCTCCTGGAACAGCGCCCAACTGCCGAAATCCTCGATGATCAGCTTGTACTTGCGCAGGCTGCGATTGGCGAAGGGCTCGCCGGCTTCCGGCTTGCCGAGCCACTCCTCCGAGATGAATCCGCCCAGCAGATGGCCGTAGGTGACGACGGCGATGTCGTGAGCGCGGCAGAACTTCAGCTGGCCGCGCTCCGGCCGGTCGTCGACCAGGGAGTATTGCAGCTGGTTGACGGCGATCGGCACGCCGGCCGCGATCATCTCGCCGAGCTGCGGCGTGGTGAAGTTGGTGACGCCGATGTGGCGGATCTTGCCTTCGCGCTGGAGGTCCTTCAGCACCAGCGCGGTCGCCACGGCGCCGGGGACCTTGGCGTTCCACCAGAAGAACTGGACCAGGTCGAGCGTGTCGACGCCGAGGCGCATCAGCGAGCGGTCGATGATCCTGACCGTGTCGGCCGGGCTCAAGGTGGCCAGCGCATCCCAGTCCGGCACGTACTTGGTGTGGATCTGCAGGCGCCGGCCGAGCTCGGGATAGGCGCGGCGGAAATCGCCGATCAGCTGCTCGACGCCGAGATAATGATCGGCGCAATCGAACGTCGTGATGCCCGCCTCGACGAAGGCCGCCATGTCCTCGATCGCCTGCGCAGCGGCGACGCCGGCGCCATGCCCGCTGGACAGATGCCAGCCGCCCTTGAGCAGGCGGGAGATGGAATAGCCGGGCAGGATCTCGCGGCGCTCGATCGTCATGACTTGCCCTTCGCGGCGGAGTGGTCGAGCGGCACGGCCGTCGTGTCGGCGTGGCTGAACTTGCGCCGGCCGATGCGCGTGATGCGGAAGCGGCTGGGGCAGTTCGGATCGGGACAGGCAACGTCGGTGTCGGTGGTCATCCAGTCGTTGGGATGGGTGTCGCGCTGCTTGGCCGCGAGCATGGGCAGGATCGCCGCCAGGGCGTAGATCGAGAACCCCTGGCCGGGCGGCAGGTGCAGCACCTCGCCGTGCAGCTCGAAATAGTCGCCGACCGTCGAGTTGCACCACAGCCTGGCGCCGGGTGGCGCCACCACCTCGACGCGGAGATCGTAGAGCTCGAAGGAATCGTCGCGGCTCATGGCATCACGCTCTTCAGCTCGACGTTGCGCTTCTCCATGGTCTTCACCACGTCGAACGCGATCGTGAAGAATCGGTCGATGTCGCGCTCGATCGCGCTGCGCGCTTCCGCCGGCCGGCGGTGGCGCAAGGCGTCGATCACCTCGACATGGTGCAGCGAGCGGCCACCGGCGACCTCGCCGTGCTCGACGCTGGGACGGATATAGGGGCCGACCTGCAGCCACAGGCTGTCGATGATCGGCGGCAGCACGCGCGAGCCGGAGAGGGTATAGAGCCGGGCGTGGAAGGCGCGGTTCTGCGCCACCAGCCCATCGACGTGATTGACCGCATCGGCCTCGATCTCGCGCTCGACCAGCCGCTCGAGCTCGTCGACTTCCGTCGCGGTTGCCCGTTCGGCGGCCAGCTCGGCGGCCAGGCCTTCGACGGCAATGCGTGCCCGGCGAACGTCCTCGAGGCCGGCGCGATCCATGATCGGCACGGCGGCGCTCCGGTTGGGGCGGCCGACCAGCGCCTTCTCGGCAACCAGCTGGCGGATGGCGTCGCGCACCGGCTGGGCGCTGGTCTCGAAGGCCTCGGCCAGCTCGCCGATGGTCAAGGTCTGCCCGGGCCGGAAGTGGCCGCTCATCAACAGATCGCGCAGCTGCTCGTAGACGCGTTCGTGGATGGTGGCGCGGTCGACGGGCGTCACCCCCAGTGGTTCGGCGGAAAACACGGCCATTGCTCTTTCGTCCGTCCTTTGACCAACTTGCTATCTTCAATATTTGATCATATATCGATGCAGGGCTGGTGCGGCAAACGGTTTTTGGCGGGAGTCGTCGGATGTCGAAGGAACTGAGCGAGAACCAGCTGAGCTACATCGGCCATCTGCAGCTCGACCGGCTGCTGTCGTGCCTGCAGCCGCTCAGCACGCACCCCGAAGAGCACATCTTCATCACCACGCACCATTCGCTCGAAATCTGGTTCAAGCAGCTCCTGTTCGATCTGAAGCGCATCATTGCCCATTGCGACGCCGATGAGCTGGGACAGGTCAACTGGCTCTTGAAGCGGGTCGCCGAGATCCTCCGGCTGGCCGAGGCGCACTGGACGGTTCTCGAGACCATGTCGGCTGCCGACTTTCTCGAGTTCCGCGGCAGGCTCACCGGGGCGTCGGGGCTGCAGTCGCGGCAGTTTCGCGAGCTCGAGGTGCTGTGCGGCCTGCACGAGATTGCCGGCGAGGAGTATGGGCGGCGGGTCGAGGATGCGTGGCCGGGCATGATCGCCGGCACGCCGCGAACCCTGCGCGCCGCCTTCTTCGGCGTCATTGCCCGATCGGGTCATCGCCCGGAGGACATCTATCGCAACCGCTGGAGGCAATTCGACCTGTTCACGCTGCTCGAGGGCGTGTTCGAGCTCGACCGTCGCGTCGCCGCCTGGCGGCAGAGCCACATCCTGATGGTGCGCCGGCAGATCGGCATGCGCACCCGCGGCACCGGCGGCATGGTCGGCCAGGACTACCTCGCGGCCACCACGCGCCAACTTTTCTTCCCCGAGCTGTGGGAACTGCGCCACGACATGTCGGCCGATGCCGGCGGCGAGGTCGTGGCTGCGGGGGAGCCAAAGAAATGAGCGGGGTCGCGGCGAGGCCGGCGGATGCGGACCTGTTCGCGACGGCGCGCGCCGAGGCAGCAGGGCGCGATGCCGCCGATCCGCTGGCCCGCTTTCGCGACGCCTTCGTGCTGCAGGCGGGCACCATCAATCTCGACGGCAACTCGCTGGGCTCGATGCCGCGCGCCGTCGTCGCGCGGATGGAGCGCGTTCTCGGCAGCGAGTGGTCCAAAGGGCTGATCCGCAGCTGGGGCGGAGCGGGCTGGTTCGCCCTTCCGGAGACCGTGGGCGATCGCATCGCGCCGCTGATCGGGGCAGGCGCTGGGGAGGTCGTGGTCGGCGACAGCACCTCGGTCAACCTGTTCAAGTGCATCGCCGCGGCGCTGGCGCTCAGGCCGGAGCGCCGCGTGCTGCTGCTCCAGGAGGACAATTTCCCGACCGACAACTACATCGCCCAGGGCATCGCCGACATGGTACCGGGCGTGTCCTTGCGGGCGGTGAAGTCGACGGATGCGTTTGCCGGCGCGATCGACGACTCCGTGGCAGCGATCGTCCTGAGCCACGTCCACTATCGCACGGCCCTGGTCGAGGACATGGCGGCGATCAATCGCGCCGCCCGCGCCGCCGGTGCGCTCAGCGTGTGGGATCTCTCGCACACGACCGGCGCGGTACCGGTCGACGTCGCGGGCGCGGGGTGCGACTTCGCCATCGGCTGCACCTACAAGTATCTCAACGGCGGTCCGGGCGCGCCGGCCTATTGCTGGGTGTCGCCAGAGCTGATCGAGCGGACCCGGCAGCCGCTGTCGGGTTGGATGGGGCACAAGACACCGTTCGATTTCAGCTTCGATTACGAGCCGGCGACGGCGATCCGGCGTTTCGTCTGCGGCACGCCGCAGATCCTGAGCCTGGCCGCCCTCGACGCGGCCCTCGAGCTGTGGGCCGAGGTCGACCTCCCGCAGCTCCATCAGAAGTCTCGCGACTCGACGGAGTTCTTCATCGACCTGGTCGAGCGTTCGTGCGCAGCGTTCGGCGTCACGGTCCAGTCGCCGCGCGACGGGAGCCGCCGCGGCAGCCACGTCGCCTTCGGCTACGAGAACGGGCTGCAGGTCATGCGGGCGCTGGCAGCGCAGGGCATCATCGGCGACTTCCGGACGCCCGACACGATGCGCTTCGGCGTGGCGCCGCTCTACATCGGTTACGGCGACATCGTGCGTGCCGTCGCGGCGCTGCACGACATCCTGCTGACGCGAAGCTGGGATCGCGCCGAGTTCAGGGGCACGACCGTCGTGACCTGACGCGGCCCGGCGCGTTAGGATCGGCACGCAGGAGGCAACCATGGCACCGACAGCACCGAAGCGGCGGGACGAGTATCGCGAGGACGTCGCGGGACGGGCCAATGTCGCCGACACGCCCGAGCTGCTCACCTACTACGACGACCTCGAACGCTACGAGGCCGGCGCGCTGTGGACCGTCGCCAACAAGATCGAGCCGTGGCAACCCAGGTCGGGCTCGGTCCCGGTGCTGTGGCGCTACGCCGACCTGCGCGAGCCCGTGATGCGCTCGCTCGACCTGGTGACGGCCGAGAAGGCGGGCCGGCGGGTCATCTATCTCAACAATCCGGGCCGGCGCGACGTCTCGGCCGCCGTGGGCTGGCTGTACTCCGGCTTGCAGGTCATGAACCCCGGCGAGGTCGCTTCCTCGCATGCCCATTCGGCGTCGGCGCTGCGCTTCATCATGGAGGGCGAGGGCGCCTACACCGTCGTCGACGGCCACAAGATGACGCTGGGCGCCAACGATTTCGTCCTGACGCCCAACGGCACCTGGCATGAGCATGGCGTCGAGGCCACCGGCACTGCCTGCATCTGGCAGGACGGCCTCGATATCCCGTTGGTCAATGCTCTCGAAGCGAACTTTTACGTCGTTCATCCCGACCTGCAGCAGGCCGTCGGTCATCCGGTCGACGACGTGCGCAGCGCCTACGGCAACCCGGGGCTCGTGCCGTCCACAGGGACGTGGTCGAAGCCCTACTCGCCGCTGCTCAAGTACGAATGGGCGCCGACCTACGAGGCGCTGAACCGCTACGCCAAGGTGACCGACGGATCGCCCTTCGACGGCGTGATGATGAACTACATCAACCCGGTGTCGGGCGGGCCGGTGATGCAGACCATCGGCGCGGCGATGCAGATGCTGCGCCCCGGCGAGAGGACCAAGGCCCACCGCCACACCGGCAGCTTCATCTACCAGTGCTGCAAGGGAAGCGGCTACTCGATCATCGACGGCAGGCGCTTCGACTGGCGGGAGCGCGACATCTTCTGCGTGCCGTCCTGGACTTGGCACGAGCATGTCAACCTGTCCGACCGCGACGACGCCTGCCTGTTCACCTTCAACGATCTGCCGGTGATGCAGGCCCTCGGCCTCTATCGCGAGGAGGCGTTCGGCGACAATGGCGGCTACCAGCACGCGGCGGGGTGAGCTGATCGTTCATGCTCTTCCGGACCGCGAGCGTCCCGCTCGCTCATGCTTTCTTGCCGGGAGCGCGCCACTCCAGTGGCGCTCTTGTTGCTTTCGATAGAGGTCGCGCGCCGCGAGGGGAGCACAAGCCCTCATTCGTTGATCACACATCGCATGAGCGCAATCGGAGTGGCGCGCTCCCGGCAATGAGCGAGCGGGACGCTCGCGGTCCGGAAGACATGAATGCACTCAGCTCTTCGCCGCCCGCAGCTCCTCCGAACGGTCGGTCGCCGGCGCGGGCGTGCGCGACAGGGCAGCGATCTCGGCGCGCAGTGCCGGGGTCATGTCGATCTTCACGGCCGCCAGCGAATCCTTCAGCTGATCGACATTGCGCGCGCCAATGATCGGCGCGGTGATCGCCGGATGGGCGGCGACCCAGGCGATCGCCGTGCTGACCGGATGAAGGCCGCTCTGTTTGCAGAAGCCGACATAGGCCTCGGCGACCTCGGACATCCAGGAATCGCCGTAGCGCGCCTCGTACATCTTGTTGGTCTTCAGCCGGCCCGACGCCTGGCCGAGATACTTGCCCGACAGCAGGCCGGCGCCGGCGGGGCTGTAGGGGATGACGCCGATGCCGTTGGCCTCGGCCATCGGCAGGATCTCGACCTCGGCCTGGCGCTTCACCAGATTGTACATCGGCTGGATGACCTGCAGGCGCGACCAGTCGTGGCGCTCCTGGATGTCGACGGCGCGCTGCGTCTGCCATGCCGACCAGTTGCTGACCGCCGGGTAGAGCACCTTGCCCGAGCGCACCAGATCCTCGAGCGCACGCATCGCCTCGTCGATCGGCGTCACCGGATCGAAACGGTGCAGGAACAGTACCTCGATCCGGTCGGTCTGCAGGCGACGCAGCGAATCTTCGACCGCCCGCACGACGTGGCGGCGGTTGGCGCCGCGTGCGTTGACGTCCGGTCCGGTCGGGTTGAAGCACTTCGTCGCGATGACGAGATCGTCGCGATGGCCCTTGGCCAGCCGGCCGAGGATCTCCTCCGACCGGCCCTTGTTGTACTCGTTGGCGGTATCGAAGAAGTTGATGCCGGCGTCGCGTACGGCCGCGTAGAGCGAGGCGGAGGTCGCCTCGTCGGCATCGCCGCCGAACGACATGGTGCCGAAGCACAGCTGGGAGACCCGGACTCCGGTCCGGCCGAGAAGCCGATATTCCATTGAATCGCTGCCTTGGATGAATTGTCGTGGCGCCAGGCAGACTACCGGCTCGGCAGCGTCGTGTCCGCTCGATAGCGGCGACGTCATCGGCAGGCCATACGTGCTTGAAGAATCCGCGTCGGATCGTGTAGCGGCGCCGGCGGCATGGCACTCGCAGTGCACGGTGCGCGGCGACGCCGATTCGTTGCCCATGGTCCTGGCGACGCTGCGCCGCCGCGCCGGATGAGCGTTTCACTCGGACAACGTCCCGGATATCCTCGGCAACCGCTTCCGCAGTCGCTCGGGTCACATGGCGAAGAACAAGCAATTCATACCAGCGGCGTTGCAACCCTGGATCGAGGCGCGCCGGCGCTTCCGCCTGACGCATGCCCAGGTCCAGATGGCGCGCGAGCTTGGCCTCAATCCCGGGAAGCTCGGCAAGATCGCCAATCACCGGCAGGAGCCCTGGAAGGCGCCGCTGCCGGTGTTCATCGAACGCCTGTACCGTCAGTGTTTCGGCCGGCCGGGACCCGATCCGGTCAGAAGCATCGAGGAGATCGCGGCGGCGCAGCAGGCCCGGAAGCAAGCGCGGAGCGACGACCGGGGCGCACGCAGGGCTGCCGCCGCGGACGGTTTGCCGGCGCCGGCACCGGCTACAGGAGCCCCGGCCGTCACCGGCGAGGGAAGTCCGGACGGCGGGGCGGCCACACAACCGTCTGGGCACTGAGGGAGCGTTTGCTGCCGGCCGAGTGCTCGGGCCATCGCCATTCGAAACCCGAGCCCTGATAAGTCTACGTCCCTTTTCGCTATCCGGCTTTGACTCGGGTCCGTGGGCATGTCAGCTTTGCATTAGGCGCAGGTCGCAAGGGCATTTCCGCGTACCCTTTCCTGGCGAGTGCGCCCGCAAAGCGAGGTCCGTCGATCGGGCACTCAGTTGCTTTGTGGCGCGGAGTCGCGTTGGCGCTGCGACGGAACCGAACCTGGACCGGGCGGGCCTCCCACAATAGGGAGGATAAAATCATGCTGGGTTCTGTTCGTAGTTGGCTATGCCTGTCGGCGGCCGTGATGCTCGCCGCAGCGGTCGTGCTTCCGGCACAGGCGCAGGAGCGCGTGCGCTGGAAGATGCAGAGTGCGTTCGGCAGCCAGCTGCCGCATCTCGGCCCTTCGGGGGTGCGCTTCACCGAGGACATCAAGCGCATGTCCGGCGGCCGGTTCGACATCAAGTTCAGCGAGCCCGGCGCGCTGGTGCCGCCACTCGAATGCTTCGACGCTGTCAGCAAGGGATCGATCGAGTCGTGCTGGACCACGCCGGGCTATCACACCGGCAAGTATCCGGCGCTCGCCTTCTTCACCACCGTGCCGTTCGGCCCCAGCATCGGCGAGTTCCTCGCCTGGAAGTGGTTCGGCGGCGGCAACAAGCTGCGCGACGAGATCTATGCCCAGCACGGGCTGAAGGCCGTCGACTGCTTCTGCATCGGACCGGAGACCTCCGGCTGGTTCCGCCGCGAGATCAAGGATGTGAGCGACATGAAAGGCATCAAGATGCGCTTCTTCGGTCTCGGCGCGCGGGTCATGCAGAAGATGGGCGTGTCGACCCAGCTGCTGGCCGCGGCCGACATCTTCCCGTCGCTCGAGCGCGGCGTGATCGATGCCACCGAGTTCTCGATGCCCATGATGGACATGCAGATGGGCTTCCACCAGATCGCCAAGTTCAACTACTTCCCCGGCTGGCATCAGCAAAGCTCGTGCAGCGAGTTCCTGATGAACGCCAAGGCGTACGACGCGCTGCCCGATCCCTTCAAGGCGATGATCGAGACGGCGGCGAGGGCGCAGGTGATCTACACCTACGCCGAGACCGAGGCCATGCAGTTCGGGATCATGGCCGAGATGGAGAGCAAGTACGGCGTGAAGATCAAGCGCTGGAGCGACAAGGACCTGGCGGCCTACGAGAAGGCCTGGCTCGAGGTGATCGCCGAGGATTCCGCCAAGGATCCGCTGTTCAAGAAAGTGGCCGACCATTACCTCGACTTCCGCAAGAAGTATGCGGTGTGGGGCGATTCCCAGTTCATGAAGCCGAGTTACCTGACCGAGAAGTGAGACCAGCGGCGGGGTGACGATGTCCGGGCTTCGCCGCGTCGGCGGAGCCCGGATGCGTGCTTCGGGATCGAGAACGGGGAGTTTGCAGCATGGCGGTTTCTGAACAGACCCGCGGCAACGGCCGCGGCATTGTCGGCTTGTTGATCCCGGCGCTGGTGGTGGTGGCCGTTGCGGCGGCGATCGCCATCATCGCCTCGCTGCCGCTGGAGACGCGGCAGGACCTTTTGTACACGGCGCAAGATTACCTGCCGCTCGTGATGTTCATCACGCTGGCCATCTTGCTGTTCTCCGGCTACCCGGTCGCGTTCATCCTTGGCGGCGTGGCGTTGACCTTCGGCCTGCTGGGGTACTTTCTCGGCACCTTCAAGCTGATCGAGTACTTCAATTTCGTGCCGCGCATATGGGGCCAGGCGGCCGAGAACCTCGTGCTGGTCTCCATCCCGACCTTCATCTTCATGGGCGTCGTCATGGAGCGCAGCGGCATCGCCAACGATCTGCTGTACTGCGTCCAGGTCCTGTTGAAGCGGGTGCCCGGTGCGCTGGCGCTCGGCGTCACCATCATGGGCACCATCCTGGCGGCGATGACCGGCATCATCGGCGCGTCGGTGACGATGATGACGGCACTGGCGCTGCCGACCATGATTCGCCAAGGCTACAGCCATGCGCTCGCCTGCGGCACCATCGCCGCTGCGGGGACGCTCGGCATATTGATACCGCCCAGCATCATGCTGATCGTCATGGCCGACCTGCTGGGCGTGTCGGTCGGCAACCTGTTCATGGCGGCGCTTGCACCGGGGCTCACCCTGTCGGCCCTGTACCTGCTCTTCATCGTGGTCCTCGCCACCCTAAAGCCGTCGATCGCGCCGCCGCTGCCGCCCGATCTCCTGAAGGTGCCGAAGGGCGAGATGATACCGCTGCTGCTCCGTGCCTTCCTGCCGCCGGTGTTCCTGATCGGCCTGATCAAGTGCTCGATCCTGTTCGGCTTCGCGGCGCCCAGCGAAGCGGGCGCGGTCGGCGCCTTCGGCGCCATGCTGCTCGCCCTGATCGCCGGCCGGCTCAACACCAAGATGATGAGCGAGACCTGCCAGACCGCGGCGCGCACCATCGCCATGGTGTTCTTCATCATCATCAGCGCGACCTGCTTCGCCTACGTCTATCGCGCGCTCGGCGGCGACGACATCGTCGAGCACCTGATCAAGGCGGCGGGGCTGGATTCGTGGGGCTTCCTGGTCCTGATCATGCTGATCGTGTTCGCCCTCGGCTTCTTCCTCGACTGGATCGAGATCACGTTGATCGTGCTGCCGGTGTTCGCGCCGATGATCAGCTCGCTCGACTTCGGCGATCACGTCGCCAAGGCGGACGTGGTCTACTGGTTCGCCATCCTGATGGCGGTCAACCTGCAGACCTCGTTCCTGACACCGCCCTTCGGCTTCGCGCTGTTCTACCTCAAGGGCATCGCGCCGAAGGAAGTGAAGATCGAGAGCATCTACAAGGGCATCATCCCGTTCGTGCTGCTGCAGCTGATCGGTCTGATCGGCGTGCTGATGTGGCCCGATCTGGCGCTCTCGCTGATGCGCAGCACCTACGGCTCGTGAGGAGGGCACCATGTCGATGCCGAACGAAACCCAGACCGACGCCTATGCCAAGGGTGACGCGCCGCTGGTGCTGAGGACCAGCGAGCGGCTGCGCCGCGGCGTCGATCTCGTCGGCCGCTGCGCCGCCTGGCTGCTGGTGCCGCTTGTGCTGATCACCGTCGTCGACGTCGTCGCCCGCAAGCTCACCTGGCACAGCGCCGACGGCGTCCAGGGCGTGCAGATCTGGCTGGTGGCGACCTTCGGCCGGATCTTCGAGTCGACCCTGCTGCAGGAGCTCGAGTGGCACGTTCACACCGCTCTGTTCGCGCTCGTGCTGGGCTTCGGCACGATCTACAATACGCATGTGCGGGTCGACCTCGTTCGCGATCATCTGCGGTTCCGCAAGAAGGCGTGGCTGGAGTTCCTCGGCCTCAGCTGCTTCATGATCCCGTACCTGCTGCTGTTGATCTACTTCTTCAGCTCCTATGTCGCCGATTCGTTTGCCCTCGGCGAGATCTCCGCCTCGACTGTCGGCTTGACCCATCGATGGGTGATCAAGGGCATCCTGGTGTTCGGCCTGATCGTCGCCACCTGCGCGGGCATCGCCGTGTGGCTGCAGGTCGTCTACGTCCTGTGGGGGCCGCAGGGCGTGCGCTTCAAGCTGATGACTCTGGAATGGCCGGAAGAGGCCGGGACGCGGATCGAGGGCAAGGAGCGGATCAAGCTCGAGGGTACGCCGGATCCGGTCCTGGAAGCGCCGGTCGCCGTCGGCCCGAAGGCATAGCGTCACCGTCATGCAGCTCGATTGGGAAAGCCTGGTCAGACGTTACGTCTACAACCCCGCCAAGACGCCGTACTTCACCGCGGTGAGCCGGCTCAACCGGGGGCAGGCGAAGAGCGAGCTGTTCGTCTACACGCTTCTGCTGGCGGTCCTGACGGGCGCGATCGGCGTCGCGGCGCTGTCGCCCACGTTGCCGCACGGCGGCGCGATCGGCGTGCCGATCTATGCGTTCGCGGTCGCGATCGCGGCGATCACGCTCGGCCTCACCAAGCATGTCGCCGCGGCCGCCTTCTGCGCCACGGCGCCGGTCGCCGCGCTGCTGTACTTCGTGCTCTACGGCTTTCAGCCGGGGCTGGGCACGGGAGACCGCCTCCTTCTGGTCGTCATCGTCCTGCTGTGGCTGCGCTACAGCTGGCGCGTGCTGCAGATCACCAGGGCCTATCCGGACCTGCCGGACGCGGGAGGCCGGGGATGACGGCGCCGCCGGCCGCCTGGCGCGACCGGCTGGTGCAGGGCTTCCGCTGGCATGCCTGGGGCTTCGTCGCGCTAAACCTCGGCCTGACGGCCATCAATATCGCGACCGGCCGGCCGTGGTGGGCGCTCTGGCCCCTGCTCGCGACTGGCGTCGCACTCGGCGTGCACTACATGGCGGCCAAGGCCTTCACCGTCGACGAGCGTTGGGTCGAGGACCGCATCCGCGAGCTCAATCTCAAGAGCTACGATCGCAGCCACATCGAAAGCATCCGCGAACGCGGGCCCCCGGGCGACCGTTAGGACTGGGCGATCAATCGAGGCCGGCGCCTACTGGGCCGCCATCGACCGCGTGTTGCGGAACGAGGGCATGATGTCCTCTGCCACCCACTGGAACTGCTCGAGCATCACTGCCTGAGGCGTGCACAGGCTGGTCGAGAGGTTGATGTGCTCCATGCCGGGAAAGCGCGCCTCGAGCTTCTTCAGGTGCTCGATCAGGTCGTCCGGCGTGCCGGCGAACCAGGCGCCGATCTTCATGAAATGCTCGAGCGTCGGCACACCGGCCTTGGCCCAGCCGCCGCGGCTCTGCGTCGCCGTCACCTGCTCGGGCGTGATGCCGGGCACGAAGCCCAGCGGCGCGAACATCTTGACGTGCTCTTCGTAGAACGGCGTCATCTCGCGGATCGCCTGCTCGCGCGTCTTGGCGAGATGGAAGAAGATGCCGACCGTCAGGTTCTGGCCGAGCTGCCAGTGCTTGCCGGCGCGCGCCGCGGCATCGCGATAGGCGGCGATCGGCCCCTCGGCCATGGTCGCCGCGCCACCGCCGACGGCGCCCTTGATGTCGTACTTGACCATGAAATCCATCGCCCGCGGCGTCGCCGAGACGATCGGCTGCCAGCACTCGACCGGCTGGTTGACCGGCCGCGGCACCAGGGTGATGTCCTTCAGCTGGTAGCCGCGATAGGGCACGTCCGGCGGCAGCGTGTAGTGCTTGCCACGGTGGGAGAAGCGGTCGCTGTGGAAGGCCTTGAACAGGATCTCGACCTGCTCCTCGAACAGCTCGCGGTTGGCCGCCTGGTCCTGCAGCGGGCTGCCGAAGGTCTCGACCTCGCGCGTGTGGTAGCCGCGGCCGACGCCGAACACGGTGCGGCCCTTGGTGAGGATGTCGGCGACGGCGTAATCCTCGGCGAGCCGGAGCGGATGCCACATCGGCGCGATGTTGAAACCGCAGCCGATCTTGAGCCGCTCGGTGAGATGGGCGAGATGCACCGCCATCATCAGGAGGTTGGGCAGAACCTCGTAGCCCTCGCGCTGGAAGTGATGCTCGGCGAGCCACAGCGTGTCCCAGCCGAACTTGTCCATCTGGCGGGCGACCGCCTCGGTTTTCTCGAACACGCTCGCCAGCTGGTCGTTGCTGAAGTCGCGTTCGTTGGCGGGTGTCGCGCCCTGGCCGAGATCGGGCATGTCGATATGGCCGGGATAGACGGTCACGAACTTGCTGATCATGCTGCCTCCTTGCCGCGGGCATGGTCGGACGGGCACTCGGATCGGCGGGAATCATACTGGTTCTCCGGCAGGGCGCGGAAGTGCCGGGGCACAGCCTGGAATTGACAGGCGGTTCAATGGCATCTCTCTTGCAGGGAGCATTCGCGGCACCGACTCGAGTGCGGGGGAAGCAGCATGGCGCACAGTCACATCCATATCGACCCGGCGCTGCCGCTCGCCCGCCAGGCCGACAGGGGCCACAACCGCTGGCATCCCGACATCGCGCCGGCGGTGCGAATCGCCTCGGGCTCGACGGTCGAGATGGAGACGATCGACGGCGTCGACGGCCAGATCACGCCCCGGACGACGGCTGCCGATCTGGCCGGCATCGACATGGGGCGCATCCATCCGATGACCGGGCCGGTCCATGTCGAGGGGGCCGAGCCGGGCGACCTGCTGGCGGTCAGGATCGAGAAGATCGTCACCGCCAGCCGCGGCTTCACCGTCATCATGCCGGGCTTCGGCTTCCTGCGCGATCTCTTCCCGACACCCTTCGTGGTGCATTGGGAGATGGCCGGCGGTTTCGCGGTATCGGAGCAAATCCCCGGGGTGCGCATTCCCGGCGCGCCGTTCATGGGCGTGATGGGCGTGGCGCCCTCGCACGAGCTGCTGGACCGCATCGTGGCGCGCGAGGCCGAGCTTGCCGGCCGCGGCGGCATGGTCATGCCGCCCGATGCGGCGGGCGCCGTGCCGGCCATCGGCGGCATCGCCGGC
>JALHMO010000117.1 GCA_022844015.1 Reyranella sp. | reverse complement strand
ACGTGCTCACCAAGATCGTCGCGCGACATCCCATGAGCCGCATCGACGACCTCCTGCCCTTCGCCTACGTCAAGCCGAAAGCTCTCGACCGCGCCGCGGCCTGACAACATCGCTTACATTTCGGAAGGCGTACTGTCGCGGCAAAGGTCGCTCGCTCGCCCGGTTCGGTGCTGGGGCATCCACCCACCTCTCCTCCCCCGCGCTATGCGCGGGGCCCTTCCTCTCCCCAAGCTTACGCGGGCGGAGAGGACCCGATGAGCGACCTCCAGCCCGATCTGGATGTGTCACTCCATGGCAGCTTCGCCGGGGAGGACGTGCAGGGTCACGGTGGAGCGAGCCGCACTGCCGTCACATAGCGTTGGCGATAATAGTCACTGTCCAGATGCGTTATCTGGACTGGCGAGCCCTTGTGCGTCGCGTGAATGAATGAATCGTTGCCGACATAGATTCCGACGTGCGTAAAACTGGTGCCGCGGCCGAAAAGCACGAGGTCGCCGCTTTTCAGGTCGCTGCGCGCGACCGCAATCCCTTCACGGGCCATGTCGATGGGCATGCGCGGAATGCGCTGCTGAAAGACCGCCCCGTAGAGGTAATAGACGAAGCCGCTGCAGTCGAAGCCGGTGGTCGGCGAGATGCCGCCATAGCGATACGGCGTACCCAGATACTTCCGGGCGTGAGAGACCAGACGCTCTCCCCAATCCGGGGAAGATGACGGTTGGAAAGACACCGCTCGATGGCGCGCCTCTTCCGTCCTCGGCAAATCGGCAGCGACGCCATTTTCCTTCTGCCACTTTGCATTGAGCTGGTCGGCCATAGTGTCGGACGGATCGACAGGGGGAGGCGCCTTGGCGGTCGGCTTCAGCTTGCTCTTCGCGGGAGCCTTGACCTGAGCCATCGCCGGTGAAGCGGCGCCGGGCAGCATGGTGGCTACAAATGCGAAACTCAGGCAGGCCGTCACCTGCAGGATGGCCAGCAAGCTCGAAGAGAGTCTGCTGCGCCCGGCACTGTCCGCCATGTCCACCCCTGAGCTGCCGCCGACGTTGCAATCCTGATCAAGGGGAGGATAGTCGTCCAACAAAAGCTGCAATGGCGCCACGATTGCGCTGTGGATACTTCCGATGCGACGCGAGGAGACCGACATGGCGAAATTCACCCACGACCACGTGCACCTGCGCAGCCCCGATCCGGAGGCGACGGCGCAATTCTACGAGCGCATGTTCGGCGCCGAGGTGCTGCGTACCGTGCAGCAGGGCAAGCCGCGCGTCGATCTCGACCTGGGCGGCCTGAAGGTGTTCATTGCCCAGGCAGCGACGGACGACAAGATCGGCGCGGCACCGACTTCGCCTTATCTCGGCCTCGACCATATCGGTCTGACGGTCACCGGCATCGACGCCGCGGTGGCCGAACTGAAGGCCAAAGGCGCGGAATTCACCATGGAGCCCACGACGATACGGCCCAACGTGCGCATTGCCTTCCTGCGCGGACCGCAAGGCGTGGCCATCGAGCTGGTCGACCGCAGCGCGGCCTGACGCCACCAGCGAGCAGGAACAATCCGGCCCGGTGTGCGCCGAGCAGCCCCGTGGCGAGAAACGCAACGCTCTCAATCCGAGGAACGGCCATGCCCCGCTACGAAACCCTGACACCGGAACAGATGACGCCCGAGCAGCGCCAGGTGGTGGACAACGTCACCGCCGGGCCGCGTGGCTCTGCCACGCGCGGGCCGTTCATGGCCTGGCTGCCGTCGCCGAAATTCGCCGACCTGGCACAGGCGCTGGGGGCGCAGACCCGCTTCGGATCCAGCCTTCCGGCGAAGCACTACGAGATCGCCATCCTGATGGTGGCCCAGCAATGGCGCGCGCAGTTCGAGTGGTACGCGCACGCCCGACTGGCGCGGGACGCCGGCATCGGCCAGGGCATCATCGATGCCATCCATCGCGGCGAGAAGCCGAAGACGATGGACCCCCAGGAAGAGGCGATCTGGCAGTTCGCCCGGGAACTGCTGCAGACCCAGCGGGTGTCCGAGCCGACCTTCGCCCGGGCGAAGCAACTGTTCGGCCAGCACGGCGTCGTCGATCTGGTCGGGGTGATGGGCTACTACACCCTGGTGTCGATGACGCTCAACACCTTCCAGGTGCCGCTGCCCGACGGCGAGAAGCCGCCATTCGCGGAGTAGCGCGGCGAGGTGCAAAGAGGTCGCTCATCGAGTCCTCTCCGCCCGCGTAAGCGGGGGGAGAGGAAGGGGCCCCACGCGGAGCGTGGGGGAGGAGAGGTGGGTCGTTGTCGCATCATCGGTGTCTGACATTTGGATGGCGAACGATCATCTCTCGGGCAACGACCTCATGACCCACCTCTCCTAGCCTCTCCCCCCCCGCTCACGCGGGCGGAGAGGAACATGAGAAGCGTCCACCTCCCCAGCGTCGCTGGGGAGGAGAATGAACGACTGGCCTACGTGCCGGCGATCGCCTTCACCTCGAGGAAGTCCTCCATGCCGTACTTGCCCCACTCGCGGCCGTTGCCGGACTGCTTGTAGCCGCCGAACGGGGCGAGGCGCTCGTTGGGGACGCCGTTGAGGTTGACGTTGCCGGCGCGGATCTGCTTGCCGACGCGCTTGGCGCTCTCGACCGAGCCGGCGGACACGTAGCCGGCAAGGCCGTAGGGCGTGTCGTTGGCGATCTTGACGGCTTCTGCCTCGTCCTTGGCGCCGAGGATGGTGATGACCGGCCCGAAGATCTCCTCGCGAGCGATCGTCATGTCGTTGGTCACGTCGGCAAACACGGTCGGGCGAACATAGAAGCCCTTGTTGACGCCCTCGGGCAGGCCGGGACCGCCGGCGACCAGCGTCGCGCCCTCGTCGACGCCCTTCTTGATCAGCGCCTGGATCTTGTCCCATTGCGTGCGATTGACCACGGGACCGATCGTGGTGCCCTCGGCCTTCGGATCGCCCGCCTTCGTCTTGTCGGCGACTGCCTTGGCGATCGCCGCCACTTCCTTCATCTTGCCGGCCGGCACGATCATGCGCGTCGGCGCGTTGCAGGACTGGCCCGAGTTGTTGAACACCGAGGCCACGCCGCCGGTGACCGCCTTGGTGAAGTCGGCGTCCTCCAGGATGACGTTCGGCGACTTGCCGCCGAGCTCCTGGCTGACGCGCTTGACCGTGTTGGCGGCACGCTTGGCGACGTCGATGCCGGCGCGGGTCGAGCCGGTGAACGAGATCATGTCGATGCCTTCGTGCTCGCTCATCGCGACCCCGACCTCGGGGCCGAGGCCGTTGACGAGGTTGAACACGCCCTTCGGCACGCCGGCGGCGTGCATGACCTCGGCGAAGATCAGGGCCGAGGTCGGCGTGAACTCCGACGGCTTCAGGATCATGGTGCACCCGGCGGCGATCGCGGGCGCGACCTTGCAGGCGATCTGGTTCAGCGGCCAGTTCCACGGCGTGATCATGCCGACCACGCCGATCGGCTCGCGCACGACGGTGGCTTTTCCGACCGTCTCCTCGAAGTGATACTCCTTCAGCACCTGCAGGGTCGACATCAGGTGACCGAGGCCGGAACCGGCCTGCGCCCGCTCGGCCATCGGGATAGGCGCGCCCATCTCGTCCGAGATGGCGGCGGCGATTTCCTTGGAGCGCGCCTTGTAGGCGTCGATGATCTTCTCGAGCAGCGCGATGCGCTCCTCGCGCGTCGTCACCGAGAAGGTCGCGAACGCCGCGCTGGCGGCGGCGACCGCCTTGTCGACGTCCGCCTTCGAGCCGACGGCGACGTCGTACAGCGGCTCCTCGGTGGCCGGATTGACCACCTTTACCGTCTTCATGGCGGCCGGGTCGACCCAGGCGCCGTCGATATAGAACTTCAAGCGATTGACCATTTGGCTGATCCTCCTCGGGATTTTCGGGGCCGTATCGGGCGGCGGCAAACCGACCTCGGACGGCGGCAATTCTAGCGGCTGTCCGGCGGGCTGCCTATGGTGGAGGCTGGGCTGTGGAAGAGCCCGCCCGCATCCCCTCGCGGCTCGACGTCCGGCGCACTTCGGGGGTGCCTCGATGCCAGAGCCGCGAAGGCAACAGGCATCACCGTCTCGCCCGCGCCCATCGCTCGCGTCGGCGAGGCAATCGAGTGGCAGCGCCGCCGCGGCGTCGACGAGACGACGGAGAATCGCCGCGCCGGTCGGCGCGACACGCTCTCACGCACTGCCAGCATGGCACGGCGCAGGCAGGTATGCCGCAGATCCCGCATTCTTTATGCTGGCTTTATGTCGGTCTGGCCAAAATCGCTGCCCTTGAACAAGAGCGGTTCGCCGGTGGCCTTTGCCAGGGCGTAGGAAAAGCAATCGCCAAAGTTCAGGCCCGCCTTGTGGCGTCCCTTGCCGAAGTCGAGAAAGGCCTGGCGGGCATGCTCGCCCTGATCCACCGTCACCGGCTCGATCACGATGCCGGCGCGACGGATGAAGGTCTCGGTCTGGCGCATACCCTCGGGGCCGAGCTGGTTCTCGACCGCCATGGACAGCTCGACGTAACTCGCAACGCTGATGCGGCACACCTCGGCGTCGTGGATGAGGCGCGCAAAATCGGCCGCTTCGGGCTCGCGATAGAGAATGGCCACCATCGCCGAGGTATCGAGAATCATTTGGGCAGGCCGTTCTCGTCGTAGAGCAATTGGGCATGGCCGAGGTAGGGGCGTTTCACCAGGGCGGCCGCCCGATCCGCGATTGCCAACAGCTCCGCGACGCTGGCCTTTCCCTTCCGGCGCTCGAGCCGGGCATATCGCTCGCGGAGGGCTTCCTTGACGACACTGGTCATGCTCTCCCCGGTGGCGCGGGAAATCGCCTGTGCGAGCCGATGGGCTTCGGGGTCTTTGATGTTGAGACTCAGGGGACCCTCTGTTCTGTAACTCCATAAACTATTCTACCATTCTACCAGCCAGACGGAACTGCGCAATGGCCGCCGGAGAGGTGCCGGAATGGACGGTGGGGGCGGTCTCGAAAACCGTTGCGCGTGCAAGGCGACGGTGGGTGCGAATCTCGCTGGGCGCACCAGCAGCACTCGCGACCCGGAGCGAAGGGCCGTCGACAGGCGGCAGGACAGGCGCGCCATCGACCCGCCACCCGGCCAGGATGACTCCCCATCCGGGGCAGCCGTTCCGGCGTATGCCTGTCGAGGCCACCCCGGAGCCGAGCATGTCGCGATCCCGTCTCTTCCTCTGCGTTCTCCTGCTGTCGCCCGGTGCCGGTGGCGCCTTCGCGCAGGGCCCGCCCGCCGCTGCGACCCCCTCGACCACCGCTTCCCTGCAGGCGCGCTGCGCGCAGCTCGTCGAGCACTGGGACCGCTACAGCGGCGGCAAGGGAGAGGGCGGCGGCAGCATGGACATGCCGCGCAAGTCCGCCGTCGCCGATTGCGCGGCGGGCCGCGCCGAAGCGGGCATCCGCACCCTGGAGGACCTGTTGCGCCGCAACGGCTACACGGTGCCACCGCCGTGACCGACGCGTGATCCGCCGCCGTGCCGTCCTGCCTTTTCCCTCACGGGTCCCGGGCGGACGGCGCAACGATCGCCGGGCCGCCAGCTTCCGCTCCTTCTGCGGACGTCCGTCGCGTTCCGTCGCCCGCCTCAGCCTGGACGCGCGGTCATCGAGGGGGTCATCAAACGCCCAAAGGGGCGTCCTGGCCGACCACCTGCCGGTACAGCGCACGCACCTCGTCCGAGACGCGGTGCGTGTCTTCCTTCAGGTTGCGGGGCGTGATCGCGATGAAGGCGATCTCCCAGTTGTCCGGCCTGGGCACGCCGACCTTGGGCACGAAGGCATGCGGCGCGCCGGGCGGGTTGTGGAAATGGCTGCCGCCAGTCACCGGCTCCAGCACCGGCTTGCCCGTCTCGTCGATCGAGAAGCCTTCCGCCTCGCCCACGACATACATCGGGAACTGATCGGTGCGGCTGGCGATGTGCGTGTGAAGCTCGACCTTCGGCAGGAACACCGCCGCGACGCCGCGGCCGTACCGGTTCTGGCCGAGACGCCACGGGCCGGGTCCGGTCAGGTCCGGCGCCTCGGACAGGCGGTATTCCGCGCGGGCCAGAATGGCGCGCAGGGCTTCCTTGGGGTCGAATTCCGAACCGGCCGCCGCGCGGGCCTTGCTGAAATCCGCGTAGACCGACTTCATCCACTGAAGCTCGTCATCGGCCAGCTCGTGGTCGAGGACCGGAAGAGTCGCGCCATCGGGCATGGAAGGCTCCTCTGCCTTGTTATCCGACAATCCGCGGATGAATCCGCGGAACGTTGCGAACGCTAGCATTCCGCAGGGATGCGCGGAAGCCACGTCGGCCGACGGGCGTGGCGTGCCCACTCGCACGGGCGCGCGGCCCGCTGTATCGCCAGCCCGGCACCTCGCACCGGCGAAGTCCGCTCGAGCGGGACCTGCGTCCCTGGCCGCCGCCAGCACGACGCGGCCACCGTTGTCGCCATCGCATGCCGAGCCCTGGCGCGCGACAACCACATCCTGGCGGCCCACCATCTGCCGGCGCGCAAGATCGACCGGCCGGCTGCGTGAGCCCCAGCGCGGGCTTCCAGGTTTGGAATGTCGGCTGGCGGCGAGCTGGTCGACACAGCATGATGGTGGCCGAGCAGGCCACACCATGCCACGTCACACGTTGGGATATCGTGCATGCAGATCGAAGTCTCCGGTCAGTTTCTGCCGATCCGGCCTGGCCTCGCCTCGGCGATCGAATCAGCCTGGGCTCGCCTGGCCGGCGCGGGGACGTGGTGGAGCGGCGCTGAACGCATCGCCATTGCGGCCGAGGCGCGCAACGCACGGGGCTGCAAGCTCTGCCGGGAGCGCAAGCAGGCTCTCTCGCCATACGCCGTGAAAGGCACGCACGACAGCCTCGGGATTCTTTCCGACGACGCGGTGGAGGCTGCCCACCGTCTCGTCACCGACGCCTCCCGCATCAGCGAAGCCTGGGTGCGCGGGATGGCCGATGGACCGCTCGGCGAGGGAGGCTACGTCGAGATCGTGTCGGTGGTGTCGATCGTCATCGCCCTCGATACCTTCGATCACGCGCTCGGCCGGACGCCGCGCGCACTGCCGGCGGCCGTGGATGGAGCGCCCAGCCGGTGGCGCCCGGCGGGTGCCAGGCGCAACCTGGCATGGGTGGCGACGCTTGCTCCGGAGGACGTCGCGCCAGGCGACCCGAACCCCTTTCCGCTCCATGGCGACAAGAACATTCATCGCGCGCTCAGCCTCGTGCCGCAGGCCGTCATCGACTTCTTCGATCTCGACGTCGAGCTCTATCTGCGCGACCATGAGATTCGCGACTTCACGACCGAGTACCGCGCCATCAGCCATGCCCAGATCGAGCTGATTGCCGGCCGGGCCTCGGCAATCAATCGATGTTTCTATTGAACTGCCAGCCATGCATCCCTGCTCCGTGAGAGCGGCAAGGCTGCCGGCACCGACTACGAGCTGGCGGCGATTACCGAGGGCGAGGCCATCGACAGCGGTGTCGCCCACGGCAAGGTTCTCGTCGCGCTGGTCGAGGCGGCGCTCGGCGAGAACGGGATATTGCTGGAGGAAGCCCGCGCGGCCGTGCGGCGCGATCTCGGCGATGCGGCTTTCGTCGATGCCTGCGCCGCCGTGGCCTCGTTCGATGCCGTCGTCACGCTGGCCGACGGCTCGGGCATTCCGATCGAGGGCTGGAAGGAGGAACGGACGCGCGACATTCGCCGCGTGCTCGCCATCGACGCCTATCGTGAATAGCGGGCGCGGGGAGAAAAGACCCTCCGTCTCCCCGCCGTCACTGCCGGCGTTCCGCGAGCGCCGATTGCTGTTCCGCACCGATGGTCTCGCGCAGCTCGCGCTTCAGGATCTTGCCGTAGTAGCTCTTCGGCAGCTCGGCGAGATGGCAGTAGGCGCGCGGTCGCTTGAAGCGCGCGATGTTGTCGAGGCAGAGCGCATCGAGCTCGGCGTCGGTCACGGTCATCCCGGGCCGGGCGACGATGCAGGCGACGACCTCCTCGACCAGGTCGTGGTGCGGCCGGCCGAGCACGGACACCTCGAGCACCGCGGGATGCTGCTGCAGGACCTCCTCGATCTCGCGCGGATAGATGTTGAAGCCGCCGCTGATGATCATGTCCTTGGCGCGATCCTTGATCGTCAGGAAGCCGTCCTCGTCCATCGACCCGAGATCACCGGTATGCAGCCAGCCGTTGCGCAGCGTCTCCGCCGTCGCTTCCGGCGCATCCCAGTAGCCCGCCATGACGGTGTCGCCGCGCACCAGGATCTCGCCCAGCTCGCCCGGGGCCACCTCGTCGTCGTTCGCGTCGCCGATGCGCAGCTCGATGCCGGTGCGGGCAACGCCGGCGGACGAGAGTCGTTCGAGATAGCGCGGATGAGTCGTGTCGGCATGATGGTGCTTGTCGAGCACCGTGCCGGTGTTCGGCGTCTCCGCCTGCGCCCACATCTGCGCCAGGCGAGGCCCCAGCCGCTCGATCGCCTGGTGGAGATCGGCGAGATACATCGGGCTGCCGCCGTAGAACACCGTGTCGAGGTTCTCGAGCCGGGCCGTGGCGAGCGCCGGATGGTTCACCAGGCGCTTCAGCATGGTCGGCGTGTGATACATGGTGACGCCGCGGTAGCGTCCCAGCAGGTCCAGCACCTCGTCGTGATCGAGGCTGCGGCTCTCGAGGACGACGTTCGCGGCGGCCTTCGCGACATAGGGCAGGGCCATCAGGCCGGTGCCGTGCGACAGCGGTGCCGCGTGAAGGATCGTCGACCGGGGGGTGACCTGGGTGATGTCGGCCAGGTAGCCGAGCAGCATCGCCATCAGGTTGCGATGCGTCAGCGTGGCGCCCTTGGGCCGGCCGGTCGTGCCGCTGGTGTAGAAGAGCCAGCCGGCTGACCCGGGCGCGACGGGTTGCAGGGCGAGCCCGTCGCTGGCCACGAGCCGTGCATGGTCCGGGCTGTCGACCGACACGACCTCGAGATCGCGCCCGGGCGCGATCGAGCCGACGACGCTCTCGATCTCCTCGTTGGTGAAGCAGACCCTGGCGCCGGCGCTGGCGAGGATGTAGGCGACCTCGCGGGCATGGAGCCGGGCGTTGATCGGCACGGCGACGAGCCCGCCCCACCAGATCCCGAACAGCACCTCGAGATAGGCGGGCGTGTTCGTCATCGCGACGCCGACGCGGTCGCCCGCCTGCAGGCCGAATCGCCCGCGCAGCGCGCTTGCGAGGCCGGCGGCGCGCGAGGCGAGATCGGCGTAGGTCGCCACCACCGCGGGCCCGAGGCACAGCGCCGGACGTTCCCCGTTCGCACGCGCGGCGGCGAGGAGCAATTGCGCGATGTTCATGCTCACCTCCTGACGAGCGCCAGCGTGACCGCGGCGATACGGCGATCCTCGGGGACGTCCGCAGCCCTCTCCGCCATGGCAGCCTCAAGCTCGATCACCCAGCGTACAGCATCGACCACGCTTGCGAACCCGGGCACCTGGCCGCCGGGTCCCCCTGAGACGACAGTCTCTCCCACCGCAGCAGAGTCCCATGGACGAATCGAGCGCAAGGCCTGCGGCGAAGCGATGGGCGACGCTTCCTGCTCCCTGGTCGGTGGGCTAACGTTTGGCTGGGGCCAGACAACAAGCCGAGGGTTTATGCCTGCCGACGCCGCCGACCAGGCTGCACAACATTCAGCCCACGCTGCCAAGGGCGGCAGCACGATCGCGCCTGCTGCCGGGCTCCGGTGCATTCGGCAATGTTCGCCGTCCTGCGGAATGGGGTGCGGCAAGCGTTGGCCGGCATGGCCTGATGACCGCCCGCGGTAGGCTCTGGCAACTCGCGCGAAAAGGTGCTGCGCCGATTGGCGACCTGTGCTGCGCCCTGCTGTTCGAGCGCTCGCTCACGGACCCGGCACCCTCGGTGCCCAACACGCTCGGTGCGTCGATCCGGCTCGCGACGGAGGACGATGTCGACACGATCTGCGAGCTCTACGCTGGCGACAGCTGGTTGTGGCTCGGCAGCCGCGACCTCTACCTCGACCGCCTGCGGCGTGGGGAAAGGTGCTTTCTGGCATTCGTGGACGGCGTGCTCGCGCACGTGAACTGGACCTGCTTCCAATGGGGCGATGCACTGCCGGGCTTGCCGCTTCGGCTGCGTCCAGGTGGGGTCTATACGACCGACGCGTTCACGCCGCCGCCCTTTCGCGGCAAGGGCGTGCATGCGCTGGTGCTTGGGCGCATGCTGGACGACGCTCGCGCCGCGGGTGCGCGACACGCCTACACCCTGGGCCAGCTCGACCGGCCCGACGCGCACAAAGCCCTGCTGGCGCTGGGCTGGCGAGAGATCGGTCGCGTCGTCTATTTCCAGGGACGTGGCCGCTCCAGTGCCGTCTTCTTGTGGCGTAGCGGGAATCCGGCCCCGCTGTTCGAGCCGCCTTCGCTCCGGGCGACCTAGCGCCCGATCGCTTCGCATCGAACCGAGCCGCCTCTCGGGAAACGCCGATCCTGGCGTGCACGATGCGCAGCGAGCAGCACCGGGCCTCGCCTCAGCACGCACCTGCGAGCTTGGCCAGGGCCAGCACGACGTCGCGCGTCGCGCGATAGGCCGGCACGCGCGCCGCCTGCAGCGGTTCCATGTTGGCAATGTCGGCATCGCGCGAGGCCCAGTAGACCGCGACCGGCAGGTCGAGCCCGGGCGCCGTGTCGGCCAGGCTTCGTGCGAGGTCGGGCGAGGTTGTCGGAACGTCGCTGATCGCTACGGCAACGAGATCGACCTCTCCCGATCGGGAAATTTCCCGCAGCACCAGGGGATAGAGGCGGGGATAGTCGCGCCATACCGGCGTCAGGTCGACCGGATTGCCAGACGCGGCATACGTCGGCAGATGGCGCGCGATGGCTTTGGCAAGCGTGGCCGAGAAGCGCTCGACGAGCAGGCCCTGCTCGCTTGCCAGGTCGGCCAGCTCGGTGCCTATTCCGCCGGTGCCGGTGACGATGGCGAGCCGCTTTCCCCGACGGCGGTGCTGGCCCTGCCAGAGCAGCGCCTTGGCGGCATGAAGCAGATCCAGGCCCGAGTCGACGCGCAGCGCATGGTTGGCGAGCGTGCGCAACAGCGCGGCGCCATCGGCCTCGATACCGACATGAGCGAACGATGCGGCCTGCCCGGACGCCGAGCGTGCCAGCGGGCACACGAGGACAGGCTTGCGCTGCGCCGCAAAGGCCAGCATTCGCTCGAACGCCTCGGGCTCGCGCACCGATTCGACGTAGAGGCCGATGACGGCGGTTGCGGGATCGTTGGCGAGATGGTGCAGGCAGTCGGCCAGCGACACGTCGAGCGTGTTGCCGACGTCGCAGAAGCAGGAGATCTCCAGGCCGCAGTCGGCAGCATACATGGCCGTCGCCATGCCGAAGCCGCCGCTTTGCGTGGCGATACCGAGGCCGCGGCCGCCGCCGCCGCCTGATGGCATCAACGGAATGATCGATGCATTGAGGCCCGTCGTTGCGTTGAGGATGCCGACGCAGTTGGGCCCGATCACGCGCATGCCGGCGGCCCGTGCAGCGGCCTTCAGCCGACGCTGCAGCTCGACGCCATCGTCGCCCGTCTCGCCGAAGCCCGACGGAATGGCGAGCAGGAAGGCCGCCTTGCCCGGCGGGCAACGCTCGATCGCGTCGACGAGCGGAGCGCCGGGCAGCAGCGCGACCAGGAGATCGACGGGCTGCGGCAGGTCGGCAAGCGCCCTTGCGACCGGCCGACCCGCGATGGCGTTCTCGATCGGGTTGACCGCCAGGAGAGGGCCTTCGAATGACGCCGCCAGACGGGCGAAGACCTGACCGCCGAGCTTGTCGAGGCTGGCCGAGGCGCCCAGCACGGCGATCGACCGCGGCGAGAAGAGGCGGCTGAGATCCGGCGCGGTCACGCTCAGGCCTTCCTGCCCGAGGAAACGGCGTGGCGGCGGCCCTGCGTGACGATCCTGATCTGCAGGACCAGGCGCCGTGATTCAGGGCACCGGCGCGGTGCCGCCCAGCCGCTCACATGATCTCTCGCCAAGAGCCCCACGCCCTGCGTCTAGCCGCAAGATTGCCCCAAGTATAGAGTGGAAAAATGTGGGGGACGGACGGGCAGGTGCGAACGGGGGCACCTGCAGAAGATTTGCAGTGGCGATTGGAGCGGCCGCCCGCGCTGGACCGTAACGGGCCGACGCAAATTGCCTTTCGCCGCTTCGAACCGGCCTCGGTCGAGCGACCGGCGATCGACCTCTTCGGCGAGGTCGCGCTACGCCATCCGAACCGCATTGCCTGCCAGGACGTCGAAACGACGTTGAGCTTTGCCGAGATCTGGGCCGGGGCGCGGCGGCTGGCCGCCATCATCGACGGGTCGGTCGCGTGCGACGGCCCCGTCGGCATTCTGCTGCCCAACCAGGCGTCTTATCCCATCGCCGTGCTCGCCTGCCTGGGCGCGGCACGGCCGGCGGTGCTGATCGACCGCCATTATCCGCAGGAGCGCGTCGCCGCGATCGTGCGCGCGGCAGGTCTGGCGGGCGTCGTGATGAATGCCGCCGACATCGCCGCCGGATACCTGCTGCCGGCCGGCGTTCGAGCTCTTGCGCTGGACGAGGCGCTGGCCGGTCGCGTTCCGGAAAGCATGCCGGCCAAGCCGTCCCCACCGGACGCGGCGAGCTTCATTGTCTACACGTCCGGCAGCACCGGCCAGCCCAAGGGCATCGTGCTCAGCCAGCGCGCGGTGCTGCATCGCGCGGCCGAGCTGGTGAACAGCGTCCACCTGCATGCCGACGACAAGGTCCTGTCGCTGGCGTCGCCGGGCACGATCGGCGGCCTGCAGCAGATTTTCGAGGTGATGCTGTCAGGCGCGTCGTTGGTCAAGCTCGACCTGCAGCGACTGGGCCTCGGGCAGGTCGTACGCTTCATAGCCGAAATGCGCATCAGCATGATGTTCTCCACCCCTGCCGTGTGGCGCAGCGTCAGTCGTCTTGCCGGCGCCAGGGACATGCTGGCGAGCCTGCGCTGCATTCAGTCCTCCGGCGACACGTTGCTGCGTGTGGATTACGACGCCTTGCGCAGCGTCCTGCCGGCGGACTGCAGCATGCTGTCGGTCTACGGGGCGACCGAGGCGCCCGCCCTGCTGCAATGGTTCGTCGCTTCGCCGCCGCCTGCGGAAGCACGCGTGCCCGCGGGCTATCCGCTGCCCGGTCTCGAGGTCGCGGTGATCGATGAGCTCGACCGGCCCGTCGCCGACGGCGACACGGGCGAGCTGGTCATTCGCAGCCGCTTCACGTCGCTCGGGCTTTGGCGCGACGGCGAGGTCGTGCCCGGTTCGATGAAGCAGGAAGCCGGGCCGCCGGGGCTCAGGATCTATCGGACGGGCGATCTCGTCCGACGGTGCGCCGACGGCCTGTACCTCGTCCTCGGGCGGCGCGACCGGCAGGTCAAGATACTGGGCAACCGCGTGGAGCTGGCCGAGATCGAGACCGCGCTGCGGCAGGCGCCGGGGGTGATCGACGGCGCGGTTGTGGCGCGCCACGCCGAGGGCGAACCGCTGCTGCTGGGATTTGTCGTGCCGCGGCAGAGCGGCGATGCCCATCTGCTCCACGGCGTGCGCCGCCATCTCGAAGCGACGCTGCCCGGCCACATGCGTCCGCGCCGGCTGCTGGTGCTCGACGCCCTCCCCGTGCTTCCGGGCCAGAAGATCGACGAGACGGCCCTGCTGGCACGGGCGGCGGCAGCCGCCGAGGAGGTCGAGCATGGGGCAAGCAAAGCGCGCGCTGGCGCCGCGAGCCGGCCTGCTCTGGCGATGGTGGACAACGCGTGGCGCACGGCGCTGGGCCGGCCGCCGCCCCAGGAGCGCCTTTCATTCGAGGCGGACGGCGGCGATTCGCTGCAGCTCTTGCAGCTGCTCTTCGAGCTCGAACGTCTGGCGAAGAGGCCGTTGCCCATTGAACGCTTCCACGGAGGGCTGAGCCCGTTCGATTTTGCCGTCGAGCTCGATGAGTGTCTCGGCGACGGCGCGGCGGCGCTGCCAGCCGATGCGCGGGCGATTTTCCTGTTCCCGCCGGCCAATGGAGGCGACGGGCACTTCATGGCGTTCCGGGCAACTTGCGCCGCGCGCATGCCGGTACGGCAGGTTCATTATCCCGACCTGCACGCCCTGTTGCGCACGCAGATGTCATTCGAGGAAATTGCCGGGCACGCGGTGCGGCAGATCGATGCCCAGAAGCCGGCGGGGCCGCTTGCCTTGGCCGGCTATTCGGCCGGCGGCGACGTCGCGTTCGAAGCGGCACGTCAGCTGGTGGCCAGAGGTCGCCACGTGTCGAACCTGATCATTCTCGACACGGATGTGACGGGCTTGTCCTACGCCTTGCCGCCCGCGGAAAGGCGCCCGTGGCCCCGACGCCTTCACGCGTTCATTCGCCGTCCGGCGGCTTACCGTCAACGCCGGCTGGTCGAGATGCTCGCGGCGAGCCGGTTCCTGCGAACATCCCTTGGCCGACCTCTCGTGAGACTGGCGCTCTTCCTCCGTGCTCGCCTGCCGGCCGCCATCGGCTTCATCTTCTTTCTCAGGACATCCGAAGCGTTGTTCGACGACTGTCATCGGCGCTGGTTCAGCCGTCTCGCGCCCGCGCCGCTGGACGTGCCGACACTCCTGTTCCGCTCGCAGGATGAACGCCCGGGCGCGCCCGAAGGCCTGGGTTGGCACCAGCGAAGCCTCCAGCTCAGGGTGAAGCCCGTAGCCGGCAAACACACGACGATATTCGAAGGCGGCAAGGGCGAGCGCATTGCGAATGAAATTGGTTCGGTCGTCGATTACGGCTGAGAGAACAGCCTGGAGCACTCCCGAGTTTCTACGGCAACCTGACAACCAATTGCGACGAGGCCGACTCGCCCGGAGAGTCCTCAGCCGGCTTTCGCCTTGTCCGGCCTTTGGGGGGAATCGCGGCGCGCCAGCGCCAGCGTGACCGCGGCAATGATCAACCCGAGCGCCACGAAATCGAGCCACGAGATCGGCGCCGCCGTCAGCAGGGCGCTGCTGCCGAAGCCGACGCAGGGCACCACCAGCGTGGTCAGGCTGGCCACCGCTGCCGGCAGGGCGCGGATGATGCGGAACCAGCAGGCATAGGCCAGCACGTTCGACACCAGGATCAGCCAGGCGAGGGCGACGAGACCGCGCACCTGCTCGGGATGGAAGTAGGCGTCGCGCGCGAACACCAGCCAGACCGCCAGCACCGGCACCGAGCCGAGCAGGATCTGCCAGGCGGCGTTGATCGTGACGTCGCCCGCGACCGCCATCCGCTTGGTGAGCACGGTGCCGATGCCGAAGGAGATCGCCGCCAGCAGGGTGAGCAAGGTTCCCACGGGCGCGCTGCGGGCCGCGGCTTCCTGGCTGATGACGAGGCCGACGGCGCCCAGGCTCAGCGCCAGCGAGAGCGCGATGCGCAGCGTGATGCGTTCGCCGAGGACGAACACCGCCAGCAGCGCCGACCAGGTCGGCATGGTGTAGACGATGATCGGCGTGCGGCTCGGCCCGAGCGTCGCGACGCCCGCGATCAGGAAGATCTGGAACAGGCCCATGTTGAACAGGCCGCTGAGCGCGAGCTGGCCCCACAGCCGCCGGTCGGGCAGCGCCGCTGCGCCGCCCAGCACGCCGAGCGCGAGGAGGATCGCCCCCGAGATCGGCATGATGATCAGCCGGCTGGAAAGCGGGTCGACGGCCTCGAGCGACCAGCTCATCAGCGGATAGGCCAGCCCCCAGGCGAACCAGACGATGGGCAGGAGAGAACGCGTCATCCCCGGCGTGCTTCCGACCTTCCCCGGTGACATTCTCCCGGATGACGCCTCGGCACGCCGGCAATGTCAACGTCCTGCCGGCGGGTCTGGAAGCCCGCTTGCGGCCAGACTCTCGTGCTGGAGAGCGAGGCCGGGGAGGGCTCGCTTCGACCCGAGCGGGTCCCCTCGACGGCTCGCGATCCTGCGTGGTGTGTTGCGCCCGTCGACGGCGACTTTGATCCTGGTGCGTGCGGAGGGGTGCGAGCGGGAGCCGCTCGACACGGGTCATGCCTTCAATCCCAGCCTGATCTGCTTCTCGATCTCGACGAGCGCGAAGAAGGCGGCGCCGATGCCGACGATCAGGAAGCCGTCTGCCAAAGGCACTGGCTCGGTGCCGAGGATCGCCTGAAAAGGCGGCAGATAAGTGACTGCAAGCTGCGCGGCTGTGATGGCGATGACCACGGTCCAGATCACGCGCGTGCCCTTCACCGCGTCCCAGGTCAACGACGTGCCGTGCATATTTCGGACGAAGAACAGGTGGAAGATCTCCAGCACCACCAGCGTATTCATCGCCATGGTCCGGGCGAGCGGCAGCGAGTGACCTTTGTCCAGGGCATAGGTGAAGATGCCGAAGACGCCGGCCAGGAACAGCGCGGCCACCAGCACCACATGCCAGACGAGCGCTCCGGACAGGACCGGCGCATCGCGCCGGCGCGGAGGGCGGGCCATGGTGCCGGTCTCTGTCGGCTCGAAGGCGAGCGCGAGCCCCAGGGTGATCGCCGTGATCAGGTTGACCCAAAGGATTTGCACTGCCGTCACCGGCAGGGCGAGACCCACGAGCAGCGCCAGCACCACCACCATCGACTCACCTGCGTTGGTGGGCAGTGTCCAGCCGATCACCTTCCTGAGGTTGTCCCAGACCGTGCGCCCCTCGCGCACGGCGGCGGCGATGCTGGCGAAGTTGTCGTCGGCCAGCACCAGATCGGCCGCTTCCTTGGCAGCTTCCGAGCCCTTCAGGCCCATGGCGATCCCTGCGTCGGCGCGCTTCAGCGCCGGCGCGTCGTTGACCCCGTCGCCGGTCATGGCGACCGACAGGCCTTTCGCCTGCAGCGCGGTCACGAGGCGCAGCTTGTGCTCGGGGCTGGTGCGGGCGAAGACATCGACCGCAGATGCCTCCAGCGCCAACTGCGCATCGTCCAGCTTGTCGAGATCGTGGCCTGTCAGCACACGATGAGGGTTTGCCAGCCCGATCTGCGCGGCAATCGCGGCAGCCGTACCCGCATGATCGCCGGTGATCATCTTCACCCGGATGCCCGCGCCGTGGCATTCCGCGATTGCCGCGATCGCCTCGGGGCGTGGCGGGTCGATCAGACCGACGAGGCCGAGAAAGGTCAGCCCGTCCACCAGCGCGGCGGCGTCGAGGCGGTCGCCCGTCTCGGCCCGTTCGGCCAGCGCCAGCACCCGCAGGCCGCGCCGCGCCAGCATCTCGGCACGGTCGTGCCAATGCGCGTAGTCCACCCCGCCGCACATGCGCAGCACCCGTTCGGGCGCGCCCTTCACATGGGTCGTACGGCCGCCTCGGCCTTCGGTAAGCACCGCCATGAAACGGTGGCGGCTGTCGAAGGGGATGGCATCCAGCCGGCGCGCCGCCTGGCTGCATCCGACCTTGCCCGCAAAGGCGAGCAGCGCGCCTTCCATCGGGTCGCCTTCCACGGTCCACTGGCCGGCCCGATCATGCAGCGCCGCTTCGTTGCAGAGCGCCGCCGCCCTCGCGAGGCGCGACAGGTCCCCCGCAGGCGTGATGGAACCCAGCGGCGCATAGCCCTCGCCTGCCACGGTGAAGCTGCCGTCCGGCGTCTCAACGGTCGCCACCACCATCTCGTTGCGCGTCAGCGTCCCGGTCTTGTCGGTGCAAATCACCGAGACCGAGCCGATCGCCTCGATCGCAGGCAGACGGCGGACGATGGCATGGCGGCGGGCCATCGCCTGCACGCCGATGGCCAACGTGATCGTCATCACCGCCGGCAGGCCCTCGGGGATCGCCGCGACGGCGACGCCCACCACGGCCATGAACATCTCGCCGAAGTCGTGATGCCCGACGAAGTAGCCGTAGACGAGCAAGAGAGCGGCCGCGAGCAGGATCAGGAACGAAAGCCAGCGCGCGAAATGGTCCATCTGCGCGACGAGCGCCGTGGTCAACTGCTCCACCCCGGCCAGAAGCCCGCCGATGCGGCCGATCTCGGTTCCCGGGCCGGTCGCCACGGCCAGCCCGCGCGCGGTGCCTTGCGTGACCAGCGTGCCCGACCACAGCATCGAGCGCCGGTCGCCGATGGCCGCGTCGGCGGCAACCGGAACCACGTCCTTCTCCACCGGCACCGATTCGCCGGTCAGGATCGCCTCCTGCGCGGCAAGCCCCCGTGCCTCGATCACCCGAAGGTCGGCCGGCACCTTGTCCCCCGCCTCGAGCAGCACGATGTCGCCCGGCACGATCTCTTCGCCGTTTACCGTCAACCGCCGCCCGTCGCGCAGAACCGCGGCGCGCGGCGCGAGCATCTGGCGGATCGCCGCCATCGCCGCCTCGGCCTTGCCCTCCTGGATGAAGCCGATCACCGCATTGGCCAGCACGACCGCCAGGATCACCCCGGTATCGACCCAGTGCTGCAGCGTAGCCGTCACCACGGCGGCGCACAGGAGCACATAGATCAACACGTTGTGGAATTGCAGGAGGAACCGCAGGAGAGTCCCGTGCCCTCGCGCCGCGGGCAGGCGGTTCGGCCCGTGCTCGACCAGACGTCGCGCCGCCTCGGCTCCGGTCAGTCCCGTGACGCCGGCATTCAGGGCGAGAAGGCAGGCATCGCCCGTACGGGCATGGGGATCCGTCAACGCTGATGTCATGAAGCAGTGCACCCGCCGACGATCATGATCCTCGCTGCGCTCCGACATTGGCTATCGTATCGTGCTGCTTACGCGGCGCCGTCTCGCGGGCTTTCAGGAAGCGCTCCAGGTCGGCGTCTGCGATTCGCCAGCCCCTGCCGATGTCGATGGCGCGAAGCTCTCCACTCTTGATCCACTGCCGCACGGTCGCCTCGGCGACTTCGAGCCGGTCGGCGAGTTCCTGCACGGTCTGATACCGGTCATGCGGCACGCCACGTTCCCCGTCGTTACGTTTGATCAAGGATAGCGAGGTTTAGTTGCACAGACTTGACTTGGGTCAAGCCTGATCGATCTGTCCTTTGCCAGACTGGAGTTGCCGGGGCCCGTTCCCCTTGGGCCGATTGGAGAAGCTGATATGCCGCGCACTCGCATAGCCTACATGCCCTTGGCCACCTATCCCGAAGCGGTCGCAAACGGGTCGATCCAGGCGGCCACCGCTTTCGCGGCCTCGCTCGAATGCAGGCTTCATGTCACGACATTCTCTGTCGGCATTCCGCAAGTCTCCTCCGCGTTGAGCGGCTTGCTTCTCGACGTCCCGGGCCTCGTCCGCGCCGCCGAGGAGAAGAGCAAGGCCGAAGGCCATCGGCTGAAGGAACTCGTGCACGAGGTGGCGGGTTCGCGCCTCGACGTGGACAGCACGGCCCGAGAGGTGGTGCTGGGCGCCGCGCTGGACGCGGCCGCTGCCGAGGCACGGTACTACGACCTCTCGGTGCTTCCGTGGTCCGGGGAGACTGTCGCAGCGCAGGAAATGGCGCAGGCCGTCGTCTTCGGGTCTGGTCGCCCGGCCATCCTGGTGCCGCCATCGGCCAGTCCCGCTCCTCTCGACCACATCGCCATCGCCTGGGATGCGAGCCGGGTCGCCGCCCGCGCTCTTGGCGATGCCTTGCCGCTTCTGGCCGAAGGCGGTCGCCTCTCGGTGTTGACGGTGCAAGATGAAAAGCCGCTGGGCGCGCCAGACCTCGCCGGAGTCCTCGCAGCTTCGCTGGCGAAGCGCGGGTTCAACGCCACGCCTCTCGAGATCACTCTTGGTGAAAGGACCATAGCCAAGGCGTTGCAGGACACCGCCCTGTCGGAGGGCGCGCGGGTTCTGGCAATGGGAGGCTTCGGCCATTCCCGCATCCGCGACTTCATACTTGGGGGCGCAACGAAGGGCATACTCGCCGACTTGCGTCTACCCGTACTGCTCGCGCATTGATCGTCGCCCTGATGAGGAGATCGGCCGGCTGGGCGCCAAGGTCTTCGCCGCGCTGTGAGCCGGTCCAAGCGCGCGAAGCGTCACGCCTTGCGGCATTGCATGGCCACGAAGGCGGCGCCCAGCGTGGTCCGGTCGCCGAGTGCGGCGTCATAGGACGCGAGCCGCCGGGCGAGCGGCAGCCAGGGCGGGAAGAAGATGGCGCCCGCCACCTGCTCGACGTCGAGTTGCGCCGCCCGCGCGAGCCGGTGCAGCCCGGCCGCCGTCCGGAAGGTCGCGGTGCGCCAGATGCTGGCGCCCAGCCAGCCGCGCACTCGCCGCCGCGCCGCCCACAGGTTCCATCTCCCGAGTTCGCCGATGACGAGCCGGCCGCCGGGCCTGAGGACGCGGGCCATCTCGCGGACCGCGCCTTCGGCGTTGGCGACGAAGGCCAGCACGGTGACGACCGTCACCACGTCGAAGCTCGCGTCGGCGAAGGGCAGGTGCGTCGCATCCGCGACGATGTAGCGGACGGTCGCGCCCGGCTGCGCGGTCCGCCCGGCGGCGCGGGCGATCATGCGCGGATCGATGTCGCAACCGGAAACCAAGGCGGCGCCGCCGGCGCCCGCCAACGCGCGCGCCAGCGTTCCGTCGCCGCATCCCACGTCGAGCGCGGCGCGGCCCTGCAGGTCGCCGGCAAGGCGCAGCAGCAGCCGGTGCTCGAGCGCCTCGACGATCTCGCCCAGCGACGATGCCCGCCACGTCGCGTAGACGTCCGGCCCGAACTGGCCCGCTGGCGCGACAGGCGGCGCACGGTCACTCACGCCTGCGATCCTCTGGCCGGCGTTCGACCGGGCCTGCGTTCGACTGGGCAGGCGTTGGAGACGGTGAACGTCATCACGACCTGGCCGGCCTGTGCCGCCTTGTCGAAGGCATCGGCCAGCGCCGCGAAGACGGTCCCGGCGTCGCCCACGACCACCGTGCTCATCGGGCCGACCTCGGCCCGCAGGCCGTGCGCCGCGAGCGTCGCGCGCACGCTCTCGATCGCCGGGCCGAGATGCGCCTGGCGCAGGGGATAGAGGCTGATCTGGGCGCTGCAAATCATCGTGGCACCATGGGCTGAATGATCGCCGGACTCGCGGCGCGTCCCTTGACCTGCCTCAAGGACGCCGCCGCGCGTCGCCAACCCGATGGCGTCGGTCCTGGCGGGGAGCACGACATGGGTGCCGAGATCCGGGTAGCCGGTCGGATGGCGCAGGGTGCGCCCCGATGAAGCCCGGCCGATCAAGGAGATCGCTGACCGGCCTGGGCAGGGCTATGTCCGCGTCTCCAGCCTGATCGGTGGGGTGGTGCTGACTGCTGTCGGCACCCTCCTGCTGCTGCGCCCCGAATGGCTGTCGTTCGGGCGCTGAATCGTCGGACGGCGCGACCGCGTCGCCCGGCTCGATCATGGGGTCGAGCCTCGCCAGCGTCTCGACGCGGTCTATCCCTATCCCTGCTTCTCTCTTCTCTGCCTCTTTTCGCGGAACGACGTGCGCGCCGCCGCCGCCTGTCCGAACGTCGCCGTGAGCTGGCTCTGGTCGGCGTCGGCGAACGAGGTGGCGGCGTGCAGCGCGCCCGCCGTGGCGTTCACCGCCTCCTTCACCAGGCGCACCGTGGCCGGCGGCATGGCGAGCACGGTCGCGGCCATCTCCAGGGCGCGGTCGACCGTGCCGCCGTCGTCGGCCACTTCGTCGACCAATCCCCAGTCGAGCGCTTGGGCCACCGGCATCTTCTCGCACATCAGGCAGATGCGCTTGGCGCGCGCCGGGCCGACCAGCGTGATCAGGCGCGGTAGCGCTCCCCATTGCAGGTTGAGCCCGATCCTGACCTCGGGCACGTAGAGATAGGCCGAACGGCCCATCACGCGCCAGTCGCAGGCCAGCGCGATCGCCACGCCGGCGCCTACCGCCAACCGTTCCATCGCCGCGATGGTGACCTGTGGCATTTCCTCCCACGCCTTGCACAGGCGAACCCCGCCATAGGCGCGCTGCCGCCGCCTGAGGTCGTCAGTCTCGGTCGTCCAGCTGTCGGTCGCCTTCAGGTCGAAGCCGGCCGAGAATCCGTTCGCCGCGCCGGCCAGCACGACGGCGTGGGTCTCGAGGTCGTCGTGCAAGCTACGCGCCGCCTCGGTCAGCTCGCGCACGAGCTTCTCGTTGAAGGCGTTGAGGTTCTGCTTGCGGTCGAAGCGCACGATGGCGACGCCGTCGCGCTTCTCGATAGTCACGTAGTCGAGGGTCACGGGGCCGGGTCCAGTTGCGGGGGGTTGCGCAGGAACGCGCGAAGTCTGCCTTCCGCCTGCCCCCTTGCGCAATCGCCGCCGCGTCGCTGAACCGCAATCCGGAAGCGCAGCGCGCCGTGATCCGAACGTTGCTCTCGACTCGCAGGACCGGACGCGGCGCCAAAGCTTCCAGAGCGACGTCAACGGCGACACGCAGCTCGTCGAGACGGCATGGGCGCAGACGACGTGGGCAGCGAATGTGACGAGTCGGGAGGCTCGATGCGGCCCGCGCGGCGCTGTCGCCGTTCATGCCGCACCGTTGCCTGCACCGACGGCGGCCTGGCACGACGTGGCCGGCTTGCCCAGGCCTCGATTACAGGCGATGCGCCGGCCGATCCGGCGGCAGGCCGAGCAGCACGCGGCCGATGATCTCGTAGTTGGCCGTCGCCATCGACACGTGCTGGCTTGCGGTGCGGATGTTGCGCAGGCAGCGTTCGAGAGGGCTGGTGGCGTAGATCGAGCTGCCGCCGCCGGCCTCGTACACTAGGTCGACCGCCAGGCTGGCGGCGGCGATGGCGTTGATGCGCGCCAGTCGCGCGATCGCCAGCTGGCGGGCATCGGGCGTGCGGCCGGTCAGGACGTCGTCCCAGATGCCGCCGGCGGTGTCGAAGAGAAAGCTGCGCGCCGACAGCAGCGCCGCCTCGGCGCGCGCCACGGCGACTTGCGCCATCGCGCGCTCGGCCAGCGGCGTGGCCGAGCCGGCCGACGCGGTCTTGGCCGCCGCCAGCTCGACGAAGGCGTCGATCGCCGCCCGGCCGATGCCGAGCCCGACCGCCGCCATCGACGTGTCGAGCAGGGCCTGGATGGGCACGCGATAGAGCGCGCCGGCGGCCCAAGGCCTGTCGTCCAGTGTGGCGCTGCGCGCCGCCGGCACGAACAGGTCGCGCACGGCGTAGTCGTGGCTGCCGGTGCCGCGCAGGCCGCCGACATCCCAGGTGTCGATCAGCTCGCCGTCCTGCGGCGGGAAGAAGACCATCCGGATCTCGGGCGCGCCGGCGGCGGTGGTGCGCTGCGCGGCGCCCTCCATCACGAGGCAGCCGGCGTTCCAGCACGTGGCGTGCGGGATGCCGCTGGCGAAGGCCCAGCGGCCGTCGACGCGGTAGCCGCCCTCGACCACGCGCGCCGTGCCGGTGGGCCGCAAGGCGCCGGCCGCCACCGCGTCGGGCGGCCCGAAGATGTCGCGCGCCGTGTCGCGCGGCAGCAGCGCTGCCAACAGGCCGTAGGTGCTGCCGA
>JALHMO010000116.1 GCA_022844015.1 Reyranella sp. | reverse complement strand
GCGAGACCGCGGCACGCAACAAGGTGGATGTCGAAGCCGAGGCCAGGCGCCAGGCCGAGGCCGTGGCCGAGCTCGAGCAGGCGCGCGCGGCGCGCCTGAAGGCCGAGGAGGATCTGGCCAGGCTGAAGGCCGACCTCGCTCGTCGCCAGGCCGAGGCGGGCCAGCGCGAGCAGGCCGACGCCGCCCTGCGCCGCGCCGCCGAGGAAGCCGCCCAGCGCAAGGCCGAGGACGAGGCGGCAGGCCTGCGCCGCGCCGAGGAGGATGCGCTCCGCAAGCCTGGCGCGGAGCCGCCGGCTGGGCACCGACCGGCGGCGCTCGCGCAGACGGATGAGCAGAAAAAGGCCGAGGATGAGAGCAAGCCGGGTGCCGTCGCGGTCCTGGTGCCGAGGCAATCCGCCTCTTCGACCGGTGCCGCCGTGCCAGCGACGTCGGCCGATGGATCGTGGCAGGGTACCTACAGCTGTGAAGCTGGCTCCCATGCGAACGGCATCCAGGGCCAGCGGCCTTTCAGCATCGAGCTGAAGGTGCGGCTGGCGAACGGCGCGGGGAGCTGGCTATCCCCTGCGCCGAAAGACGACCAGGGCATGACCCTGGAGATCGGCATCTCGGTGGACGGCCGTGCGGTCAGCGTTACGCGCTCGTTCGTCGGTGGAGAGACTGGCGCCTCTGGTCGGAGCACGCTGTCAGGGCAGTACCGCGGCAACGGCATCGAGGCCACGGGCAAGGAGCCCGGCTCGCAACGCCAATGCTTGTTGGCGTTGAAGCGTTCCTGACTGCCGTTGCCTGCCGTCGAGCTCTCGAAATTGACCAATCGCCCGGATACGTGACCGATGGGCCGGGCGACCGTCCGACAAATCCGCGCGTTGCGGCCGTTGGCCAGGTTTTGTCGACACGGAACCCGATCCCGCCGTGGCAGAGGCGACCCAAATGACGGAACGCTAACGCCCATCGTCGACTCGAAGGCAGATGCCCTTCCTCCCGCCGCGGCTCGTGTGACCCAAATCACGGTACGCTAACGCAGGCAGGCCTAAGCTGGTCTCCGTCTCGTGGGGTGAGGCTGGCATGTCACACCTGGAACTGGCGGAACTCGGCACGCGCCATCATATGGCCTGGGCCAAGCGTGCAATCCTTCTGGTCGATATCGTCGGGTCCGTGCGTCTCATCGACCAGGACGAGGTCGGCGTCATCTCGCACTGGCTCGATTTCGTCGAGCTCGTTCAACGCGACACGCTTCTGCCGAACAACGGGCGGCTGATCAAGAGCCTCGGCGACGGCCTGCTCATCGACTTCGATGATGTCAGATCGGCGGTCTCCGCCGCACTCGCCGTCCAGCAAACCAGGGCACAGGCCAACGCCTCACGGCCGGTTGGCTCCCAAATCATGCTGCGCATGGGCATCGAGGTGAGCGATGTCATCGTCGGGGGCAACGACGTGCTGGGCCGCGGCGTCAACCTCGCGGCACGGCTCATGAGCCTGGCTGGGCCAGGCGAGATCGTGGTTTCCCAGCACGTGCGCGATGGCCTGACGGCCGGGCTCGACGCCGACCTCGAGGACCTGGGCGATTGCTTCGTTCGCAACCTGCCGCAGCCGATCCGGGCTTACCGGATCGGGCCGTCCGGCTCGCAGCCGGTCGTCGGGCCGTCGACGATGCTCGACGACCTCGCCCCGACGATCGCCGTGGTTCCTTTCGCCTCGCGCGGCGGCGCAGACGACCATGGCCTGATCGGCGAGATCCTGGCGGAGGAGCTCATCCGCCGCCTGTCGCACGCCTCCTCCGAGCTGAAGGTCGTGTCGCGCCTGTCGACGACCGCCTTCAGCGGCCGCGACACATCTGCGGAAGAGATCGGGGCGCATCTCGGCGCCGACTACGTGCTGTCCGGCACCTTCCGCAGCGACGCCACCCGCCTCAAGCTCGATGTCGAGCTGGCCGAGGCGAGGTCGGGGCGCGTTCTCTGGAGCGAAGGCCTGTGCGACAAGGTCTCGGCGATCGTGAGCGGCGAGCAGGAGCTGGTCGAGCGCCTCCTCACGGGCGTCAGCACCGCCGTGGCGATGCGCGAGCTGCAGCGGGCGCGGGCGCAGCCCCTGCCGACGCTGCGGTCCTACACCCTGCTCATGGGCGCCGTCAGCCTGATGCACCGCCTCTCGCTGCCCGACTTCGAGGAGGCCCACCGGCTGCTGCAGGCGCTGGTCGATCGCGGCGTGCGCCATCCGCTGCCCATCGCGTGGCTCGGCTACTGGCACGTGCTGCGGGTCCAGCAGGGCTGGTCGACCGACGATCGGCGCGACACCTACATGGCTTCGGAGTGCACCAGGCGGGCTCTCGACCTCGACCCCGACAATTCCCTGGCGCTCGCCATCAACGGCTTTGCGCAGGTCAACCTGATGAAGCGCTTCGACGTCGCCGAGGACTCCTACGAACGCGCCCTCGAGATCAATCCGAGCAATGCGCTCGCCTGGCTGCTCAAGGGTACGCTGCACGCCTTTCGCAGCGAGGGTCCGAAGGCGGTCGATCATGCCGAGCGGGCGCTCGAGCTGTCGCCGCTTGACCCCCACCGCTTCTTCTACGACTCGCTCGCGACCACGGCGTGTCTCGCCAACGGCGACGACGAGCGGGCGCTCCAGTTGGCCCGCCGCTCGCTGCGCGCCAATCGCAAGCACACCTCGACCTGGCGCGTCCTGACGATCGCCCAATGGCGGCTCGGCCAGCGCGACGCGGCGCGCCAGTCGGCCCGGGAGCTGCTGAAGCTGCAGCCCTCGCTGACGGTCGGCGCCTGGCTCAAGGCGTCGCCCGCCGCCGACTTTCCGATCGGCCGGGTGGCGGCGGAGATCCTGCGCAAGGCGGGCGTACCGGAGTGAAGGATTGAAGAATTGAGATACTGAGAAACTGAGAAACCACGGAGGAGTGGACGATGGCTGGTGGATCATATCTTGGCGGATTGGGCGGGCTCGGTGGTCTCGGTGGGCTGGGGGGGCCTCGGTGGCTTGGGTGGTCTGGGCGGCCTCGGCGGATTGGGCGGTCTCGGAGGGCTCGGCGGTCTCGGCGGCCTGGGTGGCCTCGGCGTCGCGAACTCGGCGGCGGCGGCGCAGGCGCTGATCGGGACGCGCGATGGGATCGTCGGCAGCTGGAAGGCGACCACCCAGCCGACCAATCTTCAGTTCGACGTCACTTCGAACATGGAACGCTGGGAGCCGTGGGTGCGGGCGAGCGTGCTCGATTTCGAGCTGCTTTCGAAGCTTCGGTTCACGCCAAGCACGACGGTCGACGGAGCAACCCTGGAGAGCTTCGACAGCACGGCCGCGACGATGGCAGCCGCCTACAAGCCCCTGGCTACCATCATCCGGCCGGACGACGACCAGTTCCACGACTATCTCATCTTGCTGGACAGGTACGCGGACCTGCGTCCCGACCGGGTGGCCGAGATCATGACGCAAATGGGCGGTGCGCTCGCGTTCCTGAGCTCCATCGCATTTCTTCATCCGGCGCGCACGCCATACACGCTGGAGCTTCTCGCCGCCGCGCTCCGATTGGCGAATTTCGCCGAAATGCGGTTCAAGCACACACTTGCCTGCCGGCGCCCGAATGAGTTCTCGGCCCAGGTTCAGCCGATCATCCTGACACCATCGCACGGCAGCTTTCCCAGCGGACATGCCACCGAAAGCTTCACGATGGCGGTCGTGCTGTGGGAGATCCTGAAGGCCTCGGGCATCGAGCCCTACAATACGGACAGCGCGGATTGGGGAGAGCAGCTCGCGCGTCTGGCTGCTCGCGTCGCGACCAACCGTACCGTCGCAGGCGTGCACTTTCCGGTAGACAGTGCCGCCGGCGCCGTCCTGGGCATAACGCTCGGGCTCTATTTCGTGAAGCGCTGCGACACGACCTCCCCTGCCTACGACGCCTTCGAGTTCGACGGCAGGAAGTATCCCGCTACCACGGGAGGGACGATGAACGATGGTGACTTCTATTGGAAGGTCATCGTCGACGCGATGAACGGCACCTCGGCAAAGCCATACATCACGGGAACTGCGGGGCAGCCACAGCAATACAGCGACCTGCTGAACTGGCTGTGGGGCGAGGCAGTCGCCGAGTGGAGCTAGCGACCGATCCCGTGACACGCAACCCGGGGGCCACCGATGGCTGAGAAGAAAGCGCCGGAAAAGAACAGCACCGGCTGGGACCGCATCAACCCCTATGTGAGCTGGGCGCTCGGGCCGGGCCGTCCCTACTACTTCGTTCCCGGGCAACAGGACTGCGGGAAGGAGGTCATGCCGATTCTCCTTCGCTTGTGGAGCAGCAAGGCGTCCGCGTTCCTCTCCGGCAAGCTCCTCGTCGACAAAACGCGGCAGGCAGAGTGGCGCGGCGCCTTCAAGGTCCTGTGCCGGCGCAACAAGGCCACCGAGAAGGGCGAGGCCGTGGTGTGGGTGGCCGCGCTGGCGTCGGAAGCGGTCGTCCGGGAGATGGCGCTGCCGCGGGCCCGTCGCGCCATCGCGGGTGCCTCGCTCGGGCTGCCGTTGAGCACGGCGGCGGTGGCTGCCCTGACGACGCTCGCCGAGGCGATTCCGGAATGGCTGGTGAGCGGTGATTCCGGGACGATATTCGAGGCCCCGGCCATCCCGCCGGCCGTCGTCATGGGAATCATCGACGATGGCATCGCGGCGATGCACGAACGTTTCCAGAGGCCGGGGAAGGCCACCCGCGTCGAGCATTTCTGGCGGCAGGACCCACCGCTCAACCTGACCAGGCTCCAGATCGAGGGGTTTCTCGGGTCGGGTCGGGACGAGGACGATCTCTACCGCGCCGCAAACCTGGTGAGCTTCGTCGCTCCGGAGCACAAGTCGGTCGCCTGGCGCGTCGCGCACGGCACCCATGTCATGGACCTCGCCTGCGGCTACGACCCCGCCGACGACAACGACACGCGTCCCATCGTTTGCGTTCAGCTTCCCTCCAAGGACACTGCCGCCGCGGCGCCCTGGTCGCTGTCGTTCGATGTCATCCTCGGCATTCTCCACATTCTGCTGATGTCCCTGAAGATTGCCGCCGACAGGGGCGTGAACACCCTGCCCGTCGTGATCAACGTCAGCTATGGCTTGGTGGCAGCGTGGCACGAGGGCCTCGACCTGCTCGGCACGTTCATCACCGACGTGGCGGCGATCTGCGAGGACGCGGGGATCGCGCTCAGCGTCGTGCTGCCGGCGGGCAACAGCTACCTGTCGCGCGGTCACGCCCAGACGAGCTTCGCAGCCATCGGCGAGACCAGGCGTCTGGATTGGCACATCCGGCCCGATGACCGGACACCGAGCTTCCTCGAGGTGTGGCTGCCCGCGGCAATTCCCACGAAGAAGCGGGTGAAGGTCAGGATCACGTCGCCCACCGGGGTGGCCAACCAGATCCTGGAACACGCGACCGCGCCCGTGACATTCAAGGTCGGCGCAAACGAGTACGCCAGGATGACCTGGCTCGACGTGCCAGCTTCGAATCGGGCCGTGTTCACCATCATGGTTCAGCCCACGGCGCATCCCGACCCCAACTCGCCACTGTCTCTCCTCGCCCCGGCCGGGATCTGGAAGATCGAGCTCGTCTACACTGGCGACCTGCCGCCGAACCAGCTCGTGCATGCCTGGGTGCGCCGCGACGACTGGATCTACGGCTATCCGCTGCGTGGCCGTCAGTCCTGGCTCGACGACGGACAATACCAGCGGTTCGACCACGCCGGCCGGGACAACGAGATCGAAAGCGGCACCAGCCTGATCCGGCGCGAATACACGCTCAACTCGATGGCGACCCGCGCGCGACCGATCGTCATCGGCGGATACCTGGGAAAGGAGAAGGTCGCGGCGAAGTACTCGGCGGCCGGCACCGTCGACCTGACGGGGAATCCACTTCCCGCCTTGCCCAAGCCTCAGGATCGCACGCCGATGCGCTGGCCCGACGCCATGGCGGTGAGCGAAGACTCGCGCGTTCATCGTGGCGTGCTGGCAGCCGGGTCGCGCAGTGGCTCGGTCGTCGCCATGAGCGGGACGAGCGTCGCTGCGCCGCAGATCGCCAGGCTGATAGCCGACAACCTGGCGGCCGGGCCCGGAGACCATGACTGGGTGCAGGGTCAGGCCGAGCCGCCCGGCATGGCGCCGCCGCCGAAGCCACGCGACGAACGCGGCGGGGCGGGGCGAATCCCGACCGCGCCAATCGTCAGGGTGAACCGATTCGACTAGAACCCGATTGGGGCTCTTGCCGCGCAACCCGTATTGACATCGCGACAATCCCGCCTAGCTTGACACTGGCCGGCGACGAAGCGTCACCGGCGAACGCGCAGCATCAGGGAGGATGGATCATGCGCAAGCCTGCGGTCGTGGCTGGTCGGCATCAAAATCATTTCCATCGGTTCGGCGCCTGCGGCACGCCGGTGAGCCCGCTGGCGGTCGTGCCCGGCAACCACGCCGACGCAAAGCGCCCCAGTGATGCAATGAAGACCCGGCTCCCCATTTTTGCGCCACTCGCAAGTGATTGATTTCAAAGGGGAGTGACGCAAATGACGCAAATGACGCAAGATTCCGGCGGCGATTTTCTCCGTTGAACCTCCCTCCGGGTCCTCGCCTGGGCCCGAGGACAGCCCTCGCGGAAAGCTCAGTTCAGCCGCGCTGCCTGCGCCATCACCTCGATGGCCTCGGGCTGGCGCGAGCGCACGCTGAGCGAGTCGGCGCCGCAATCCTCCCAGAGGCGATAGCGCTCGCGGATGCGGGCGGCCGGGCCGACCAGCGACTTGAGGTCGACCCAGTCGTCGGGCACGGCGGCGATGGCCTCGTCCTTGCGGCCCGCGAGGTAGAGCTCCTGGATGCGCGCGGCGGCGTCGCCGAAGCCGCGGCGCACCATGATCTCGTTGTGGAAGTTCTTCGTCCTGTGACCCATGCCGCCGACATAGAGCGCCACCTCGGGCTTCAGGCGGGCGAGCGCGGCCTTCACGTCGTTGTCGACCTCGACATGCACGGAGGCCTGGATCGTGAAATCCTTCAGGCTCTTGCCGTTGCCGGCGCGCTTGAAGCCTTCCTCGAGCCACGGCCGGTATTCCTCCATCGCGCCGGGCACGAAGCCCATCGGCAACCAGCCGTCGGCGATCTCGGCGGTGAGCTTGACTGTCGCCTCGTTGCCCGTCGCCAGGTAGATCGGGATGTCGGGATTCATGTGCAGGATGGATTTCAGCGGCTTGGCCAGCCCGGCCGAGCCGGGCCCGACGTAGGGCAGCGCGATCTCGCGGCCGTCATGGGTCACCGGCGCCTCGCGGGCGAAGATCTTGCGCATGATCGCCACGTAGTCGCGCATCCGCCAGTAGGGCTTGCCCCACGGTTGGCCGTACCAGCCCTCGACGATCTGCGGGCCGGAGACGCCGAGCCCGGCGATGAAGCGGCCGCCGCCCGCCATGGCGTCGACGGTCGCCGCCGACATCGCGGCATTGGCGGGCGTGCGCGCGGCGAGCTGCATGATCCCGGTGCCGAGCTTGATGCGGCTCGTGTGCGCCGCCAGGAAGGCGAGCGGCGTCACTGCGTCCGAGCCATAGGCCTCCGCCGTCCACACCGAATCGTAGCCGAGCTCCTCGGCGCGCTGCACCAGCGTCACCGGGATGTCGAGACGGGCGCGCGAGTAGCCGATGGCGAGGCCCAGTTTCATTGCGTTTCCCCCTGCGAACCTGGTGAGCGTGCCGACGATGATCTTCTGAACCACATGTCAATGAAAGGAAAGGTCCCTCGCTGCGCAACTGACTTCCTCATGCTGAGGAGGCCGCCCCTCGAGTTCCTCGGGATAAACTCCGCGACCGTCTCGAAGCATAGGCAACATGCAGCGTGCCTGAGGCGCATCCTTCGAGACGCGCCCGTCGGGCGCTCCTCAGGATGAGGTCGCATGGTAGGCTTCAGATCATTCTTCCTGGGCGAGATGGTCGCGTTGCGTCGTTCCGGCATACTCGTGCCTGAAACGGCCGCGCCGCTGCAGCTCCGGCACGACGAGGTCGACGAATTCCTCGATCGCGCCCGGGCAGTCGATCGGCGACAGCATGAAGCCGTCGCCGCCGACGGCATCGAAATAGGCTTCGAGCTGGTCGGCGATGTCGGTCGGCGTGCCGACCATCTGCGGCAGCCCGACGCTCTGGCCGTGGTTCTGCGCCACCTGGCGGAGCGTCAGCAGCTCGCCCGTCATGGTGCGATAGCGCGTCTGCATGCGCTGCAGCTTGGGCTCGATGCGGTGTGCCATGATGGTGTCGAGCGGCAGCTGCGACAGGTCGAAGTCGAGGTGCCCCGACAGGATGGCGAGCCCGCCCTCGAGGGGCACGAGAGCGTTGTGCTCGGCCTGCCTGTCCTCGGCCTCGGCGCGCGAGGCGCCGATGATCGGCTGGACGCCGAACAGGATCTTGCAGGCCGAGAGGTCCCGGCCGGCCTCGGCGACGCCGCGCTTGATGTCGTCGTAGTAGGCCTTGGCGCCGGCGAGGTTGGGCTGGATGGCGAATATCGCGTCGGCGTGGCGGGCGGCGAAGGAACGTCCCTTGCCCGACGTGCCGGCCTGCAGGATGGCGGGTCCGCCTTGCGGCGAGGGCACGACGTTGAGCGGCCCGCGCGATCTGAAGTAGCGCCCGGCATGCTCGATGCGGTGCACCTTGTCGGGATCGGCGAACAGGCCCCTGGTGCGATCCATGACCACTGCATCGGTTTCCCAGCTGGCCCACAGCTTGCGGCAGACCTCGACGAACTCCTCGGCGCGGTCGTAGCGCTCGTCGACCGGCCGCAGCTCCTCGCCGAAATTTGCCGACTGGTTGTGGTTGAGCGTGGTCACGACATTCCACGCCGCGCGCCCGCGCGTCAGATGGTCGAGCGTCGCCCACAGCCGCGCCGCATGGAACGGGTGCTGATGGCTGACCGAGTAGGTGGCGCCGAGGCCGATCCGCGTCGTGACGGCGGCCATGAACGAGAGCAGCGGGATCGGGTCGTGCTCGGGCGCCTGGGTGGCGTTGCGCAGGGCGGGGGCGAGCGAGCCGCGGTAGGTGTCGGAAACGTAGTTGAGGTCGGCGAAGAACAGCATGTCGAGCTTGCCGCGCTCGCACACCCGGGCGATGTGCTGGTAGAGGTCGGGCCGGGCCCAGTCGTAGCCGGCCGCCGCCGTTCGCGGATGCCGCCACATCGCCAGGCTGTGATAGGTCGGCCCGTGCACCAGGAACTGCGCCAGGTGCATCATCGGCTTCTTCAAGACGGCGTCCTCCCGCAGGGCACAATAGCACGCTCGGGAGGATCGAGCTGCTTGGCCGCTCGCTCTCGTCCCCGGCGGAGCCGCCAGGCGCATTTTCATTTTGCTCTCCCCCGCGAGGGCAGGGCATTCACCCGCCGATTGATCCAGATCAATCCTCGTCCATTTCCGATTTGCCAATCTCGTGCGAACCAAAAGCGGGAGTGGCAGGTGACATCGAATCAAGCCTACTTCGTGGTGCTGGTCTGCGGCGCGTTTCTCCTGTTCGCCGGAAGCATGGCGTTCGCTTACGTGAAGTACCGCAGCTGGCTCAGGCAGCAGCCGGGCGCCGCCGACTAGGGCGCGGCGGCAATCGCGCTCACGTGCGGATGAGCGCGGGAGAGACGTCGACGACACGAAACGGTCGTGCGACGCCATCGTGCTCGGTCACGCTGACGTACTCGCCGACCGTGAAATTGTGCTTGTCGAAACGGAAGATCGGCTCGTCGTCGTCCTCGCCGGGCTCGTAGGAGAACGCCCAGCTGCCGTTGCGACGATGGATCAGCAGGCCGTGCTCGTCGGGCGAGCGGCTCCAGAAACGCCGGACGGTGCAAGCGCCCTTGGCCTGGGGCCAGGCTGCCGAGTCGAGATGTCCCTTGGCGTCGAGCGGCGCGATGAATTCATAGCCGTGATCCGAGCTGCCGTTGGGAAAGTCCGGCGTGCGGGCGAGTTCCAGTCGAATACGCTTGAGGCTCATTTCAGTGCTCCGGAGAGGAGGAGGTATTGCAGGCCAACGATCGTGCCGGCATCGCCCCCTGCTGCGCGTTGATGCAGGTCAAGAGTTCGCTCGATCTGCCTCGAACCATACAGCAGGAGGAGGGGGCGAGGCAGGCGCAACGACACCCCGACAACGCCCCATCGGGAATTTCGCTCCCTAGCCTGGATTTCCATGGAGAACGGCTCCGTGGAAATCCAGCCTAGCGGTGTTCCTCGGCCTCGTCGTAGGCGAGCTTGATCATCCACCAGCAGAATAGGACGCCGAACAGCGCCAGGGCCAGGCCGAAGCTCAGGATGCCGATATCGCGCGCGCCGCCGGCCATGAAAAGGCCCACCAGGCCGAACAGGGCGGCCAGGATGCCCATGATCCAATGAGACATTTGCTCCTCCTCAATCGTCGTCGAACAAGATTCGTCCGGCCGCTCCGGCCGGGTCGTCGTACTGGCCGTTGCGCAGCGCCCACAGGAAGGCGGCCAGCGCAATGAGCCCGAGCAGCAGTGCCGCTGGAACCAGGATCAGGAGGACGTCCATCACGCCACCGTCCGGAGCGGCCGGCCCGCATTGAGGCGCAGGGCATTGCCGATCACCAGGAGGGACGAGGAGGACATGGCGATGGCGGCGACCAGGGGAGTCACCTCGCCGGCGATCGCGAGCGGGACCGCGCAGAGATTGTAGAGCACGGCCAGGATCAGGTTCTGCCGGGCGAGCCGGCCAGCCTGTCGCGCCACCACGAGCGTGTCGGTGACGGCGACGAGCGCATCGCCCTGGAACACCGCGTCGGCGGCATTCTGGGTCGCCTCGGCGGCACTGGAGGGCGAGATCGAGGCGTGCGCGGCCGCCAGCGCCGGCGCGTCGTTGAGACCGTCGCCCACCATCAGGACACGGCGGCCCTCTGCGGCGAGGTCGCGGAGATGCTCGACCTTGGCGGCCGGCGTCGCCTCCGCCTGCCACCGGTCGACGCCGCTCTCGCCGGCGGCCCGGCCGACGGCGGCGGATCGATCGCCGGAGAGCAGCTCGACCGGCAATCCCAGGTCGCGCAGGGTCGAGACGGTCGTGGCCGCGTCAGGGCGCAGGCGATCGGCGAAGGCGAAGCGAACCGGCCGGCGTCCCGGCTCGGCCAGCCACATTTCCGAATGTCCGTCCTCGGCTCCCGGCTCGACACCGCAGAACGCCGCCGAGCCCAGCCGCGTGGCGCCCTGCGCGAGGCCCTGACCGGCGTGCTCGACGACCCCGGCGACCGGTGCACCGCCGCCCGCCGCCCGGACCAGCGCGCGCGCCAGCGGATGGCGCGAGTTGGCGGCAATCGAGGCTGCCCGCTGCAGGGCATCCGCCGGCACCGGGCCGACCAGGTCGGGCCGGCCCAGGGTCAGGGTCCCGGTCTTGTCGAGCACCACGTGATCGATCTCGGCGAAGCGCTCGAGCGCCGTGGGCGAGAGCAGCAGGACGCCGGAGCGCAGGAGGCGCGTGCTGGCGACGACCTGGACCACCGGCACCGCCAGCGCCAGCGCGCACGGGCAGGTGATGATCAGGACCGCCGTGGCGATCAGCAGGGCACGATCCCAGGCGAGGTCGCCCAGCAGCGTCCAGCCGATGAAGGTCAGCAGCGCAGTGACGTGCACCACCGGCGCGTAGGCGCGCGCCACCCGGTCGGCGAGGGCGACGAAGCGCGAGCGGCCGTGCTCGGCCGCCTCGACCAGGCGGACGATCTCGGCCAGCAGGGTGCGATCGCCGCCGGCGGTGACGCGGACCCGGATCGGCGCGCCGAGATTGACCATGCCGGCGAACACCGGCGTGCCCGGCCCGACGGGCTGCGGCAGGCTTTCGCCACTCACCAGGGCGGCGTCGAGGGCGGACCGGCCTTCGCTCACCACGCCGTCGGCCGCCAGCCGCTCGCCGGCCGCGACCAGCAGCAGGTCGCCCGGCTCGATCGCCTCGACGCGACGCGAGACGATCGTGCCGTCGGCGTCGATCACCCGGGCGTTCACCCGGGAGAGCGCCAGCAGGGAACGCACCGCGTCGCGTGCCCGGCCGCGCGCGCGACGGCCGAGATAGCGTCCGATCAGCAGGAAGAAGAGCAGCGTGATCGCCGAGTCGAAATAGGCATGCTGGCCGCCGATCCAGGCCTCGTGCAGGCTGACGATGCAGGCGAGCGTCACGCCGATCGAGATCGGCACGTCCATGTTGGTGCGGCCGGCCCTGAGCGCCGCCGCCGCGGAGGCGAAGAACGGCCGCCCGGCATAGGCGACGGCGGGCATGGCGATGGCGGCCGACAGCCAATGGAACAGGGTCCGGGTGGCGTCGCCCATCGAGCCGTCGTGGCCCGACCAGATGGCGACCGAGAGCAGCATCACGTTGGCGGCGGCGAAGCCCGCCACCGCCAGGCAGCGCAGCAGCGCGCGGGCCTCGCGATCGTCCCTCGTCGCGGCCGCGGCGGCATCGTAGGGCACCGGTCGGAAGCCCAGGGCGGCGACGAGCCCGGCATGGGCGTTGGCGTCAGAGGCCGGGCCGCGCCAGCGCAACGCGAGCCGCCGGGTCGAGAGGTTCGCGCGCGCCTTCAGGACCGACTGGTTGCGCGCGAGCAGGCTCTCGATCAGCCAGACGCAGGCCGCGCAATCGAGGCCGTCGACCAGGAGGTCGAGCTCGCACTCGTCGCGGCCGCGCGTGCGCACGTGGCTCGTGTAGTCGGTCTCGAGCGGCTCGGGGCGGCGGGCGCGGTTCTCCTCGAGGCGGCGATAGAACGAGCCGAGCCCGGCGGCGCCGATGATGGCATGAGCGCTGGCGCACCCGCTGCAGCAGAACAGCGCCTCCGGCGGGCCGCGCAGCGACTCGCCGCAATGCGCGCAGGCGGGGCTTGCCGCGGCGCCCGCCACGGACGCGAAGAGCGCGGACCCGGTCATTCGAGGAACATCCGGCGGGTCTGGGCGAAGCGTCGGCCGTCGTGGTCGATCACGACGTCGAGGTCCCAGTTGCCGCGCGCCGGCAGCGTCACGGTCGCGGCATAGCGTCCGCCGCCCACGGCGATCAGGTCGACGGCCACGGGCGCGCGCTTCTCGACCGGGCGGACGAGCTCGGCGTGGAGACGGGCATTGCCGAGCGGCCGGCCATCGGCGTCGACGACCGCGATCTCAAGGCGGCTCTGCTGTGCGTGCCAGGTCGTCTCGAGTTGCCAGCCCAGGGCGTCGCGATCGGCCTGGCGGGCGATGATCTCGTTGTAGTGCAGGCTGCGCTGGCGCGGCTGCGGGGTGTAGAGGCCGGAGAACGAGCCGACGGCCAGCGAGACCATGATCGCGTTGACCGCGATCACGACGGCGAAGCCGGCGACGAAGAGCCACGGAACGTGACGGTCGCGCGCGGTGGAGATGGTGGTCATGGCGCTCTCCCTAACGCTCTGGTCCGACGAAGACGGCGTCGTGCGAGGCGCGGCGCCGGCCATCGGCGTCGAGGACCGAGAACTCCAGGGCGCGCGAGCCGGCCGGCGCCGCCGCCGGCGGCACCGTGACGAAGATCCGGAACGTGCCGACGCTGTCGGCGTGCACGAGCAGGCGCGGCGCCGCCGCATCGCCCTCGACCTCGGCGCCGATGAAGCCGAGCCGCGCCGCGGGCAGGCCGGCCAGGCCGAGCGTGAAGCGCCGCTCGTCCTGGCGCTTGTTCAGGATCTTGATGGTGTAGGAATTGCGGATGTCGCCGTTCGACAGCCGCACGTAGTTGGGGCTGCGGTCGCGCTGCACGGTGAGCTCGGTGTCGGTGCGCAGGAGGAAGGCGCCCAGCATGATCGCCGCGACGACGCCGAGCAGCAGCGCATAGAGCAGGGTGCGCGCCCGCACGGGCTTCCACTGCGTGCCCGGGAGCCCCATCTCCTTGGCCTGCTGGCTGGCCAGCGTGTCCCAGCGAATCAGCCCGCCGGGACGTCCGACCTTGTCCATGGTCTGGGTGCAGGCATCGACGCACAGGCTGCAACCGATGCACTCGATCTGCTGGCCGTCGCGGATGTCGATGCCGGTCGGGCAGACGGCGACGCACAGGTTGCAGTCGACGCAGTCGCCGCGGTTGTCCCAGCTCTGGCCGGCCTTGTGCTTGCCGCGCGGCTCGCCGCGCCATTTCTGGTAGGTGACGATCAGGCTCTGCTCGTCGAGCATCGCCGCCTGGAAGCGCGGCCACGGGCACATGTAGGTGCAGACCTGCTCGCGCGCCCAGCCCGCCAGGGTGTAGGTCGTGGCCGTCAGCAGGCCGACGCAGAAGTAGACCTCGAGCGAGGCGGTGCCGATGAACAGCTTCGCCAGCGCGGTCGGCGCGTCGACGAAGTAGAACACCCATGCGCCGCCGGTCGCCGCGGCGATGATCAGCCAGGCCGTGTGCTTCAGGGCCTTGCGGGCCGCCTTGCCTGCCGTCAGCGGCGCCCGGTCGAGCCGCATGCGCTGGTTGCGATCGCCCTCGATCAGCCGCTCGACCAGCATGAAGAGGTCGGTCCAAACGGTCTGCGGGCAGGTGAAGCCGCACCATACCCGGCCGAACAGCGACGTCGCCAGGAACAGCCCGAACGCCGCCAGGATCAGGATGCCGGTGACGAAGTAGACTTCCTGCGGCCAGATGACGACGTCGAAGAACCAGCCGCGCCGTCCGTCGAGATCGATCAGGATCGCTTGGGCAGGGGCGCCGGGACCGCGATCCCAGCGCAGCCAAGGCACCGCGTAGTAGAGGCCGAGCAGCAGGACGAGCACGGACCATTTGATCTGGCGCCACTTGCCGCCGATGGCGCGCGGGTAGACCTTGATGCGCGACACATAGAGCGGCAGCTCCGCCTTCTGCTGGCGCAGCGAGACCGCGTCGTCGTCGTGCAGACGGACATCCATGATGGTCTGCCCGGTGCCTAGCGTCCGCCGCCCAGCGCGTGGACATAGATGGCGAGCATCTTCATCGTCGCCTCGTCGAGGCGTCCGCTCCACGCCGGCATGCTGCCGTTGCGGGCATAGAAGGTCGATCGATAGACCGACTCGCGATCACCGCCGTAGAGCCACAGGCCGTCGGCCAGGTTGGGCGCGCCCAGCTCCTGGTTGCCCTTGCCGTCGGCCTGATGGCAGGCCGCGCACTGCTCGCGGAAGATCGCCGCGCCCTCCGGCGTCGCCGTCGCCTTGCCCGACAGGCTGAGCACATAGTCGGTCACGGCCGCGATCTGCGCGCCGGTCAGCAGGCCGTCGGCGCCGAAGCGCGGCATCAGCGATTGCCGTGACTTGTCGTCGGCATTGCGGATGCCGTGCTCGATGGTGGTGTAGATCTGCTGCAGGTTGCCGCCCCACAGCCAGTCGTCGTCGACCAGGTTGGGGAAGCCGGTGCTGCCGGCGCCGCCTGCGCCATGGCATTGCAGGCAGTTGGTCTGGAAGGCCGAGCGTCCGCCTGCCAGCGCGAACCTGAACAGCTCCGGATCCTTGGCGATGCCGGCGAGCGGCGTGGCGCGGATGCGATCGACGAACACCGCGCGCGCCTTGGCCTGCGCCTCGAGCTCCTGCGTGAGCTCGACACGGCTGGAATAGCCCAGCCAGCCGGTAGTGTGGCTGTTGACCCACGGCCACGCCGGATAGAGCGCGCTGTAGACCACGGCGAACACGATGGTCGCGTAGAAGGTATAGACCCACCAGGTCGGCAGGGGCGTGTTGAGCTCCTTGACGCCGTCCCAGTCGTGGCCGGTCGTGTCGCGGCCCGAGAGCGTGTCTTTCTCGATCTTCGTCGGCATGCTGTTTCTCTCACTCCTCGTCGAACGGGATGCGGGAGGCCTGCTCGAAGCGGCCGCGATTGGCCGGCCGCAAGGCCCACGACACGATCCCGGTGAAGACCAGGACCGCCCACACGGTCCACACCGACGTCGCGATCTGGTTGAACGATTCGAGGGTCATCTTGATCTCTCCTGTTGGCGCGGCCGCTACTGCCGCAGTCGTTCCGGCGGCAGATCGGAAAAGCGCACCAGCGTGCCGAGCATCTGCAGGTAGGCGACCAGCGCATCCATCTCGGTGATGGCCTCCGACTGGCTGTCGAACTTGCCGACGACGGCGCGCGGATAGCGCTCCAGCAGCGCCGTCGGATCGGCATCGGGGTTGGCCTGGGTCGCCAGGTCGGCGCGCGCGTTGGCGATCATCGCGTCGCTGTAGGGGACGCCGACGGCATGCAGCGCCTGCAGGTGGCGGGCGACGTCCGCGTAGTCGAGCCGGCGCGTCGCCAGCGCGGGATAGGCCGGCATGATGCTCTCGGGCACGACGGCGCGCGGCGAGACGAGATGGGCGACGTGCCAGTCGTTGGAGTAGCGGCCGCCGACCCGCGACAGGTCGGGCCCGGTGCGCTTGGAGCCCCACTGGAACGGCTTGTCGTACATGCTCTCGGCGGCGAGGCTGTAGGGGCCGTAGCGCTCGACCTCGTCCTTGAACGGCCGGATCTGCTGGCTGTGGCAGGTGTAGCAGCCTTCGCGGATGTAGATGTTGCGGCCCAGCACCTCGAGCGGCGAGTAGGGCCGCACGCCGTCGATCCGCTCGATCGTCGACTCGATGGTGAACAGCGGGATGATCTGCACGATGCCGCCGATCGACACGGTGATCAGGGTCAGGACCACCATGAGGATGACGTTCTTCTCGATCGTCTCGTGACGCAGGAACACGGGTCGTCTCCTAGGCCGCCAGGGCCGGTTGGGCGGCTGGGACGCGCGCGGGCTCGCCGCGGATCGTGCGCCACATGTTGTAGGCCATCAGCAGGCCGCCGGTCAGGAAGAACACGCCGCCCAGCAGACGGATGGCGTAGAAGGGCTTCATCGCGGCGACCGTCTCGATGAACGAGTACTGCAGGAAGCCCAGCTCGTCGTAGGCGCGCCACATCAGGCCCTGCATGATGCCGCTCACCCACATCGCGGTGATGTAGAGGACGATGCCGATGGTGGCGATCCAGTAGTGCCAGCCCATCAGGCGCGTCGACCACATGCCCGGGCGATTCCACAGGTGCGGCACCAGGTAGTAGGTGGTGCCGAAGACGATGAAGGCGACCCAGCCCAGAGCGCCGGAATGGACATGGCCGATCGTCCAGTCGGTGTAGTGGCTGAGCGAGTTCACGGCCTTGATCGACATGACCGGGCCCTCGAAGGTCGCCATGCCGTAGAAGCCGACGGCGGTCACCGAGAAGCGCAGGCCGGGATCGGTGCGCAGCTTGTCCCACGCGCCCGACAGCGTCATCAGGCCGTTGATCATGCCGCCCCAGCTCGGCATCCACAGCATGACCGAGAACACCATGCCGAGCGTCTGCGCCCAGTCGGGCAGCGACGTGTAGTGCAGGTGATGCGGCCCGGCCCAGATGTAGAGGAACACCAGCGACCAGAAATGGACGATCGACAGCCGGTAGGAGTAGATCGGCCGGTTCGCCGCCTTGGGGATGTAGTAGTACATCATGCCGAGGAAGGCGGCAGTCAGGAAGAAGCCGACCGCGTTGTGGCCGTACCACCACTGGATCATCGCGTCCTGCACGCCCGCCCAGGCGACGTAGCTCTTGCTGCCGACGATCGACACCGGCATCGCCAGGTTGTTGACGATGTGCAGCATCGCGATGGTGATGATGAAGGCGAGATAGAACCAGTTGGCGACGTAGATGTGCGGTTCCTCGCGCTTCATCACGGTGCCGAGATAGGCGATCAGATAGGCTACCCAGACCACCGTCAGCCACAGGTCGACGAACCATTCGGGCTCGGCGTACTCCTTGCTCTGGGTGATGCCCATCAGGTAGCCGGTAGCGGCCAGGACGATGAAGAGCTGGTAGCCCAGCAGCACGAACCAGCCGAGCGGCGCGCCGCCGAACAGGCGGGCGCGGCAGGTGCGCTGCACGACATGGAAGGCGGTGCCGATCAGTGCCGTGCCGCCGAAGGCGAAGATCGCGGCCGACGTGTGCAGGGGGCGCAGCCGGCCGAAGGTGAGATACTCGCTGTCGAAGCTGAGCTGCGGCCACACCAGCTGGGAAGCGATCACCACGCCAGCCAGGAACGCGGCGATGCCCCAGAACATCGTGAGCACGACGGCGGCGCGAACGACGTCCTCGACGTATCGTGGCTGGGGCCGGGAAACGGCACTCGCGACGGCTTGGCTGGGCATGCATTCTCCGCACAAATGTCGGGCGACCATAGGGAGGGTCGCCGGGAGCGCCCTTGATTTGCGTCAAGGCCGCTGCCCGCCGACAGGTCTGAACTCGGCCAACTTTGGGAGAGGACGACCATGAGCGAGACCGTTGCCGTGTTTGCCGGCCCGCAGCCGCGCATCCGGAGAGTCGCCATCGACCGGCCGTGGACGTGGCTTGCGGCGGGCTGGAGAGACCTCTGGTCCGAGCCTGCGCTCAGCCTTTGCTTCGGCGGAGTCTCGGTGGTCGCCGGCTGGCTCGCGGTCACCCTCCTGCTGTGGGGCGACCTGCCCTATCTCGTGCTGCCGCTCAGCGCCGGCTTCTTCTTCATCGGCCCGTTCATGGCCGTCGGCCTGTACGAGATCAGCCGCAGGCTGGAAAGCGGTCTCGCCGTCGATGCCAAGGCGGTGTTCGGGGCGTGGCGCCGCAACCCGGACCAGATCGCCTTGATGGGACTGCTGTTGCTGCTGCTGCATCTGGCATGGATGCGCGTGGCCCAGCTGCTGTTCGCCGTCTTCGGCTGGCACAACGTGCCGTCGTGGGATCGCTTCATGGATCTCGCGTGGTACTCCGCGCGCAGCCTGCCGTTCCTGGCGATCGGCATTGCCGTCGGTGCGGTGCTGGCCGCCCTGGCGTTCGCCGTCGGGGCGTTCTCGATGCCCTATCTGCTCGATCGGCGCCAATCGAACCTGTTCGAGGCGATTGCCACGTCGGTCACCGCCGTGCGGATCAATCTTCGCCCGATGCTGCTGTGGGCCGGCCTGATCGTCGTCCTGGTGACGATGGCCATGGTGCCAGGCCTGCTCGGCCTGGTGGTCGTCCTGCCGGTCGTCGCCCATGCGACCTGGCATGCCTACCGCGACATCGTGCAGTTCGGCGATGCGTGAGGTGCGAGTGTCGTTCAGGGGGGTGTCCGCTTACCTCGCGGACGGAGAGTCATGACGCACGACGCTTGAGACTCATGACCCCCTCCCGAGCCCCGCTGCTACGGAGTGGACACAACTCATGTTTCTCCCGCTGACGCGTCGCCGACGCGGGCGGAGAAGATGCGAAGCCTCATGTTCCTCTCCGCCCGCGTAGCGGGGGGAGAGGCCAGGAGAGGTGGGTCATGGGGCGCCGCCCAGGAGCTGATTCATTTCGGTCCATATGGTTTCGCGGTCTTCGAGCAAGCGCTCGCTCGGCTCGGTGCCGGGGCATCCACCCACCTCTCCTCCCCCGCGCTATGCGCGGGGCCCCTTCCTCTCCCCCCGCTTACGCGGGCGGAGAGGACCTCATGAGTGACCTCGTAGCAGCAAAGCTCGGGAGGAAGACGAGGAGGATCGTCACAGCCGCTGGCTCGCCAGTGCCAGCATCACGCCGGCGTTGGCGAGCAGCAGGGGCGCGGCGAACCAGCGTGTTCCCTCGCGCAACCGCCGGCGAAGGATCAGGCCGCCCCAGCCGACGGCGAGCAAGGCGGGCGCAGTGCCCAGGGCGAAGGCGGCCATGACAGCCGCCCCTTCGGCGGCGGAGGCCGTGCCGGCCGCGGCCGCCAGGGCGCCGTAGAGCAGGCCGCACGGCAGGAAGCCCAGGACGACCCCGAGCGCGTAGCGTGTCGTGGCATGCCGGCCGGTCGACAGACGGCTCGCCGGGCGCGCCAGGATATTCGGCAGGGTTCTGCCGGCTCCGAGGGTCAACCCGAGCGCCTGCATCACCATCAGGCCGGCGGCGAGGACGAGCAATCCTCCCGACAGCCAGCCGAACGTCTCGGACGCGGCGAACAGGGCGGTGAGGGAACCGGCAACCGCACCGAGCAGCGTGTAAGTGGTCAGTCGGCCGAGATGGTAGGGTACCAGTGCCGCGCCGGCGAGACGACGCCACTCGCCGTATCGCGCGTCGACTGTTCGCTCGGCGTCCGCCATCACCTGGCTCAGCACGAACGGGCCGCACATGCCGGCACAATGCAGCGCGCCGCCGACCAGCCCGGCGAGGAACAGGGACGCAGGCAGGCTCGCGACCGCCCATGCACCGTCGAGCCAGGGGCCGCTGGAGAGGGCACTTCGGCAGAGTGCAACCAGTTGACTGAACGTCTCCATCGTGCCGCAGTCGAGCACGACCGCCCGTCCATTTGCTTGACCTGGGTCAAGGTCGGCCACTCGGGAGAGTGGCACTGGGTCGATACATCGCCGAGGAGCTGCCCATGGCTTACAAGACAATACTCGTCCATTGCGACGCGAGCCCGAAAGTCTCGCAGCGCCTTGCCGTCGCCGCCGACCTGGCGGAGCGCCAGGGCGCCCATCTCGTGGGTCTGCACTGCCGACCACCGTTCCAGTCGCCAGCCTTCTTCGACGGCGGCATGCCGACCACGACCTTGCTTCAGGCCTACGAAGCCGGTGCAAAGGCCGACGAGACCGCCGCCAGCGCGGCCTTCGAAAAGGTGATGAAGGGCCGGCACCTGTCGCAGGCCTGGCGCGTCGTCGAAGGGTTCGACGACGACGAGCTGGCCGTCCACGCGCGCTATGCCGATCTCATCGTGGTCGGCCAGTTCGATCCGGAACAGCAGACGCCGACGTCGTCGGACCTGCCCGAGACGGTCTCCCTGGCGACCGGCCGTCCGACCCTGGTCGTGCCGCATATCGGTGTGCAAAGGCCGCTCGGCAAGACGGTCCTGCTGTGCTGGAACGCCAGCCGCGAGAGCGCCCGCGCGGCGTCGGATGCCTTGCCGCTGCTGACCGCGGCCGAGAAAGTCGTCATCCTCGCGATCGATCCCAAGAGCTCGGCGACGGGCCACGGCGCGGAGCCCGGCGCCGACGCTGCCGGATGGCTGGCGCGGCATGGCGTCAAGGTCACGGTCCAGCGCGACGTCGCCGCCGATACCGATGTCGGCAGTGTGATCCTGTCGCGCGCAGCCGACCACGATGCCGACCTGATCGTCATGGGAATTTACGGCCATTCGCGGATGCGTGAGATGGTGCTGGGCGGTGCCAGCCGGACCCTGATGGCGAGCATGACCGTTCCGGTGCTGATGGCCCACTAGGCGCAGGCGAGCCGGGGCGAACGGCCATGGATGCAACCACGCTGGCGGCCTACGACAAGGCGGTGCCGCGCTACACCAGCTACCCGACCGCGGCGCAGTTCGACGCGCGGGTCGGCCCGGGCGAGCATGCGGCGTGGCTCGGCGAGCTCGGCGGCAGCTTCGCCACCGTCTACTTCCATGTGCCGTTCTGCGCCCGGCTGTGCTGGTACTGCGCCTGCAACACGATGGCGATGAACCGTACAGAGCCGCTCGACGCCTATTCCCGTGCCATGGCGCTCGAGCTCGATCGCGTGGCCGGGCTGGCGCCCGGGCTGATCGTCGGCGCGATCCAGTGGGGCGGCGGCACGCCGTCCCAGCTCGGCGCGCGGCGGCTCGTCGAGGTGGCGGGCCATCTCGCGACGCGCTTCGATCGCCGGAGCGGTGCCGAGGTGTCGATGGAGATCGATCCGCGCCATTGCCCCGACGAGCTGGTGGACGCCATGACGCGGGTCGGCGTCACGCGCGCAAGCCTCGGCGTGCAGGATTTCGATCCCGGCGTGCAGCACGCGATCAACCGGCTGCAGTCGGCAGAGACGACCGCCGATGTGCTCGACCGGCTGCGCCGGGCCGGCATTCGCCGGATCAACGTCGATCTGGTCTACGGCCTGCCGCGACAGACGCTGTCCACCCTGTCGCGGACGCTCGATGCGGCCCTGGCGCTGGCGCCCGACCGGTTTGCCGTGTTCGGCTATGCCCACGTGCCATGGATGAAGCCGCGGCAGCGGCTGATCGAGCAGGCCGAGCTGCCGGGGGCGGCGCTGCGCGCCGAGATGGCAGCGCTGGTGTCCGAACGGGTGAGCGGTGCGGGATATCGGCGCATCGGGCTCGACCATTTCGCGCGGCCCGACGACAGCCTGGCCGTGGCCGAAGCCTGCGGCCGGCTGCGCCGCACCTTCCAGGGCTACGTCGCCGACGAATCGCCCTGGGTTGTCGGCATCGGCGCATCGGCCATCTCCAGCCTGCCCGCGGGCTACGCCCAGAACAGTGCGGCGGCCGATCGCTATGGTGCGGCACTCGAAGCCGGGACGCTGGCGACGGCGCGCGGCGTCGCGCTGAGCGCTGCCGATCGGCTGCGCGGCGAGATCATCAACCGGTTGATGTGCCTGCAGGCGATCGATCTGGCGGAGGTCTGCCGGCGCCATCGCGTCGAGCCGGTCTCCTTTCTTGCCGGCATCGACGCCCTGCCGAGGCTGGTCGACGACGGCCTGGTCGATCGGGAGGGCGATCTGCTGCGCATCACCGATCGCGGCAGACCGCTGGTGCGGTCGGTGTGCGCCGCCTTCGACAATCACTTCACGCCCGGCCCCGAACGGCATGCCCGGGCAATCTAGGGGAGAGGAGAGTTGCGATCATGAGTGCCCACCTGCTTGTTTCCGGCCATGTCGAGGCCGCGCTCGCCGAGGCTGCCGGGAAGGGCATCGCGGAGGACGTGGTCGCGCGCTGCCTCTTCTCGGAAGCGATCCGCCTGTTCAAGCGCCATCGCACCAACGACGACATCGCCTCCGAGCTGACCGCCGCCGCGGACAATCTCGACGAGGACAATCCGCTGATCTTCATCCGGCCGTGAGGCGCGCTCGGTCATTTGAACGACGATCATCGGACGCGGCACATTCAGTTCATCCCGAGCAAGGCGCTTGCGAAGCAAGCGCCGTAAGCGAAGGACCTCGTCGCCATTTGCCATAGGCGTGCCTCGAATCTTCTGGCGATCGGATCCTTCGCTGCGCTCAGGATGACAAGAAGGATGAGGTTCAAGGCAAACCCCTGGTAGATGGCGACGGGGTCCGTCGCAGGATGGACGACCCGGTTCGTGCGCGGGCGTGCTATCGTGAATGCCGCATGAATGAAGCCTCACCCTCTTCGACGACATTTGAACAGGCAGCGGATCTGGTTGCCGCATCGTCGAGGGCCGAGCTTGTCCTGTCGCCGGAGCTGACGATCGTGGCCTGCAGCGACGCCTGGCTCGGCGCGCGCGACGCGACCCGCGAGGCGTTCGTGGGTCGATCGATTCGCGAGGTTCTCGCCGGCGAGCCGGCGCTCGGGACGCTGATCGCCTCGCTCGAATCGGTCTCGCGCACCCGCCGGCCGCATCGGATCGTGCTGCCAGGGTCGCTGGCGAACGCGCATGCGTCGCCGACGGCCACCGTCGCCGTCGAGAACATGCCCGTCCTCGGCGAGGACGGCGCCGTCAAATGGCTGCTGTGCAGCATCGAGCCGGCGGAGGACAGCATGTCGGCGGTTGGCGAGCCGTCGGGAATTGCCTCCGCGC
>JALHMO010000115.1 GCA_022844015.1 Reyranella sp. | reverse complement strand
CCGGCTTGGGCGCGGCCTTCTGCGGCGGTTGCTGCTGCGGCGGCGGCGCTGGTTTGCGCGGCTCGGGCCGCGCTTCCTGCCTCGGCAGCACGGGCGCCGGTGGACGGAGGTCGGGCAGCGCCGCTTCGCGGGGCTCCGGCGGCGGCACGGCATCGCGCAGGTCCGGCATCTGCTTCCTGAAATCGGGAATCTCCGCCTCCCTGACCTCGGGCACCGGCAGCGCGTCGCGCAGATCCGGTGGTGGTGGCATGGCCGGACGGAATTCGGGCACGGCTTGCGCATCGATCGGCTGGGGCGGCGGCACCGCAGTGTCGAGCTGTCGCTCGGCCGGTGCTTCCCGGGTCGTCGCCGTTTCCGCCGCGGCGGATCGGGCCGATGGCGCGGCCTCGCTCGCCGTCGCCACCGGCGCGCCGCCCGGATCGACGAACACCGTGATGGCGGCCTCCTCGGGAGCAACGGCCGGAGGCGTGCCCATCGTCAGCAGGATGACGAGCGGCAGGGCATGCAGCGTCGCAGCGGCGGCGAGCGCACTCGCCCCGATCCAGTGCGCTGCGCGCGTCGGTGCGATCGGACGATCGGGTTGATTTCTTGTGATGTTATAATATAACACTAAGGCGAATTTTAGACGCGCGTCCTGGTGGGAACAAGGGGGAGAAGCATGCGGCGGCACATTGCAGTCTCGGTGACGCTCGGCGGCCTGTTGATGTCGTCGGCGGCCTTCGGCCAGACGGCCCCGGCGGACGACACCCCGATCGATCTCGACGTCACGGCCAGGCGGCTCGACCAGGCGCGCGGCTCGATCCAGCCGAGCCTCGGTGCCACGGTCTACGATTTCTCGCGGCCGTTCATCGAGAACGTCCCGCTGGGCGAGAACGCACCCCTGAACCAGGTGCTGCTGCGGGCGCCCAGCGTCGTGCAGGACGGCTTTGGGCAGATCCACGTGCGCGGCGACCACAGCAACCTGCAGTACCGGCTGGACGGCGTGCAGCTGCCCGACGGGCTGTCGCGCTTCAGCCAGTTCCTGATGACGCGCTCGATCAACCAGATGTCGCTGCTGACCGGGGCGCTGCCGGCGCAGTACGGCCTGCGCACGGCGGGCGTCGTCGACATCGCGGTGAAGTCGGGCAGCACCGACCCGGGCGCCGACCTCTCCGTCACCGGCGGCTCGCGCAACTATGCCCAGCCCGCCGGCTCCTACGGCGGCCGCAGCGGCAAGGTCGACTATTTCGTGACCGGGCAGTTCCTGCACAATGGCCTCGGAATCGAGAACCCGACGGCGTCCTTCAGCCCTATCCACGACGACACCGACCAGTGGACGGCGCTCGCCAAGGTTACGGGGCTGATCGACGAGAGCACGCGCCTGAGCTTCATCGCCGGCGGCATGAACGCCGCTTTCCAGATTCCCAACGTCCCCTGGCAGCTCCCCAACTACACCGTGTTCGGCTACAGCGACTGGAACAGCGGCATCCTCGACCAACGCCAGTGGGAGAACACATACTTCGGCATCGCCTCGCTGCAGAAGAGCTACGGCACCATCGATTTCCAGCTGTCGGGCTTCGCGCGCTATTCCGCGCTGTACTACCAGCCCGACGCGATCGGCGACCTGCTGTACAACGGCATCGCGCCGTGGACCAACCGCAAGAGCTTCGCCTTCGGCATCCAGGGCGACGGCAGCTGGAAGGTGGCGAAGGACCATACGCTGCGCGGCGGCTTCCTGGTGCAGCGCGAGCGCTCGACCGCCTTCACTGCCGGCAACGTCCTGCCGCTGATGGCGGACCCGGACGATCCGGACGCCGAGCCGTCGCCATCCGACCAGCCGATCGGCTACACCGACGGCTTCGACGTCACCGGCTGGACCTACAGCGCCTACCTGCAGGACGAATGGCGCGTCATGCCGGGCGTCACGCTCAATTTCGGGCTGCGCTTCGACGCGATCGGCGGCGTGACCAGCGAGTATCAGTTCAGCCCGCGCGTCAACCTGGTCTGGCAGCCGGCGCCCGCCTTCACCTTCCGCGCCGGCTACTCGCGCTACTTCACGCCGCCGCCGCTCACCCAGATCAGCGCCAGCTCGCTCGCCATCCTCGCCAACACGGCGGTGGCGCCCGAGACCCTGCAGAACGACCCGGTACGGGCCGAGCGCGCCGACTTCTTCGATGTCGGCGTATCCGTCAAGCCGCTGCGCGGCCTGACCCTGGGGCTGAGTGCCTACTACAAGATCTCGCAGAACCTGCTCGACAACGGCCAGTTCGGCGCCCCCATCGTGATCAGCGCCTTCAACTACGCCAATGGCATCGTGAAGGGCGTCGAGCTCAACGCCAGCTACGACGACGGTCCCTGGAACCTCTACTTCAACGGCGCCTACAGCGACAACATCGCCACCAACATCAACTCGGCGCAGTTCAACTTCGGCCCCGAGGAGCTGGCCTACATCGCCAACAACTGGATCGTCACCGACCACAACCAGGGCTGGACCTTCTCGACCGGCGCCGCCTACACGTTCAACGCCGGCAAGGAGTGGGCCACCCGTGTCTCGGCCGACGTCCTGTTCGGCAGCGGCCTGCGCACCTCGGTGGTCACGCCCAACGACACGTCGCTGCCGAACTACGCCGTGGTCAACGCCTCGGTGGCGCAGAACATCCCGATCGGCCTCGGCAAGAGCACGCAGCTGCGCTTCGATGCCATCAACCTGTTCGACAACGTCTATCAGCTCCGCGACGGCGAGGGCGTCGGCGTCGGGGCTCCGCAGTTCGGCCAGCGCCAGACGTTCCTGCTCACGCTGCGGCAGAAATTCTGATCGCCCGGACATCGAGCACGGCCGGGGCGGCTGGCCGCATGGCAGGCGACCCTCGCCTGCGCTCCGCCTCCCGCAGGGCCTGCCACAGAGCGAGATGTCATCCCGAGCGGAGCCGAACGAAGGTCGGCGCAGTCGAGGGACCTTTCTTGCTGGTCTTGCAACGAGAAAGGTCCCTCCACTACGCCTCGCTACGCTCGGCTCCGGTCGGGATGACGGAGATTTGGTGTTTGCGTGCTTGATGCCCCCTGCGAATGCCTTGCCGGGCGCTAGGGGCGCCGTCGCCCCTGTGGCGGCGATCGAAGCACAACGCTTGTCCGTTCCGCCTGCCTGAGGTCGTCCTCCAGCACCACGCGCCCGGCGAGACGCGGATCGCCGAGGTCGAGTTCCAGGATCAGCTGGCCGCGCGCGCCCAACCGCGACGACAGGGCGAAGTGGGTCCCTCCCAACTCGATGTGCTGATGAGCGATCTCCAGCGCACGTCCGTTCTTCAGCACGGCAGCCAGCGCCAGGCGCGCGACCTTGGCCAGGTCGGGTCCTGCCGCCTTGCGGGCGGCGACGGACGGGCGAAAATTCAGCTGTACGGGAAAATTCTGCTGCATTGGGCACCTCCAGGCCACGGCCGATCACGCCGGAATGGCGCGTCGGTGCGGGGCCGAGGTGCGGAGGAACGTCAATGCATGCCGAGGAGGTACCTCGCGCTTGTGACCGCATCAAGGCGGCGGGCACCGATTCCCGGCGCCGCCGCGCGGAGGCTCAGCCCATCAGCTCGTAGACCTGCTGTGCGCCGAAGCCCTTGAGCTCGCAGATGCGGCGAGGCTCGCAAGTGAAGTCGGCGTCGAGCTGGGTGACGGCGTCGCCCGAGACCATGATCTGCATCGGCGCCGCCACGCGCTCCAAGCGGGCGGCGAGGTTCACCGCCGGGCCGAAGATGTCGTAGACGTATTTGTTTACGCCGACGATCGAGCCGACCAGCGGCCCGCTGGCGATGCCGATGCGGCATCGCCATTTGTTGGTGTTGGCGCGGTTGCGCCGCTCGAGATAGCCGCGCATGCGCAGGCTGGCCCGCGCCACATTCGCCACGTGGTCGGCCGCGACCTCCGGCATGCCCGACACCGCCATGTAGGAATCGCCGTTGGTCTTGATGCGCTCGCAGCCGAACATCTCGGAGATCCGGTCGAAGGCCGAGAAGATGTCGTTCAGCTCGGCCACCAGGGCGGCCGGGTCGCGCACGATCGCCATCTCGGAGAAGTCGACGAAATCCAGCATCAGGACGGTCGCCGCGTCGAAGCGCTGCGGCGACACCGTGCCGAAATCGCGCATCTCCTGCAGCACGGCGCGCGGCATGACGTTGAGCAGCAGCCGCTCGACGCGCGCCTTCTCCTGCTCGAGCGCGCGCAGGTTCTTCTCGGCGAGCCGCGAGTGGGAATCGAGCATCAGCTCGGCCTGGCGGCGCCGCGTCTCGTCGTGCGCCTCGACCACCAGCCTGCCGTCGGCCGCGCTACGCAGGCTGACGTCGAGGCTGAGCGTGCGCGGGCCGACCTTGCGCTCGGCCTCGAGCTCGAAGCGGCCGCGCGAGTCGAGCCGCTGGCGGGCCAGCGCGCGATCGAGCTCGGGCAGGCGCGCAGTCAGCCGCAGATCGCCCGGGGTCGGGCGAAACCAGCGGTCGAACACCGGGTTGGCATAGCCCACGGTCCAGTCATCGGCGGCGACGACGGCGAGCCCTGTCGCCATCGCCTCCGCGAAGCCCGCCGGAGCCGGCGGAACAAAAGTGTCCATTGCCGCATCCTCAGGCCGCGACCACGAGATGGCGGCGCCGGCCGAACTCGCTGCACACGTGGTCGACGTCGGCTGGCGGATAGCCGAAATCCTCCAGCGTCTCGCGCAGGATCACGCCCATGTCGTCGAAATCCTGCGCCGTGATGCCGAGCCGGGCATGGGCGCGGCGCAGCGTCTCGTCGTCGAACGCGTCGTCGCCGTCCATGACCCCGGCGATCATCCTGGTCTGATGGTCGATCAGCCTCGGCATGTCGATATTCTCGAAATGCCGCTGCAGCGTCGCGTGGTCGAGCGCCTTGTCGTAGATCGCCACCACCACATGGCGCACCCGGGCGAAGCCGCCGGAACGCGCAAGGACCGTCTGTGCCATTGCCATGTCTCCTAGAAGTAGGCCGAGGCGGCCTCGGCCAGCCACGCGGCGCGCGCCGGCGCGATCTGGCCGAGAGTGCCGAGGAAGCCGGGATGGCTCATGCCCGAGCCGAGATAGGTCCAGCGCATCGCCTGGTGCTGCACGGCGGCGATACGCTCGCCCTGCGTGGGCTCGAACCGCCGGCCGGTAGCCCGCTGCAGGGCGTCGAGGTCGAAGGCGGCCTGCTGGCGCAGCGCACCGTCGAGCATGAAGCCGATCTCGAGGTAGCCGTCGACCGCCTTGTCGATCTCGGCGGCGGACAGGCCGTCGGCCAGGGCCTCGACCATCAGCGTGTCGAGCTGGGCGTGCTGGGCCTCCTCGAGCCAGTGGTGGCGCAGCAGGCTCTTGAACTGCTCGTCGAGCTCGCGGTTGTCGCGGATGCTTTCGAGGTAGTGCCGCTGGGTCATCCATTCGACATGCAGGATCAGCAGCGCCACCGACAGCGGGTCGTGCGCCAGCACCGCTTTCCCGAAGGCCTCGGCCGGCCCGATCATGTCGCAGGCAATGCCGAAGCCTGCCTCGAACTCGCGCTCGAAGGTGCGGAACAGATGGATATGCTTGGCCTCCTCCTGGGCGAAGCCCAGCAGCGCGCGGGTGCGCACGTCGTCCTGCGAGAGCATCGGCCGCGCATGGTCGAGCACGAACGGCAGGATGAACTCCTCGATCAGGCCGAAGGCGTAGAGATAGCCGTTGGCGCGGATCTGGTTGAGCTTGAGCTTCGCCTCGGCGTCGAGGAAATCGAGCGCGCCGGTGCGCGCCAGCGACTCCGGCAGGAACGGCTTGCCGAAATCGAGCCGGCGCTCGCCGCCGATGATGTCCTCGATCCGCCAGTTGACCTTCTGCGAGGCAGCCAGCGCCTTGGCATAGGTGAAGCCATGAGGAATGCGGGGCATGTAGTTCATGTCTGTCTCCAGGGCTCGGGCTCGCGACCCGATGCGGGCGCGGAACCTACTTCTCTGCACGCGCCGGGCAATGACCGGGCGTCCGGCTTGTTTGATCGCGCAGCCACAACCCCGGAAGACGGGAACTTCGCGAACCGGTGTTGCAGATCTGCAATGCTCGCCTACTCTCGAGGGTGTCAGGGGGATCTGCGTTGGACTGGGATGATTTGCGCTACTTCCTCAAGGTCGCCGAGACCGGCGGCCTGTCGCCGGCGGCGCGCGTGCTGCGCGTCAACACGGCGACAGTCGGCCGTCACATCGAGGCCCTGGAGAACGGGCTCGGCCAGTGGGTTTTCGAGCGAACTCCGCAAGGCTATCGCCTGACCGCCGCCGGCGAGCGCCTGTTCGACTGGAGCCGCAAGGTCGAGGCGGAATTTACCGGCATCCAGATGGCCTTCGGTTCGGGCGCGGCCGAACCGTCGGGCTCCGTCTCGATCGCCACGACCGACTGGATCGCGGTGCCCTTCCTCGTCCCCACTCTTGCCGAGTTTCGCCGCAATCATCCCGCCATCGACCTGGTGATCGCGGGCAGCATGGATCCGGTGAACCTGTCGCGGCGCGAGGCCGACGTGGCATTGCGCCTGTTCCGGCCCGAGCAGGGCAACCTGATCGTGCGCCGCATCGGCGACGTCGGGCACGGCCTCTATGCGTCACGGGCCTACCTCGCGGCGCGCGGCATGCCGGACCCGAGGACGGGCTGCGCCAGTCACGACATGATCGACTGGCCGGCCGAGCTCGAGGCCGTGCCGACCGTGACGTGGCTGCGCCGCAACACGGGCAAGGCGCGCGTAGTGCTGCGCGGCAACGCCACGATCCGGCTCCACGCCGCCCGCGCCGGGCTCGGCTTCACCTTGCTCGCCTGCATCGCCGCCGCAAGCGTGCCCGATCTGGTGCGGCTCGACGTCGAGCCGGCGCCGCCGGCGCTCGGCCTGTGGATGGCGGCGCACGCCGAGCTCGCCCATCTGCCGCGCATCCGCGCCGTCATCGACCACATCGCCGATGCCGCCGGCAAGCAGGCGGCCTTCCTGCGCGGCGAGATCGACGGCTGACGCCTGACGCGGCTCAGCCCGCGTCAGAACCTTTTCGATGCCCGCGCGTTGATTGGCGGACACTCCCGGAGCATTGAGCATATGACGGCAAAGTCGAAAGCGGCGCGTCGCAGGGCCGCCAAGCGAGAGTTGGCCGAGGTCGACGGCAAGAGGCCGCGACGGCGCACCAGGGGCGGCACTTTCGCGCATGTCGAAAGCGTTGCCAGATCCCTGACGACGGCCGGCCGGCGCAGGGTGGCAAAGGCGGCGAGGAAAGTCCTCGACGCTGTGTCGGGGACGATCGCACCACGCGTCGCGAAGCTTTGCCGCGGCATCGCGAGCAAGCGCCATACACTGCTGGCGGCACGCGGCAGCGGCGCCGGCGGCAAGGGCTGACCCGCGCACGCGACGCCGGCGCTGCCGGCAAGGGCTGATCCGGCACCTCGTCGTCGTCCCGGCCCATCCGGCCGGGCATCTGGCCCGTACAAGGTGTATGCGACACCTCCTGACCGTAACGCTGACGTTGATCGCTTTCTGGCCAATGCTGGCGGCTGCCGAGGCCCCGCCCTACGGCAGCCAGCTCGCCTTCGCGGCCTACCGCAATGGCCAGCCGATCGGCATGCATCGCCTGAGCTTCGAGAGGCAGGGCGATCGTCTGGTCGTCACCACCTCGATCGACCTTGCCGTGAAGGTCGTCGGCATAACAGCCTATCGCTACACGCATCGCAGCCGCGAGGTCCGGCTCGGCCGGGAGCTCGTCTCCTTCGAATCGTCGACCGACGACGACGGCAAGGCTTTTGCCGTTCGGGCGAGTCGCGAGAACGGCCGGCTCGTGGTCGAGCGGACGGTTCCCGGTGCGACCGGCCCGATCCGCGATTCGCTGCCGGCCGACCTCCTGCCGTCGACCCACTGGAATGTCGACCAGGCGGCGCAGGGCTTCCTGCTCAATGCCCAGAAGGGCACCCGTGAGCGGGTCGCGGTGACGGCCGCCGGCCGCGAGACCATTCGCACCCTGTCCGGCGCGATCGCGGCGACCCGCCATCGCTACGAGGGCGACGTCCGCATGGACCAGTGGTTCGACGACCGCGGCCGCTGGGTCGGCTCGCGTTTCATCGTGTTCGACGGCTCGACGATCGACTACGTGCTGCAGGAATAGAGCGGCCGCCCGGTCAGCCGGGCGCGCAAGCGCGGATTGCCGCCTCGAAGCGCGCGGCAGCGTCCGGCCCGCGGGCAAACGGGCTGATGATCGGCAGGTCGAAGCCGGACCGGCGATAGGCCTCGATCTTGGCCCGGCACTGCTCGGGCGTGCCGGCGATGCTGGTGGCGTCGATCATGGCGTCGCTCACCGTGCGCTCGGCGGCCTGCCGGTCGCCGCGCTTCCAGGCCTCGGCGATCGCCGCCGCCTCCTCGGGAAAGCCATGCTCGGCCATCATGCGGTTGTAGCGCGGGAAGAAGCCGAGATAGAACGCGAGGCCGGGTCGCAGCGCGGCGAGCGCGGCGTCGCGCGTCTCGCCGACCGAGGTCGGCAGCAGGGTCGTGAGCTCGATCTTGCCGGGATCGCGGCCGACGCCGCGCGCCGCGGCATCGAGCTGCGCACGCACCCGCGGTGCGGTCTGCAGGGTGGAGCGCGTCAGGATGATGCCGTCGGCCACCTCGCCCGTGAGCGCGATGCCCTTGGAGAACACCGCCGACAGGTAGACCGGGATGTCGCGATGACGTGGCGCATACCAGAGATCGAAGCTCTCGATGCGGATGGTCTGGCCGTCGAACTGCACGCAGCCGTTTCGCACCAGCTCGCGTACGATCGCCACGGTCTCGCGCGTGCGCGTCAGCGGCTTGGCGTAAGCTACGCCGTGCTCGGGCTCGACCTGCGCCTTGTGGCTCGAGCCGAGGCCCAGGATGAAGCGGCCGCCCGACAGGTCGGCGACGGTCGACGCCGCCATGGCGATGGTCGGCGCGGTGCGCACGAAGACGCTGCTGATGCTGGTGCCGAGGCGGATGCGCGAGGTCCGCACCGCGCAGGCGGCGAGGAGAGCGAACTGGTCGCCGCCATGGCCCTCGGCGAGCCACGCCGAGTCGTAGCCGAGCTGCTCGGCGAGGACGACGAGATCGACGATCTCCGCCGCGTTGGGTCCGCCCGAGACGGCAATGCCGATCTTCCCCATGGCGTACCTCAGCGTCCCTTGAAGACCGGCTCGCGCTTGTCGACGAACGCCTTGGTCGCTTCGCGATGATCCTCGGTCTGGCCGCAGTGGATGTGGTGGGTCGCCTCGAGGTCGAGGCAGTCGTCGACCTCGCCCGCCATGGCGCGGTTGAGGTTCTCCTTCATGTAGCGATAGGCGACAGTCGGTCCGGTCGCCAGCCGGCGGGCGATCTCGCGCGTCCTCGAGGCGAGCTCGTCGGGCGCGCATACCCAGTTGGCGAGCCCGAGCCGCAGCGCCTCGTCGGCACTCACGCGATCGGAGAGGAAGTAGAGCTCGCGCGCCTTGGCCGAGCCGACGAGCTGGGTCAGGAAATAGGTGCCGCCGTAGTCGCCCGAGAAGCCGACGCGGGCGAACGCCGTGGTCATGATCGCCGTGCTCGCCATGATGCGCAGGTCGCAGGCGAGCGCCAGCGACAGGCCGGCGCCGGCGGCGGCGCCGGGCAGCGCGGCGATCGTGGGCTTGGGCATCTTGAACAGCTTGCCTGCGGTGGCGCGCTGGCTGATGCGCTGCAGGTGGATGGCGCCGTCGATGGTGTTGTCGCCCACCGTGCCGTCGCCCCGCGCCGCCATCCCCTTGACGTCGCCGCCGGCGCAAAAGCCCTTGCCGGCACCGGTCAGCACGACGCACTTCACCGCCGGATCGACTTCCGCCGCGGCGAGCTGGCCGGCCAGCGCCCCGGTCATGGCGCGCGACATCGCGTTGCGCGCCTCCGGCCGGTTCAGCGTCAGGGTCAGCACGCCCTCGTCGAGCGAGGCGAGCAGGTCGCCGGTTCCGGTGTCGATGTCGCGCGTGGTCATTGTCCAATTCCCCATTGTGTAGGCCCGCCCGGCCCATGACGGCTGGTGGCGGACCATCAGATTTTACTTTTCGCCGCCAGTCTCGCAAAATCGCCAAGCGCGACATGACAGCACCAAGCCTCCGGGAGAAGCTGCAAGGACTCTACTTCGGGGACGATGAACGTGCCCGCATGTTCCGCTACGGGCTGATCGTGTTCGATCTCGCCACCATCGCCGTCTTTCTCGTATCGTCATATGCCTACAATGCGTGGTGGATCATCGCGCTCGACTTGGCCGTTGCCATCCTCCTTATCGTGGAGTTCTCGGCGCGGCTATACGTGGAGCCGGAGCGTGGGCGCTTCCTGCGCAGCTTCGTCACGATCGCCGACCTTGTCGTGATCGCTTCCCTGCTGCTCGCCTACTTCGTCGAGAACCTGGGTTTCCTGCGGATCGCCCGCGCCGTGCGGCTGCTACGCTCCTATCACCTGCTGCGCGACCTCCGAGCCGAGTCGGCCTGGTTCCGCCGCAACGAGGACATCATCCAGCGAACCGTCAATCTCGGCGTCTTCATCTTCCTCGTGACATCGGTCGTCTACGTCACGCAGCATGTGGTCAACCCGGAGATAGCCAACTACGTCGACGCGCTCTACTTCACGATCACCACGCTCACCACGACCGGCTTCGGCGACATCACCCTGATCGGTCCCGCCGGGCGGCTGCTCTCCGTGGTGATCATGTTCGTCGGTGTCGGGCTCTTCCTGCGGCTCCTGCAGGCGGTCTTCCGGCCAAGCAAGGTCCGCTTCGAATGCCCCGCTTGCGGGCTGTTCATGCACGACATCGATGCCATCCACTGCAAGCACTGCGGAAGGCTCCTGCACATCCCGACCGAGGGAGCCTCGTAGGGCACCTCAACTCTATGGATGGACGGCCACGAGATCCTCGGCGGTGCGGATGCCGGTCAGCACCGTCTGCGGCGCCGACGTCACGGCCTGCAGCAGCGACGTCGCCGCCAGCCGGTCGCTGTCGCCCGCCCAGCCCATGCCGCGGTCGATCTGCTCCTCCACGTACTCCAGGCTGACCGCCACCTTGCCCATCAGGGTGGTGATGTCCTGGCCGGCGGCACTGTCCTGCGCGCCACCCATGATGTTGACCAGCACCGAGCCGACGAACTGGCCGACCTGCAGGGTCTGCTTGATCTGTCCCGTCCAGTAGGCCAGCCCTGCCGGATCGGAATCGCGGTTGAACAGGTTGTTGTAGACGCTCTGCAGGAAGGCGCCGATCTGATCGTCGCCGGCGGCGGACGGGTTGGCGAGGAACGGATAGAGCGCCCGCGCCTCGGCGCCGATGCCGAACGAGCTCGCGATGTTGGCGAACAGTGCCGCGGCGCCCTGCACCGGCAGGCCGGCATTGAACTCGCCGACCCAGAAGACGAAGCCCGCCGCATCGGCGGCCCGGCCGAAGAAGGCGGCGTAGGTCGCCGCGATCTGCTCCTCCGGCGTCAAGGCCAGCAGGTCGAGGGTCGTCGTGGCGCCGACCAGCACGGGCACGACATGGACAACGGCCTCGGCCGTCCCGGTGCCGCCGCTGCCGTTGCTCGCCTGGTACGTGAAGGCGTCGATCCCCGTGAAGCCGGCGGCAGGCGTGTAGGTGAAACCGCCGTTGCCGGCGAGCTGAAGCGTCCCGTGATCGGGCCCCGTGACAATCGATGCCGCGGTGGCGCCCACGTCGTTGAACAGCAGCCCGCTGCCGGCCGCCGCGACCACCGCCTTGCCCTGATGGCCGACGTAGGCGTCGTCATAGGCTGCGAGCACGGCGATGTCGTCGTTCTGGATCGTGCCGGTGGCCGCGGCGGTGCCGATCGTCGCGCCGGCCGACGGGCCGGTCAGGCTGACCGTGAATTCCTCGTCGGTCTCCGCCGCCGTGTCACCCTGGACGCTCACCGTGACGACCTTGGCGGTCTCGCCCGCGGCGAAGGTTGCGCTGTCCGACGGCAGGACGGCCCCCACGAAGTCGGACGCCGTCGCGGGGTTGGCGCCGGATCCGGCCACCCCCCACGCCACGCTGTGCCCCACCGACAGGTCGCCCGAGCGCGAGAGCACGAAGGTGTAGGCCGTGGTGCCGGCATTGCCCTCCGTCTTCACCGCGCCGGTCGCGGCGATCGATATCCTGGTGTCGTCGTTGCCGATCATGGCGGAGGCCGTGGCCGTGACGATCGTCACGCCGGGAGACGGTGCGCTCAGCGTCACCACGAAACCGTCGTTCGGCTCGACGGTGCTGTCGCCCTGGACGTCGACGGTGAGGGACTTCGTCGTCTCGCCGGCGGCGAAAGTGACGACGTTCGACGGCAACACGCCACCGGCGAAATCGGCGGCATCGGCCGGTGTCGCGGTATTCCCCGTCACCGACCACGACACGCTGTGCGCCGTCGAGGTGTCACCGGTGCGGGTCAACGTGAAGGCGACCGGAGTCGACCCGGCATTGCCCTCGGCCTGGCCGGCGCTGCCGGCGACGGCGATCGACACGGTCGCATCGTCGTTGCCGATGCTGCCGACGGCGCTCGCCGTGCCGATGGCGAGACCCGACGACGGCGCCGAAAGCGTGATCGTGAAGGTCTCGCCGGCTTCGATCACCGCGTCACCCTCGACGGAAACCGTGACGATCTCGGCGACCTCGCCGGCGGCGAACGTCACGCTGCCGGTGGGAAACACGCCGCCGGCGAAATCCGCGGCGTTCGCCGGATCGCTGCCCGAGCCCGTCACCGACCACGACACGCTGTGCGCCACGGCGATATCGCCGGCGCGCGTCACCGTGAAGTTGAAGCCGGTGGTGCCGCCATTGCCTTCCGCCTTCGCCGCATTGGTCGCCAGAACCGACGTCACGGCATCGTCGTTGACGACAGTGCCGTCGGCCGCCCCGCCGATCACGGTGAGGCCGCTCGTAGGGACCGATAGCGACAGCGTGAACGTCTCGTCGGCCTCGACGTCGGCGTCTCCCGCAATCTCGATGGAGATGGTCTTCGTCGTCTCTCCGACCAGGAAGGTGACGCCTCCCGACGGCTGCACTCCGCCCACGAAGTCGCTTGCGGAGGTTGCGTTGACGCCCGAGCCGGCGACCGACCATGAAACGCCATGTGCCGCTCCGAGATCGCCGGAGCGGGTGAGCGTGAAGATAAGCAGCGTCGTGCCAGAATGACCTTCAACGTTGGTCGAATTCGCGGCTGCGACCGACACCGTCGCATCGTCGTCGACGATGGTTCCGCCGGCTGTCGCGATCTCGATGACGAGGCCCGGCGACGGGTTCGACAATGTGACCAGGAAATCCTCGCTGGCCTCCACCGCGCTGTCGCCCTCGACGTCCACCGTGATGGTCTTCGCCGTCTCGCCGACGGCGAAGGTCACCGCGGCGGAGGGCAGCACGCCGCCAGCGAAGTCGGCGGCGGTCGCCGCGTGGGCTCCCGCCCCGGTGACCGCCCAGTCTACGGTCTCGGCCGTCGTCGCGGCCTGGTCTAGCGTGATCGTGAAGGTAAATCCGGTTGCGCCGGCATTGCCCTCCACCCGGCTCGTTTCCACCGCGGCAATCGATACCCGAAGGGGCGCCGTCACCCGCACGCCGGTCGGCAGGCCGAGGGCCCCGGTCATGTCGGCGAAGTTGCCCTGGTCGTCGACCAGGGCCGCGCCGTTCCGATTGAATTCGGCGATGGCCAGGTCGGCGGTCGCGCGGGCAGAATCCCCGACCAGGTAGTCGAAAACCAACCTGCCGGCCGCCAGGTCGGAGTCGAGGGCGTTGTAGAAGGCCACACCGCCATCGCTGAGGGAGAGGGTCGGCGGGCCACCCGAGCTTGCGTTGCCGATGACCCGGAGGCTGTCCTCCATAACGATGGTCAGTTGGATGCCGTCACCGATCTCGATCTCGCCTGCCTTCGACGCCACGATCGACTGAACGGTGAGCGGCGAGTGCACAGTCAGGGCAGTCGCCACGTCTTGGGCGTCCGACAGATCGACGTCGAGCCCGTTGGCGTCGCGGATGGTCGCGCCATTGAGCGCCACCCCGGTGATCATCAGATTGTCGGTCGCGAGGTCGGCCACCCCGGCGGTGTACGCAAACACCAGGGCTCCCCTGGAAGCATCCGAGGCCGCCAGATCGAAGGTCGCAACGGCGCCGTTGCCGAGCGTCAGGGTCGGCGAACCTTTCGACAGGTCGACGACGACGTCCCGGCTGAGGATGATCGTCAGATCGATCGTCTGCCCCGTCGGGAGGGCGGTCTGCTCGAAGGCCGGGAAGACGGTCGTGACGAAGGTCGGCCCGACCTGCACGCCAGTCGACTCGTCGAGCGTCAGGGAGAGATCCGCGCCGTTCCCGCCGGCATCCCGGAGCCACGTGCCGAGAGGCAAGTCGATGCTGGCAAGCGAGAGGTCGGGGGTCGCCTCGCCCGCCCGAACCTCGTAGTCGAACACCAGCTTGCCGGCCGCCAAATCGGAGCTCGCCAGGTCGAGCAGGGCGGTCGCGCCATGGCTGAGCGCGAGGGTCGGGGCGCCGCCGCCACTGTCCAGCGTGACGCCGCTACTCAACGTTACCACGACATCGATCGTCTCGCCCACCTTCGCCACGCCGCTGTGCGTGCTGGTCACGGCCAGGACCTTCAACGGAGAATTGATGGTAAGTCCCGTCGGCGCGCCAATCAGGAGCGAAAGATCGACGTCGGCGCCAGCACCATCCTTGATTGTCCCGGTTACGCCGGTGACCCGAAGGTCGGTCGTTTGCTCGGCGGCCCCGACGGTGAATTGGAACAGCAGCCGTCCGGCCGCGGGGGTGGACAGCTCGGCGTCGTAGGTGGCGATCCGGCCGATGTCGAGCAGGAGGCTCGGCGCGCCACTGACGCTGACGGCCTGGTCCAGGGTCAACAGGATGAGCACGCGCTGATCCCTGCTCGCATTGCCTGGCCCGGTCGACAGGGTGGCCGACTCGAGCCGCGCGACCGGAGCAGCTGTCAAGCCCTCCGGTGAGGCGAAACCGGCGGCGAACGGCGTAGGGCTCGGAGCGACAAAGAACGCAGGGCTCATGCGGTAGGCAAAACCGACTGCGGTGTCCGCCTGGACAAAGCCGGCGCCGGCCGTCGAAGGCTGGCCGAACGGGAAGCTCGCTTGCTCGAGCAAGGTCTCGACCAACCTCGGCGTGGCCGAAAGCAGCGGGTTGTATTGCATCATCAGGGCGGCGAGACCGGCGACCGCCGGGGCTGCCGCCGACGTCCCGGGAAACGGGTTCAACCCTTCGTTCACAAGGGGAAGCGATGTCTGTCCGCGGGTGGGTCCGCTCAGATCCGGCTTGCCGTTGGCTCCCTGGGACGATGTCGGCTCCGTATCCGCCTGGAGGTACTGGCCGTTCGGGAAGGCGGCACTCGGTGCTGCCAGAACATTGACGGCGCCTACGGAGATCACCCTCTCGAGGGCGGCGTGGCCATAGACGCTGATTCCCCGTTCCCGGTCGTTGCCGGCCGCGGTGACGAAAGTGACGCCCAGATCGATGGCGCTGTTGATCTCGTGGGCGACAGTCGGGTCGATGAACTCGAGCGCGCGGCCGAGGTCGACGTCGTCGACGATGATGTCGCAGCCGGCCGCAACAAGGTCGCGAACAGCACCGGCGAATCCGAAGCCTCCGGCGCTCCCCAATGCCGAAAAGTACAGTGAAGCCCCCGGAGCCACGGCGTGGATGATCTGGGCCATCGCCCGCCCCTCGTCGATGCCGCCTGCCAGGACATAGCCCGCGAGATTGTCGGAGAGGATGGTGACCGCGGGAAGGATGCCGAGCTGCACATCCCGCTGATAGGCGGCCGCATCGTTGGCGAAGCTGTCGGAGATGATCCCGACCCTGATCCCGGTGCCGTCGAGGCCATACTTCTGTCGCGCCGCCGCCGCGCCCATGGAGTCGGCGAAGTTGTTGCCGGCAACGAGGGTGAGCACCGTGTCCTGGCCATTGCCGCTTTCCGTCACCTTGAAGTAGGCCTTGTTGTCCCAGACGGCGCTTCCGTTCACGGAGTCGATGGCCACGACGTGAAGCTCGGCCTCGGTCTGGATCTGGAGTGCGAGCTGGGTGCCGCCATCCTTCAGCGTCGCCTCGCCCATGGTTGCCGAGACGACAGGATTGGTCGGGACGTTCACCCCGCGGAGGACGATCGAATCGCCGAAAGCGATGTTCGAGATCGAGAAGGTCGAGCTCAGGTTGGCGAACTCGGTTTGGTCAGGCGTGAAGGCTACCCCGCCGGCATCGTCGAGGATCAGCGTGCTGCTGCCGCTGCCCAGCGTGGCGGTGCCGGTGAACTTGGTGCCGATCTCCAGCGTGGCGTCGGCGTCGACGATGATGCTGCCGGGATCGATGAACTTTCCGTCGGTGTTTCGGATCACGTCCGCTTTCAGGAATGAACCCGGCTTCAGGAGCAGCGAGGAGCTGGACTCGATCAGCACCGAGGTCGCATTCGAGAAGCCGTCGAGCGAGATCGGGCTGTTGCCGCCCCGGTCGTCGATGCTGATCAGGTCGAAGGTCGCGCGGCTGGCATCATTGGCGCCGCCATGGATGTTGGTGAAGAACCGGCCCTCCACCGTGAGCCTGGTGCTGCCCGCACCGACCCTGATGTCCTGGGTGCCGCTGCCGTCTTTCGTGGCGCTGCTGCGCAGCGTGATCGTCTCGTTGCCGGCGCCGCCCACGATCGTGTTGTTGCCGTTGGTGGTTGCGACATCGAACAGGATCGTGGCATTGCCGCCGCCGACCATGATCTTGTTGTTGCCGCTACCGAAGATGTCGACCGTGTCGTCGCCGGCACCGGTGACGATGAAGTGATCGCCCTCTCCGGCCTGGACTGAATACTGGTCGCCGGCCAGCGAGCCGGTATGGAAGGTCGATGCCGAGGTGCTGGTCCAGCCCAGCTTGATGTCCGCCCCATTCGCCGAGCCGACGACCTGATTGTAGTTCTCGGGCGATGGCAGGATCACGGTGTCGGCCCCACCAAGGCCGTCGTAGAGGTTGCTTCCGTCGGCGATGGCCGTCTTCTGGTCGGCAGTCAGGTTGTTGAAGTCGACCGTTTCGGCGCCGGCGGTGAACAGCGTGGTATTGCGTACCTCGAACAGGAAGTGGCCGGGCTCGCCGATATTGCTCGCCCCGGGCAGGCCGGACATTGCCGCGGTGCCCGATTGCGGGAGCGAGAAAAAATTCTGCGAGCCGGCGCCCAACCAATAGACGGCGCTCGCGTTCCGATCGGTGAAGTCAAAACCCTTGAGCCACTGCACGGTCTCGTAGCGGAAATGAATGTCGAACTCGCCCTCGCTGCCCACGGCGACTATCTGGAGCTGATAGGCATTTTGCGGGCCGTTCTTCGCGTTCAGGTTGCTGACATCGTCCCACGTGACGGTGAAGGTCCTGCTCGCAGGGTCGAGATCCCACCAGATGAGGTTCGAGCCTTGAGAGGTGCCGCCCGGCGAGGGCAGCCAGTCTTCTGGCTCGAAGCGGGTATCGACATCGGTCGACAGGAAAGGCGCGATGGCCGCTGCGGGGAAGAGGCCACCGGTCCAGAAGGCAACCGCGTCGATGGAGAGTTCCAGGCTCGAGAAGGTCGTGCCTTTGATGGTCAGGCCGCCGGGGAATACCGTGCTGAGATCAATCAGCACTGGATCCAGGTGAATGTTGCCGCGCCCCATCGAGTCCTCGCCGAACCCGGCCGCGCCCCCCAAGCCATTGACGAGGTCTGCCATCGAACGCTCCTTCGGCAATCCCGATCGAACAAGCTTGCTCGCGGCGCACAAGCCCGCGCGGCGTCACCCTCGGCGAGGGGACGCCAAACGCGCTGGAACCCTTCCCGAGCCCAGCGCGAGCGACTCTGTTAGGCCACGATAATTACACACACCCCGCGCAACTAGAGACGGCTCGGCCGGTCAAGTCAACGGAAGTTGCCGTGAGAGCCGGCCCCTGCAGGGGTCAAGTTGACGCGAAGTAAGAGCAAGTCGTGAACCGCGTCCACGCTCGGCAGAGGCTCCTCCGGTGCGCAACCAAAGTCCTTCGCGCTTGTTTATCGGGAACTCTTCCGCGGAACGTCTGGCGCGCCCGGGAGATGGATGGCCACGCGGAGACGAACCGCGAGCATAGAGCCATTCGACACGCTGCACCTTCCGGGAGGTTCCATGGACCGGACGATCGTCGCGACCTTCGAGACCCGCCGCGATGCCGAGACCGCAGTCGAGCATCTCGTTCAGGAGCACGGCGTCGAGCGGGCGAACATATTCGTCCGGGCAATGGGCACGGCCAATTCAGCTGGCATCAGGCCGGCGGGAGCCGACGTCGAGAGCGGCCATCTCAGTTCTGACGAGCGCGGACGACCCAAGGTGGCCGGACCGATCGAGCTCTCGGTTCAATGCCGGCCCGAGCAGTCGGCCAAGGTGGAAGCCACCCTCGATGAAGCTGGAGGAAGGCGGTCTCACGCGCCCTGACCGGGATGCGGGCCATCCGGACAGAGGGGCGGTTGATTGCACACGATCGTGGCGGCAGGAGCGAACCACTTCGGTTCCCCCGCCTGCCCGAGCAGGCGATACCGAGATAGTGCGAGTGGCAAGGCTCCGTGCGAAGCGAGGACACCACCGTGATTGTCAGCCCAACGCAAATCGACTTCCTGATGACGCAGCGCCTCTCCGTTCGTCACTGGGAAGTTCTTGATTTCAAACGACAATGACGCTGTGACGCAAATGACGCAAGATTTCGTGCCGAATCTGCGCGGCTATCCTGGAGAGCGTAAGAGACCCATTGACCATCCGAGAGCTGTCCACTCCGTAGCAGCGAAGCTGGGGAGGAGAAAAAAATCACGTATGCGAATGCCCTCCCTCGTCCGGACGGATGGCTAGGCGGCGCGATCGCGCAGGCCGCCGACCCCTTTCGCCGCGGCGCAGTGATGGCAACAGTAGAACGCGCCGCCCGCCTCGAGCCCGTGCCCGACGATGCGGACGCCGCATTTTGCGCAGGTCGGCGCGAGCGCCTGGATCGCGCACTCGAAGCTGTCGAAGGTGTGGACAATTCCGCCCTTCGTCACCTGGAAGGACTTGTCGTAGTCGTTGCCGCAGGTCTCGCATTTCGCCATGGCGACCACCTCGTACAGGAACCTCAGCGTCAATGCCGGCCCGAACCAAAAGTTGCGGCACCCGGATCGACCCATGATGAAGATCTCTGGTGGCCGGCCGCGGCTCGGTCCGGGGAATGCCAGTTGATGCCGGCCATGCGACCTGCCTCAATGAGCCGATGACGCTCTACGCCCTGAAGCCGCGCTTTCAGAACCTGCTGCGACCGATCGCGGCGCGGCTGGCGGCGGCGGGCATCACCGCCAACCAGGTAACGCTCGCGGCGGCGATCCTGTCGATCGTGGTCGGCTTGGTGCTCTGCCTGCCGGAAGTCCCGCGTGCGTTGTTCCTCCTGCTGCCGCTGTGGCTGTTCCTGCGCATGGCGCTGAACGCGATCGACGGCATGCTGGCGCGCGAGTTCGGCCAGAAGAGCCGGCTGGGCGGCTATCTCAACGAGCTGTGCGACGTCGTCTCGGACGCCGCCCTGCTGCTGCCGTTCGCCTTCGTGGCGCCGTTCGCCGCCTGGGCCGTGTTCCTCGTCATCTTCCTGGCGGCGCTCAGCGAGTATGCCGGCGTCATGGGTCCGCTGGTTGGCGCCTCGCGCCGCTACGACGGCCCGCTGGGCAAGAGCGACCGGGCCTTGGTCGTCGGCGCGCTGGGGACGTGGATCGGCTGCGGCCTCGGCCTGCCGTCCTGGGTGTCCTGGCTGATGCCGGCGTTGGCCATCCTGCTGATCGCGACGTCGGTCAACCGCGTCCGGCGCGGGCTGGCCGAGCCTTGATGCAGGTCCTTTCCTTTCGTCGAGCCATCGTCCAGAACGGCATCCCAGAAACACCCAAGCCCGAAGGGGTTGAGCCGTGCAGCGCTCCGTCGAAGAACGACACTTCTCCACGCATGACGGGGAGTCGCTGTTTTACCGCCGCTGGCCGGTGGCGTCCGGAACGCCCAGGGGCGCAATCCTGCTGTTCCATCGCGGCCACGAGCACGGCGGCCGCATTGCCCATCTGGTCGACGAGCTCGACCTGCCCGACTTCGAGATCTACGCCTGGGACGCGCGCGGCCACGGCCAGTCGCCGGGCGAGCGCGGCTACTCGCCGTCCTTCGCCGCCAGCGTGCGCGATGTCCAGACCTTCCTCGACCATCTCGGTGCCGAGCACGGCGTCGATCCCGAGACCACCGCCGTCATCGCCCAGTCGGTCGGCGCAGTGGTGGTGTCGACCTGGGCGCACGACTACGCACCGCGGATACGCGCCCTGGTTCTCGCCTCGCCCGCTTTCGAGGTCAGGCTCTATGTGCCGTTCGCCCGTCCCGGGCTGCGCCTGCTGCACAAGTACCGCGGCAAGTTCTTCGTGCAGTCCTACGTGAAATCGCATCTGCTGACGCACGACCTCGCGCGCCGGGCCTCGTTCGACGCCGATCCGCTGATCACGCGCGCCATCTCGGTGAACATCCTGCTCGAGATGCACGACGCGGCGAAGCGGGTCGTGCAGGACGCCCGCGCCATCGGCATCCCCACCCAGCTGCTGATCTCGGGCGCCGATTTCGTCGTCAACCAGCGGCCGCAGCACGAGTTCTTCGTCAATCTCGGCACGCCGGTGAAGGAACGCCACGTCTTCCCGCGCTTCTTCCACGACACGCTGGGCGAGTCGGGCCGCGAGGAAGCGGTCGGCCAGGCGCGGCGGTTCCTTCTCGAGCGCTTCGCCGAGCCGCTCGACCGGCCCGATCTCGCCGACGCCCACCGCGCCGGCTATACGCGGGACGAGGCCGACCGGCTCGCCTCGCCCTTGCCGATGCTGTCGGCGCGCGGGCTTTTCTGGGCCGGCTATCGCGCCAACCTGCGGCTGGGCGGCCTGCTGTCGGACGGCATCGCGCTCGGCCATCGCACCGGCTTCGATTCGGGCTCGACCCTCGACTATGTCTATCGCAACCAGCCGAACGGCACGGGCGCGCTGGGCCGCGCCCTCGATCGCACCTACCTCGACGCGATCGGCTGGCGCGGCATCCGTCAGCGCAAGGTCCATGTCGAGGAGCTGATCCGCCGGGCGCTGCAGCGCCTCGCTGCCACCGGCCAGCCCATCCGCATGCTCGACATTGCCGCCGGCCATGGACGCTACGTGCTGGAAGCCCTGGCGGCCGAGCCGGTGCGGCCGGAATCGATCCTGCTGCGCGATTTCTCGCCGATCAATGTCGAGGCCGGGCAGCGCCTGATCGCCGACAAGGGCCTGGCCGCGATCGCCAATTTCGTCCAGGCGGACGCCTTCGATCCCGATCGCATCGCCGGCATCCGGCCGCGGCCGACGCTCGGCATCGTGTCGGGGCTCTACGAGCTGTTTCCCGACAATGCGCTGGTGCGCCGCTCGCTCGGCGGCCTGGCGACGGCGATCGAGCCCGGCGGCTACCTGGTCTACACCGGCCAGCCATGGCATCCGCAGCTCGAGATGATCGCCCGCGCGCTCACCTCGCACCGCCAGGGCCAGGCCTGGGTCATGCGCCGGCGGACGCAGGCCGAGATGGACCAGCTCGTCGCCGACGCCGGCTTCCGCAAGCTCGAGCAGCGGATCGACGAATGGGGCATCTTCACCGTCTCGCTGGCGGTGCGCGAGGAGCCAGGCCGCGAAAAGCATGGTCACGAAGCGCGCGGCCACGAGGAGCGTGGCCCCGACGGGCATGCCGAGGGAAGCAGTGGCTGATCTCGCGAGCCAGGCGCCGTCACCGACCTTCGGCGAAGGGCCATCGTGGCGCCGCGCGGCCGGCTGGCTGGCGCTGCTCGGCACCTTCTTCTACGCGAGCTACGGCTTCTCGAACTGGCTGGCGAGCCAGCGCCGCGACGTGCCGGTCGTCGTCTTCGACTGGGAGCACTCCATCCCCTTCCTCGCCTGGACGATCGTTCCCTACTGGACCACCAACCTTTTCTTCGCGCTCTCGCTCTTCCTGTGCCGCAACCGCACCGAGCTCGACGCCCACGCCAAGCGGCTGCTGACCGCCCAGGTCATCGCGGTTGCTTGCTTCATCGCCTTTCCGCTGCGCACCTCCTTCGCCAAGCCCGAGATCGCCGGCCTTCCAGGCTTCTTCTTCGAGGCGCTCGGGGCGTTCGACATGCCGTTCAACCAGGCGCCGTCGCTCCATGTCGCGATCACGATCGTGCTGGTCGCGCTCTATGTCCGCGTCCTGCCGCGCTGGGCGGCCGTTGTCTTCGTGCTGTGGTCGCTGCTCGTCGTCGCCTCGGTGCTGACGACCTTCCAGCACCATTTCATCGACATCCCGACCGGCCTTCTGCTCGGCCTGCTGTGCATCTGGATGTGGCCGCTGGAGGGCGGCAACCGCCTCGCCACCTGGCGGACGACGACCGATCCGCGGCGGCGGACGCTGGCCGGCCGCTACGCCGTCGCCGCTGCGCTGCTCGCTGTCGCCGCCATCGCGCTCGGCGGCGGCTTCCTGTGGCTGCTCTGGCCGGCCGTCGCGCTGGCGGCCGTTGCCGTCGCCTACCTCGGCTTCGGCCCGTTGCTGTTCGCCAAGAGCGCCGACGGACGCGTCGACTGGGCGACGCGGCTGATCCTGCTGCCCTACCGGCTGGGCGCCGGCCTGAACGTGCGCCTGTGGACGCGCAACGACCCGGCTCGGATCGAGGTCGCCGACGGCGTATGGCTCGGGCGCTTCCCCAGGTCCGCGGAATGCCGCGGCGTCGGCGCCGTCGTCGACGTGACCTGCGAGTTTCCGCGCCGTGCCTTCGAGGGCGAATGGCATTGCGTGCCGATGCTCGATCTCGTGGCGCCCGAGGCGACCTCGTTGCGCCAGGCGGCGGACCGGATCGAAAGCGCGCGCCGGCGCGGCCCTGTGCTGGTGTGCTGCGCGCTCGGCTACGGGCGCAGCGCGGCCGCGCTCGCGGTCTGGCTGGTGTTGAGCGGGCGCGCCGCGGACCCGGCCACCGCGCTCGCGCATCTGAAGCAGGCGAGGCCGCGGCTCGCCGTCAACCCGCAACAGGTGCAGGCCGTGACGGAGGCCGTCCTTGGACGCTGAACCGTCCACGGCCAACGACGACGCCTGGTCGGCCGCCATCGCGGCCGCGGTCCTGCGCCGCGGCACCATGATCCACACCGCGTCGCTGCTTCTGTTGGGGATAGCCGTGATCGTCGGCGCGGCGGCCCGCGCCGATGTCGCCTTCCTGATCGCGGCCGGCGCCATCGTCGCGCTGGGCGCGGTCGAGTTCTGGCTGGCCGCCCGCGTCGCCCTCGATGCCGACCTGTTCGACACGATCGCCGCCCGGCATGGCGATCTGGCGGGCTTCGATCGCGCCATGCGGCGGCTGGGCCTGATGCCGCCGGGCAAGGCCGGCCGGCCGATCGACGCGCGCCTTCGCGGCGCCTTCCGCCTGCTCAAGCTGCAGGCCCTGATGCTCTGCCTGCAGTTCGTCGTGCTCGTCGTATTTGTGCTGTGGAT
>JALHMO010000114.1 GCA_022844015.1 Reyranella sp. | reverse complement strand
AAACACGGCCGGCGGAGCGTCTGCACTTGCCACGGCGGGCGTCCCGACCGCGGATTGACCCGGCGGCGTCCAGCCGTCCGGCGGCACGAACGCCTTGTTGGGATCGCCAGAAGGTGGCGCGGCGGGTGGCGGCGCCGCCGGTGCAGTCGGCGGTGGGCTCGGTGGCGGCGTGGAAGCATCCGGCTGCGGGGTGGGCGGCGGCGGCGCTGGCGGCACGGCCGGTTCTGCCGGCGCAGGCGCTGGAGCCGGCGCTGCCGGTGCAGTTGCCGGAACCGGCGCAGGTTCCGGCTGCGCCGCGGGACGCGGCTCGGGCATCGAGCCGTCGCGCCCCAATTGCGCTCCCGCAGGTCGTCCGTGCAAGGTTCCTGGCGCCGCCGCAGGCTTCGGTGGCGGCGCCGGCTCGTTGGCCCTCGCTTCCTTCTCGGCTGCTTCGCGCGCCTGGCGATCCTCGCGAGCCTTCGCATCGCGCTCGGCGGCTTCCTTCTCGGCAGCTTCCTTCTGTGCCTTCTGGCCGCCCTTCGCCTCGACCAGCGACCCAATTCGGGGCTGGCGGGTCTCGTCGGTTGCGGCAATTCCTTGCTCGTACCCGCGGCCGCCATTGCCCGACGGCAGCGCATTCGCACCCTGGACCTGGCGATCCGCGCCCGGCCGCGCCTTCTGGCTGGTTGCCGGCGAGCCTCCACCGAACCAGCCGCAGCCAGTCAGCAGCGCCAATGCGGAGACGCTGAGCAGGCCGCGCAGAATTCGGCCGCTGCTGATCCCGTCCACGTGTCGCCGCATCGTCGTCACCCGTTGCCCTCGCCCGTAAACCCCACGCGTGCCTCGGTGTAGCGAAGTCCGAGAGGAAGTTTGACCCGTCTGTTGTCGCAGCCTACCTATGACGTCGGAAAGGCGGCTTGGGAAGACGGGTTCCGTGCTGGCCGCCAGTTCGTGAAAGTATCGCAAGAAACGCTCCAAAGGCAATGATTCAAAAGGGGAAACGAATGTCGGAGACGTCAACCCCCAACGCCATTCCAGAGTTGACGTCGGCCGAAGCCGAGAAGATGCAGGCGGCGTTCCGCGACATTGCCGAGCGCAGCCAGAAGCTCCTGGAAACATTTGCCGAGCGGCAAAAGGCCGACGGGCCGCAGCCGGCCGATCCGCTGCGCCTCACCCAGACCTTCATGGATTTCACCGCGAAGCTGATGGCCGACCCCAACCGGCTGGTGCAGGCGCAGATCGAGCTCTGGCAGCAATACATGAAGCTGTGGCAAGTGACGGCGCAGCGCATGATGGGCCAGCCGGTCGCCCCGCTGGTCGAGCCGGCCAAAGGCGACAAGCGGTTCAGCGATCCCGCGTGGAAGGACGAGGTCGTCTTCGACTACCTCAAGCAGTCCTACCTGCTGACCTCGCGCTGGCTGCAGGACAACGTCAAGCAGGTCGAAGGGCTGGACGACAAGACGGCGAAGAAGGTGGATTTCTACACCCGTCAGTTCATCGACGCGCTGTCGCCGTCCAACTTCGCGCTGACCAACCCGCAGGTGGTGAAGGCGACCGTCGAGAGCAAGGGCGAGAACCTGCTGAAGGGCCTGCAGAACCTGCTGACCGATCTCGAGCGCGGCAAGGGCAAGCTCGCCATCCGGCAGACCGACATGTCGGCCTTCAAGGTCGGCGAGAACGTCGCCACCTCGCCCGGCAAGGTGGTGTTCCAGAACGAGCTGATCCAGCTGCTGCACTATGCGCCGGCGACCGAAGAGGTCCATGCCATGCCGCTGCTGATCGTGCCGCCGTGGATCAACAAGTTCTACATCCTCGACCTCAAGCCCGAGAACTCGTTCATCAAGTGGGCGACCGAGCAGGGCTACACGGTGTTCGTCATCTCCTGGGTCAATCCGGACGAGCGCCTGACCAGGCTGGTGTTCGAGGACTACATGAGGCTCGGGCCGCTCGCGGCGCTCGATGCCATCGAGAAGGCAACCGGCGAGAGGAAGGTCTCGGCGATCGGCTATTGCATCGGCGGCACGCTGATGGCGGCGACGCTGGCCTGGATGGCGGCGCGCGGCGACGACCGCATCGCCGCTTGCACCTTCTTCACCGCCCAGGTCGATTTCTCGGAGCCGGGCGAGCTCGGCGTCTTCATCGACGAGGACCAGCTCGCCGGTCTCGAGGCCAAGATGAGCAAGAAGGGCTTTCTCGAGGGCAGCGAGATGGCGACGACCTTCAACATGCTGCGCGCCAACGACCTGATCTGGTCGTTCGTGGTCAACAATTACCTGATGGGCAAGGATCCCTTCCCGTTCGACCTGCTGTTCTGGAATGCCGACGCCACGCGCATGCCGGCGGCGATGCACAGCTATTACCTGCGCAACATGTACCAGAAGAACCTGCTGGTGCAGCCGGGCGCCCTGACGCTCGACGGCGTGCCGATCGACCTGCGCAAGATCGACATCCCGATCTACCTGCAGGCCGGCAAGGAGGACCACATCGCGCCGGCCAAGTCGGTCTACAAGGCGACGCAGATCTTCTCCGGCCCGGTGCGCTTCATGCTGGCCGGCTCCGGCCACATCGCCGGCGTCGTCAACCCGCCGCGCAACAGGAAGTACCAGCACTGGCTGAACGAGACGCAGCACAACCCGCCGACCCTCGAGGAATGGCGCGCCGGCGCGCAGGAGTTCCCGGGCTCGTGGTGGCACGATTGGGACAAATGGCTGTCGGCGAAGTCGGGCCCGAAGGTCCCCGCACGCGTGCCCGGCGCCGGCGGCCTGCCGGCAATCGAGGACGCGCCCGGCAGCTACGTCAAGGTGCGCACGATCGAGTGAGCGCAGCGGCCCACTCGACCCATCCCTCGCCCGTCGGTCTCACGCGCGAGCCCCCTGGCACGCCGACGTGCACCACGATCCTGTACGAAACACGGCAGGTACCGGACGCGCCCGGGATCCGAAGGGGGCGCGTCGGAATGCGGGCGTGCCGTCAGTGCGAATGCCGCGGCACGCCCTTGGTCTGCACGATGCGCTGGTAGTTCACCGCGAAGTCGAGACAGGCGCCGCTGGCCAGCTGACCGACGAACTTGCGTTGCAGCTCCTGCCACGGGGTCTGGCTCTCCTTGACATGCGGCTTCCAGGCCGCCCTGCGGCTTGCGAACTCGTCGTCGCCGATCAGGATGTCGGCCCGCCGCTTGCCGATATCGACCCTGACCTTGTCGCCGGTGCGCAGCAGCGCGAGGCCGCCGCCGACGGCGGCTTCGGGCGAGGCATTGAGAATCGACGGGCTCGCCGAGGTCCCGCTCTGCCGGCCGTCGCCGACGCACGGCAGCATCAGCACCCCGCCCTTCACCAGGCGATCGGGCGGCAGCATGTTCACCACCTCGGCGGCGCCGGGATAGCCCACCGGCCCGACATTCCTGATGAACAGGATGCTGTTCTCGTCGATCGGCAGGCTCGGGTCGTTGATGCGATGATGGTAGTCCTCCGGCCCCTCGAAGACGATCGCCGTGCCTTCGAAAGCGTCCGGGTCGCCGGGCCGCTCGAGGTACTTCCTGCGGAACTCCTCGGAGATCACCGACGTCTTCATGATCGCCGAGTCGAACAGGTTGCCCGACAGCACGGCGAAGCCGGCCTGGCTGAGCATCGGCTGGTCGTAAGGCTTGATCACGTCGCCATCGACAGGCCTGGCCGAGGCGAGATTCTCCGCCATGGTCCTGCCGGTCACGGTGAGCGCGTCGCCGTGGATCTTCTTCCTGGCGAGCAGCTCGCGCATCACGCTCGGAACGCCGCCGGCGCGATGGAACGCCTCGCCGAGATACTTGCCGGCCGGCATGCAGTTCACCAGCAGCGGGATGTCGTAGCCGATCCTGTCCCAGTCGGCGTTGTGGAGGTCCACGCCGATGTGGCGGGCGATCGCGTTCACGTGCGGCGGGCAGTTGGTCGAGGCGCCGAGGGCGCTCGCCGCGACGATGGCGTTCTCGAACGCCTTGCGCGTCAGGATGTCCGACGGCTTCAGATCCTCCCACACCATCTCGACGATGCGCCTGCCGGTCTCGTAGGCGATCTGGCCGCGCTCGCGATAGGGGCCGGGAATGGCGGCGCAGCCGGTCAGCGACAGGCCGAGCGCCTCGGCCATGCTGTTCATCGACAGCGCCGTGCCCATGGTGTTGCAATGGCCGACGCTCGGCGCGCTCGACGCCACCATCTCGAGGAACTGCTTGAGATCGATGCGGCCGGCCGCCAGCTCCTGGCGGGCGTGCCAGACGACGGTGCCGGAGCCGGCCAGGCCGCCGGCATAGTGGCCGTCGAGCATCGGCCCACCGGACAGCACGATCGCCGGGATGTTGACGGTCGCCGCGCCCATGATCATCGCCGGCGTGGTCTTGTCGCAGCCGGTGGTCAGCACGACGCCGTCGAAGAAGTAGCCGAACAGGCTTTCGACCAGGCTGAGATAGGCGAGATTGCGATCGAGCGCCGCGGTCGGCCGCTTCCCGGTCTCCTGGATCGGATGGACCGGGAACTCGATCGGGATGCCGCCGGCGTCGCGGATGCCGTCGCGCACGCGCTTGGCAAGCTCGAGGTGATGGCGGTTGCACGGCGACAGGTCGCTGCCGGTCTGCGCGATGCCGATGATGGGCCGGTTGCTGTGCAGCTCGGCCAGGGTCAGCCCGAAATTCATGTAGCGCTCAAGATAGAGCGCCGCCATCGTCGGGTCACCCGGGGCATCGAACCAGTCGCGGCTGCGCAGCCGGCGCTTGCCGTCATCCTTGCCATTGCCGCCCTTCTTCGTGGCCATGTCATCCCTCCTCGCTCGTTGGCGGTCACCGTGGGAGAAGGTGTCCCGGAAGTCCAGCACCGAGCTTGAGCGTCCGTGCGCCCCGTGGGAAACCGTCCGCGATGCCTTCCTCCCCTGCCCTGGTCAGCCTCGGCGAGCCGATGATCGAGTTCAATCGTCCGCGCGACGTCGACGGGCGGACCTGGCTGCAGGGCTTCGGCGGCGACACCTCCAACGCGGCGATCGCGGCGGCGCGGCAGGGCGCATCCGCCGGCTACCTCAGCAGCCTCGGCGAGGACTGGATGGGGCAGGCGTTCCTCGACCTGTGGCGCACCGAAGGCGTCGACGCTGCCCACGTGAGGCGCCATCCAACGGCACCCACCGGCGTCTACTTCGTCACCCATGGCGAGAGCGGCCACCGCTTCGACTTCCTGCGCAAGGGTTCGGCCGCCTCGCTGATGGAGGCCCGCGATCTCCCGGTCGACTACATCGCCGGCGCGCGGATCCTGCATTTGTCGGCAATCAGCCAGGCGATCAGCGCGCCCGCCCGGCGAACCTGCGAGGCCGCCATCGACGCCGCCCGGCACGCCGGTGCCCGAGTCTCGTACGACACGAACCTCCGCCTGCGGCTGTGGGACATCGACGACGCGAGGCGCACCATCGAGGCGACGGTCGCGCGCTGCGAGATCCTGCTGCCCAGCCTCGACGATTCGCGCGAGCTCACCGGCCTTCGGGAGGCCGACGCGATCGTCGATCACTATCTCGCCCGGGGACCGTCGCTGGTGGCGCTGAAGATGGGTGCTGAGGGCGCGCTGATCGCGACCCGGGACGAGCGGCTTGCGATCGGCCAGCATCCCGTAGAGGCGATCGATGCGACGGGCGCCGGCGACACCTTCGATGGGGCGTTCCTGGCACGCCTGCTGGCCGGGGACGATCCCTTCGCCGCCGGCCGCTATGCCAACGTCGCGGCAGCGCTCAAGACCCGCGGCTACGGAGCCGTCGCGCCTATTCCGCGGGCGGCCGAAGTCCGGGCTGAAATGGCCCGCGCATAGGGCGCGGCACCAGCGCCTTCAGGAAGCGGCCGAGCACCGTGACCTGCTGACCGATCCAGCCGCGGCCGTTGTCGGCATCGGCCACCGGGTCGTCGACGCCGGTCGGCCGGTGCTTGCCGTCGTAGATCGCCGTGCCGAACAGGATGTCCCAGATGGGGAACACCGGCGCGAAATTGTGGTCGTGGATGTGCCGTTCCGCGGGGCTGGCAAGCGCATGGTGCAGCCGATGGAACCGCGGCCCGACGATCAGCCTCTCGCCGATGCGGCCGAAGCTCACGTCGACGTTGGCATGCGACCAGCTTTCGATCAGTCGGCCGATCATCAGGATCAGGATGTAGTCGTCCGGCTGCACCCCGACGAACTGCGAGAACACCGCCAGCGCCAGGGTCATCAGAAGGTCGTCGACGACGTGGTTCCGGTCGTCGTTCCAAACCGTCACCTGGCGCTGGCTGTGGTGCAGGCTGTGCAGGGCCCACCACCAGGAGAACCCGTGCTGGGCGCGGTGCAGCCAGTAGGCGGCGAAGTCGTAGAGCACGAAGTAGAGCAGGAAGGAGGCCAGCGCGTTGTCGTGCAGCCACGGCACGATCTGCTCGAGGCGCGGCGGCGCGTAGCCCAGCGCACGGACGACATACTCGATCTCGTTGGTGATCGGGTAGCTCACCGCAAACACCGCGAGCGGCACGATGCCGAGCTTGTTCAGGATCGTGTAGGTCCGGTCGACCGAAGCCAGGTTATCGTCGGGTGCCTTCTCGAGCGGCCAGCGCCTCTCGAAGAAGCGCATGCCGAGGGCGATCACCAGGATCTGCACCACACCCAGCATGACGATCTCGACCGCCTTGAAGCCCGGCTCGTACCATTCCATCAGCTCGAACCGGAACAACACCGGCACGACGAAGGTCTCGAAGATCCAGGTCTGGCACGTCACCCAGATGTCGATGAGGTCGCGCATCGGCGCGGCGCCTACTTCTTCCCGCCCGAGCTCGAGACGGCACGGACCGGGGGCGTCGCGGCGGGCGGTGCGGGGGCGTTCAGCATCATCACTCCGTGCGGCGACTTGCCGACCGGGATCGACGTCACGACCTTCATCTGCGCGAGATCGACGACGGCGATGCGGCGCAGGAAGCGCTGGGTCACCCACAGCTCCTTGCCGTCGGGCGTGAGGTCCATGCAGTCGGGGCCGCCCGGCACCTTGATCGTGCCGACGACCTTCATCTCCTGGGTGTCGAGCAGCGAGACGGTATTCTCGACGCGGTTGCTCAGGAACCAGTGGCGGCCGTCGCCCTTGGGCCAGAAATTGTGCGCGCCCCGCCCGGTCTTGAGGCTCGTCGTGACCTTGCCGTCCTTGGGATCGAGGACGACGACGTTGTCCTGGCCGGTGAGCGCCACCAGCAGGCGGTTGTTGTCGGGCAGCATGATGATTCCCGCCGGCGCCTTGCCGACCGTGACGTTCCACTTGATCGCCTGCGTCTCCATGTCGAACGCCGCCACCCGACCGGTCTCCTGCAGCGTGACGAACACCGTCTTCGACTCGGCGTCGAAGACGAGATGGCTCGGCAGCCCGTCGATGAACACCCGATTGACCAGCTTGAAGCTGTCGGCGTGATAGAAGTCGACATGGTCGAGGCGGTATGCCGTCGTCACCAGCCACTTGCCGTCGGGGCTGAAGCCGAGATGGTAGGGATCGACGATGTCGCGCACGACGCGCCGCTTCTCGCCGGTCTGGGCGTCGAGGATCAGCAGCTCGTTGGTCACCGTCGAGCCGATCACCACTTCCTTGCCGTCGGGACTGAAGACCAGGTGGTGCGGCTCGCGCCCGACCGGCAGGCGGATCCGCTCCGTGCGCGTGCTGCGGCTGAGAACGCTGTACGACGCTTCGTCGGAGTTCAGCACGAGAACCGTGTCGGCGCGCGCGGCGCCGACAGCCAGCACGAGCAGCGACGCGACAACGGCCAGTCTATTCATCGTGGCTTCTCATATTCTTACATCCACATCTTGAAGCATGTTCTCGGTCAAGACCAGAGCCCTTTGGTCCGGCATGCTGCGGCCGCGAGCCGCTCCCCGTCGTGCCGGGCGCCGCCGCCAATCACCCACCCGCACTACCCGGCGACCAGGCCGGGAGACCAAGCGCGTCACACGCTCCAGCCACCGTCGATCACGTTCACCGTGCCGGTCGTAAAGGTCGACTCGTCGCTCGCCAGATAAACCGCCAGGGCGGCGATTTCCTCGGCCGAGCCGAAGCGTCCGGTCGGCTGGCGCTGCAGGAAGAACTGGCGGGCGTCGGGCCCGCCGCCCAGCGCCGAGATGCGCTCGTCGAGCGAGGGAGTCTGCACGGTGCCCGGGCAGATGGCGTTGCAGCGAACGCCCTTGCTCACGTAGTCGACGGCGACCGACTTGGTGAGGCCGATCACGGCGGCCTTGGTCGTGCCGTAGATGCAGCGCAGCGCGGCGCCCTTCACCGACGAGGCGGCCGACGACATGTTGACGATCGAGCCGCCGCCCTTGGCCAGCATGCCGGGCAAAAATGCCCGGATCGTCCAGAACATGCTGCGCACGTTGAGATCGAAGGCGAACTGCCATTCCTCGTCGGTAGCGTCGAGCACGCTGCCGTGATGGACGAAGCCGGCGCAGTTGAACAGCACGTCGATTGCGCCGATCTGCTGCGCCAGCGCGCCGATCGCCGCATTGTCGAGGACGTCAAGGCGATGCGCGTGAACGCCCTTCGTCCCGGAGAGGCCGGCGAGCTTGCCGGCATCGATGTCGGTTGCCCACACCGTGGCGCCCTCGCGGGCAAAGGCGCGCGCCGTAGCCGCTCCGATCCCCTGCCCCGCCGCGGTTACGACGCACACCTTGCCCTCAAGTCGCATGTGACTGCCTCCGATATCGCACGAGCTGGTAGCACAGGACGGGCAGGCTCAGCGCGAGGCTGGCAAGCACCGGCATCAGCCCCGACGCCATTGCCGGCACCGCCGCGACGGCGATCAACAGGCGTTCCCAGGGTGACAGACGCACCAGCAGGAATGCCGACAGAGCCGCCCCCAGGAACGTGATGCTGACGATACATCCCGCGAACGCGGTGGTGAAATCGAACCAGCTGAACCCCGGGACGACGATCAGCAGCGAGGGCGAGAAGACGAAGACGAACGGCACCAGCGCCTTGGCGATGGCGAGCCGGAAGGCGGTGTTGCCGGTCTTGAAAGGATCGGCGCCGGCCATGCTGGCGGCGGCGTAGGCGGCGACGGCGACGGGCGGCGTCACGTCGGCCAGCACGCCGTAGTAGAAGACGAAGAAATGCGCGACGATCGGCACAACGTCCAGCAGGCCGAGCGCCGGCGCGGCGATCGTCACCATGATGATGTACGTCGCGGTCGTCGGCACGCCGCAGCCCATCAGGATGCAGACCAGCCCCGTCATGACCAGGGTGAAGAACTTCACCAGCGTCACCTTGTCGAACGGCAGCCAGGCCTCGACGAGCGCCGTCGCGTCGCCGGCGACGGCCACGATGATGGTGGCGAACTTGAGCGCCGTCCCGGTGAGCGTGACGACACCGATAATGATGCCGATCGCCGCGGCCGCAGCGCCCACAGCCAGGGCATACTTGGCGCCGACGGTGAAGGCGTCCATCAGTTCCCGCCAATGCAGCGCCGGTGCCGGGTTGAGGCGCCACAGCGCGACGCAGAGCAGCACGAACAGGCCGAAGGCGATCTCGGCGAACCAGTCCTCGAGAACGGGTGGCAGGGTGGAGCGGCCGAACATCATCAGCAGGGCCCAGGCGACGACCAGGCCGATCTCGACGATCGGCAGGCGCGGCCGCGTCGAGCGGATCAGCCCGATGACGATGCAAAGGCTGATGCCCCAGAACGCCGCAAGGTAAGGCGTCGAGCCGTCGAAGATCTTCCAGATCAGGGCGGCGAGCGGGATCAGCGTCACCCAATCCTGGCGCATCACGCCCTTCCAGTCCGGCATCTCGTCCGGCGTCAGGCCGCGCAGGCCGACCCGCTTGGCCTCGAAATGGACCTGGATGAAGACGCCGAAGAAATGCATGAACGCCGGCACGATCGCCGCGACGATGATCGTCTGGTAGGGCAGTTCCAGGAACTCGACCATGAGGAAGGCGGCCGCGCCCATCACCGGTGGCGTGATCTGCCCCCCCGTGCTGGCCGTGGCCTCGACCCCTGCGGCGAAGGTCGGCCGGTAGCCCAGCCGCTTCATCATGGGGATGGTGAGCGACCCCACGGTCACCGCATTGGCGACCGACGAGCCCGAGATCATCCCGAACAGCGCCGAGCCGAAGATCGCGACCTTGGCCGGCCCGCCGGCGAACCGCCCGGCCACCGCCATCGCCACCGCCAGGAACAGCCGGCCGAGGCCGATCCGCATGGCGACCACGCCGAACAGGACGAAATGGAAGACATAGGTCGCCACCACGCCGATCGGGATGCCGTAGATGCCCTGGCTGGTGAGGTAGAGATGATCGGCGAGTTGCGACCAGGTCGTGCCGGGATGCACGAGCATGCCCGGCATCCACGGCCCGGCGAAGGCGTAGGCCATGAATCCCAGGGTGATGAGCACCAGGGGCCAGCCCATGGTCCGCCGGGTCGCCTCGAGGACGACCACGACCAGGGTTGTGCCCATCGCCACGTCGATCGGGTCGGGATTGCCGGTCTTGAAGGCGATGTCGTGAAAGATCGCCGGCAGGTAGAGCGACGAGGCGACGGCCGCAACGAACAGCAGCCAGTCGTAGAGAGGCACGCCGCCTGGGTGCAGCACGCCGGCGACTGCCCTGGGAGCCGCCTTGCGGCCGGCTCCAAACACCAGAAAGATCAGCCCCAGGACGAGCGCAAGATGGATGCCGCGGTGGGTCTGCTCGCGCAGCAGCCCGAAGCCCGCCGTGTAGAAATGGAACAGCGAGAGCGCCAACAGAAGGCCGGCGACGACCCAGGTGCCGCTGACGCCGAGCGGCCGGAAGCGCATCTCCGAATCGAACTCGCGCTCGAGCTCGGCCGACTTGGCATGATCGACTTGAAGGCTCAAACCAACTCCCGCTGCAATCTTGCTCGCTTCTTCCGCCGGGGGCCGATCAACGAAAAACCCTCATGCCGAGGAGCGAGCGCAGCAAGCGTCTCGAAGCATGGGCTACCGGCACCGTGTCTGATCCCCATCCTTCGAGATGCCGCGCTGGGCACGGCGCCTCAGGATGAGGCCGTCGTGATCGAGAAATCTACCGAGGTCTCACGCCTACTTGATGAGCCCCTTTTCCTTGTAGAATTTTTCCGCCCCCGCGTGCAGCGGGATGCCGAGTCCCTGAATGGCTGTCTCGAACCTTATGGCGCGGCCCTTGGCATGGCCGGAATCGAGAAGCTTGCGGGTGTTGGGGTTCCACAGTGCGGCGGTGACGTTGTAGATCAGCTGCTCCGGTTGCTTGCTCGAGGTCGCCCAGATCGCGTTGACGCTGACCGTCTTCACGCCGGCGACGTTCTTGTAGGCACCGTCCGGAATCTCGTCGATGGCGAAAAAGCTGAACTGCTTCACGAGTCCCTCGGCCTCCGGCCCGTCGATCGGCACCAGCTCGATGCCGGTTGTCGCTGCAAGCTCGGCGATGGCACCCTGGGGCCAGCCGGAGACGCTGAAGAAGGCGTCGAGGGCGCCATCCTTGAGCTTGTCGGCCGCCTGTTGCGGCTTCAGGTACTCCGCCTTGATCTCCTTCTCCGTCATGCCGTAGGCGGCCAGGATCAGGCGGGCGTCGACCAGTGTCCCCGAACCGGGCTCGTCGAGCGACATGCGCTTGCCCTTGAGATCCTTGATCGACTTGATCCCCGATCCCTTGCGGGCCACCAGGTGGAAGCTCTCCGGGTACAGATTGGCAATGGCGCGCAGGACCTCGACCTTGGGGCGCCCTTCGTAGATGCCGCTGCCGTTGTAGGCCCAGAAGGCGACGTCGGACTGCGTGAAGCCCGACTGCATGCTGCCGCTCGAGATGGCATTGACGTTGGCGACCGATCCGTTGGACGCCACCGCCGTCGCGACCAGGCCGGGCACCCCGCACGAGCCGCCCTCGGCGCACGATCGCGAGCCCGGCGGATTGGAGATCGCGTTTGCGATCAGGCCGCCGATCGGAAAATAGGTCCCCGCCGTCCCGCCAGTACCGATGCGGAAGAAGGTGATGTCCTGCGCAGCCGCAGGCAGCCCCGCGACAGATGCCGCTCCCAGCCCGGCCAGCAGGGCGCCCCTGCGAGTGATGGTCATGTTCCGTCTCCCTGACATGTGCCATTAAACCGCGTCCGGCGGGTGCCCGCAACGACAGCGGTCAATTGACCCCGATCGCCCTGCTCATGGTCGGCCCGATCTCGGCGTGGATCACCATGTCGGCGGCGTCGTCCTGATCGGTCGCCTCGCGGTTGACGATCACCAGCCGGGCCCCGCGCCGCTTGGCCATTCGCGGGAATCCCGCGGCCGGATAAACCACCAGCGAGCTGCCCAGCACGATGAACAGATCGCAGGCCATGGTCTCGTCCTGCGCCCGCGCCATCTGAATCTCCGGCATGGCCTGGCCGAACGAGATGGTCGCCGTCTTCACGATGCCCTCGCACTTGATGCAGATGGGCAGCTTGCCCGACCCGAGAAAGGCCTTCCTGATCGGGTCGAGCTCGTAGCGGTGGCCGCAATCCAGGCAGCTCGCGTACGTCGAGTTGCCGTGCAGCTCGATGACCTTCGCATCCGGCACGCCGGAGCGCTGGTGCAGCCCGTCGACATTCTGGGTGATGATGGCGCTCATGCGCCCCTGCTCGACCAGCCTGGCGAGGGCGCGATGGCCCGCGTTGGGCTCGGCCTTGAGCATCGTCTCGTCGGTCGCGAACTTGCGACGCCAGGATTCGCGGCGCATCTCGTCCGATGCCATGAAATCGTCGAAGTAGATCGGCTTGTAGCGCGTCCAGATGCCGCCGGGAGAACGAAAGTCCGGAATGCCCGACTCGGTCGAGATGCCGGCGCCGGTGAAGGCGACGATGCGCTTGGCCGAACCGATCATCTCGCGCAGCTGCTCGACCTGGTCCATTGCCCTTACTCCTCGCCCTACGGTGCCGGCATCGCCGGATTATGGGCCGCGCAGCCCTGGTATGTCCTGCCTTCGCTCCTGACCTCGACGACATAGGCGAACAACGACCCCGACTGGTTGTCGATGCAGCGCCGCTCGTCGATCGTCACCAGCAGGTCCGAGCCGTCGGCGCTGGCATACTCGAGACCTCCGCCCGACTTCTGCGGCCCCCCGTGCGGCACCCGCTGGGTCGACAGGCCGCCCAGCACGCTCATCGCCATATCGCGCGAGGTCACCTCGAGGCGCCACGACGGCTCGTTGCCGGTCGCGATCCATTCGCGCTGGTCGAAGCGCTCGCGGCACCCTGCCGTCTCCACTGCCGCGCGGCGCAGCTCGACGACGCCGATGCCCGTGTTGATGCCGGTCTCGCGGACGCCGTAGACCTCGACGAACATGGGGCGCCCTTCCTGGCCAGCCGTCAGCTCGCGCAAGGCCCTCATCAGATCCTGACCCCGGGTGCGATCCTCCAGCGCGAGCGGTGCACCGTCGCACGGCATGAACTGAAGCCGCCCGCCGAGGTCGCGCACCAGCCCGCGCAGCCGGGTGGCATTGACCGGCCGCGCCGGATCGGCAGCTTGCGTCGGCAGCTGCGGGGCAAGTGCCATGGTCGCCTGCGATTGCCGAGCGGTCGGGTTCTGGAGCTGCGGCACCGGTGCCGCGCCGCGCCCGACAGGGGGTGTCGGCGCCGCACGCGTCGCCAGCGCCGGCAATGCATAGAAGAACAGTGGCCGCTCGCCGCGATCGAGCAGGCAGACGAACTGGGTCTCGAGCGGAGCCCGATTGCGATAGGTCAGCCGGCCGCGCAGGGTCAGGGCGGCAGCGACCGGCTGCGATCCCGCCTTGCCGTCGAAGCGCTCCAGCGCCGGCGGCGGGTGGTCGATCGCCGTGACACGGTCGACCGACGGATCGAGCTGGCGGTACTGGCTCTCGCCGAAGGCGGTGCATTGTTGCGCGAGATCGCTGCGCGCGAACGCGGGCGCGGCAATCGAGCAGAGGAGTGCGAGGGCGGTCGGCAGGCTGGGGCGCATGACGCCCCTAGGATAGCCAGCGCTTGCGCCTCTTGTAATGCTTGGTGTCGCGATAGGACTTGCGCGCCCCGCCTTCGTTCAGGCCGAGGTAGAATTCCTTGATGTCGGAGTTGTCGCGCAGCTTGTCGGCCGGCCCTTCGAGCACGATGCGGCCGTTCTCCATGACATAGCCGTGATCGGCCACGCCGAGCGCCATGGTGGCGTTCTGCTCGACCAGCAGCACCGACAGCTTCTCCTGCTTCACGAGCCGATCGACGATGCCGAATATCTCCTCCACCAGCATCGGCGCCAGACCGAGCGACGGCTCGTCGAGCAGCACCACCTTGGGCTGGCTCATCAGGGCCCGGCCGATTGCCAGCATCTGCTGCTCGCCGCCGGACAGGTAGCCCGAGACCTGGGTCCGCCGCTCGCGCAGGCGCGGGAAGTAGGAGTAGACGAGGTCGATCCCCTGCTTAACGGCATGACTGCCCTGCACGTGCCCGCCGGCGATCAGGTTCTCCTCGGTGGTCAGGTTCTCGAACACGCGACGCCCCTCGAACACCTGGACGAGCCCGAGCTTGGTGACGTCGTGGGCGCGCATGCCGTCGATGCGGCGCTCGCGCAGCTGGACGGTACCCTTGGTGACCTCGCCGCGCTCGCTGCGCAGGACACCAGAGATGGCCTTGAGGGTCGTCGTCTTGCCGGCGCCGTTGGCGCCCAGCAGGGTCGTGATCGCCCCTTCGCCGACCTCGATCGACACCCCCTTGAGGACGAGGATGACACGGTCGTAGACGACCTCGATGTTGTTGATTGCCAGCATCAAACCTCTCTGGTGGTCATGGCGTTCATCGCTGGGAGCGCGCCACTCCGATGGCGCTCATGTTCTCGCTCACAGATCCCCCGAGCGCCACAGGAGTGGCGCGCTCCCAGCGGTGACGCACCTCTCCAGCGAAGCTGGAGAGGTGCGCGCCGTACTCACGACTTCGAGGCTTCCGCCGCGAGGTGCTTCTGGATGACGTCGCGATAGCCCTGGAACCACTCCTTGGTCCGGACGAGCTTGCCGCCCTTGACCGTCCAGATCTCGACCCAGCCGCCGCCCTCATGGTCGGCCGGGGTGAGCTCCAGCGGCGGGACGAGGCCGCCCAGGGTCAGGCCCTTGATCGCCTCCATGCCCTTCTTGACTTCCTCGGAGTTCGGCGTGGCGCCGCCCTTTGCCTTGATGGCGTTGCGCAGGGCCTCGACATGCAGCGCGGCGATCAGGATGCCGCGATTGTAGAGCACCGTGGAATCCATCTCCTTGGGCGGCTGCTTGCCCTGGGCCTTGTACATGGCCTCGATGTCCTTGATCACCGGGAAATCCTTGCCGACGCCGGCGAACTGGATGGTGTTGTAGCCTTCGGCCACGCCCATGCCGCCGGCCGCGATGATGTCGGCCTCGGAGCTCGCCCACACCAGACCGACCACCTTGCTGAGCGGGAAGCCCTTGCCCTTCAGCTCCTTGATCGACACCGACGGCGCACGCCCGAACAGGTGGGAGATGATGAAGTCCGGCTTGAAGCGCGCGGTAATATCGAGGACCTGGGCACCCATCTCGAGACCGGGCGCCGGAACCGCGAAGGTCCGCATCTCGAAGCCTTCCTTCTTGGCGATGTCCTCGAGGATGACCAACGGCTCCCGGCCCGCCGGATTGTCGTAGAAGATGTAGGCGATCTTCTTGCCCTTCAGGTTGCCGCCCAGCCGCTCCTTCACGAAGGCCACGGCGGCGCCCGCCTGCGACCAGTAGCTGGCCGCGACCGGGAAAGTGTAGGGATAGCGCTTGCCGTCGGCCGCCGCGGCGGTGCCGAAGCCAGGCGTCGTTCCCAGGATCTTGTCCTCTTCCAGCTTCTTGTTGAGGGCCGCAGTCTGCGGCGTGCCGTAGATGCCCTCGAGCAGCGCGCCTTCCTTCTTGAAGCGCTCGTGCGCCTCGATGGCCGGCGGCACCTTGTACTCGTGATCGATCTCGAGGACCTTGATCTTGTGGCCCTCGACGCCGCCCTTGCTGTTGATCAGGGCGATATAGTCCTGATAGCCGGGACACAGGACCGTGCCGACGATCGCCGTCGGCCCGGTGCGGTCGCATTGCAGGCCAAACACGACCTCCTTCTGGGCGAAGGCCTGGCCCGCGCCCAGCGCCAGGCTAGCGGTCGTTGCCGCCAGGCCCAGCCAACTCCTAACGAACCTCCTCATGGGTTCCTCCCTGTTTATTGCAGTGACGCCCCGCCCTAGTACGAGAAGGGCCAAACCCGGAAATAGCTCCGGATATTCCTCCACAGTCGATTGAGCCCCTCGGGCTCGACGATCAAGAAGAAGATAATCAACGCGCCGAACACCCCCAGCCGCAGGCCCGAGATGACATTGGCCATCTCGCTTGCGGTGAAGAACAGCGAGCCGACGTTTTCCATGAGAATGCGGATAACGATGGGCAACAGTGTGACGAAAATGGCGCCGAGAACCGATCCCAGCACCGAGCCCAGCCCACCGATGATGATCATGGCGAGATAGTCGATCGACACGATGAGCTGGAACTGCTCGTAGTTGGCGATGCCGAAATAGTAGGTGTAGAGCACGCCGCAGACGCCGGCATAGAACGAAGATATGGCGAAGGCCAGCAGCTTGTAGCGGTAGATGTTGATGCCGATGATCTCGGCGGCGATGTCCTGGTCACGTACCGCAACGAAAGCCCGTCCGATTCGGCTTCTGACGAGGTTCAGGGTCGCGACGATGGCGATCACGGCGAAGAACAGCAGGAAGAAATAGAGCTTTCCCTGGGTGTCGAAGGCGAACCCCAGCAGGGTCGGCCGGCCGACCTCGATCGAGGCCTGCGCCCCGCCCGATATCGCCGGCACCCGGTTGATCGTCCATTCGATGATCAGCTGGCCGGCGAGCGTGGCGATCGCGAGGTACAGGCCCTTGATGCGCAGGCTCGGCATGCCGACCACCACGCCGATCAAGGCCGCCATCAGGCCGCCAGCCGGCAGGGTCAGCCAGAACGGCAGGTCCAGCTTGACCGCGAGATTGGCCGCCGTATAGGCGCCAACCGACATGAACGCACCGTGGCCAATCGAGATCTGGCCTGTATAGCCAACCAGGATGTTGAGCCCGAGCGCGCCGACAATTGCGATGAAGATCAGGTTCAAGAGCGACAGATAGTACTCGTGGACAATCGCCGGGACGATCAGCACGAAGATCACGGCCAAGGCGATCACCGTCCCCTTGGCGATCGGCAACGGGTAGAGCGCCATGTCGGCGCCGTAGCTCGTCTTGAACACTCCGGATTCGCGATGGAACATGGCTTACACGCGCTCGATCTGCCGTCTGCCGAAGATGCCGTACGGCCTGATCATGAGAACCAGGATCATCAGGACATAGGGCGCGAAATCCTTGGTGCCGCCACCGACGAACGGGTCTAGGTAGCCGGCCGCCAGGCTCTCGACGATGCCGACGATCAGCCCGCCGACCAGGGCGCCGCCGATCGAGTCGAGACCGCCCAGGATCACCACTGGAAAGACCTTCAGCCCGACCAGCGCTAGCTGCACGTCGACGCCGAGCATGCTGCCCCACACGATGCCGCCCAGTGCCGAGACGACACCGGCCATCGCCCACGCCAGCGCGAAGTAGCGCTCGACGTTGATGCCCATGGCCTGCGCGACCTGCTGGTTGTCGGCCACGGCGCGCATGGCAACGCCCATGCGGCTTTTCTTGAAGAACCAGTTGAAGGCCAGGAAGAAGCCGAGGGCCACGACCGCCCCCAGCACCTGGATCGGTGGCAGGGTGGCCGGACCGATCGCGATCGGCTCGTCGCCGATCGGCAGCGGCAGGGCGCGCGGCTCGATGCCGAGAACCAGCGGCCCCCAGCCGCGCAGCAACGCGGCGATGCCGATGGTCGCCATGATGACCGCCACCACCGGTCGGCCGAGCAACGGCCGCAGGACGACCTTCTCGAGACCGAAGCCGAAGCCGATCATCACCAGCAGCACGGCGACGACCGCCGCGATCAGCGGCGCCTGCGCCCCGAGCACGACCACGACAACCATGCCGGCCAGCATGACGAACTCGCCCTGGGCGAAGTTGATCGCGTCGGTCGCCTTGTAGACCAGGACGAATCCCAAGGCGATGAGCGAGTACATCAGCCCGATCGACGCCCCGCTCAACACCAAGGCGAATGCGAACTCAAGGTCTTCCGACATCAGCCCTCCCGATCCTTCCTTCCTCGCCGACCCGGCCGGGAAGGAGACTATGAATTGCGCCCGGCATCTACGCCGCCCTCCTGGCGGGTTCCGCCTTCGCCTCGCCGTGGATATCGATGGTCGAGCTCAGGCTCGACTTGCGGCCGTCCTCGAAGGTGATCTCCATGGTGACGTCGACCGACGATGCACCGCTGTAGAATGCCTCGATCACATTGGCGTACTTCTCGGCGACGAAGCGGCGACGGACCTTGCGGGTGCGCGTCATCTCGGAATCGTCGGCGTCGAGTTCCTTGTTGAGCAGCAGGTAGCGACGGACCTGCTGCACGTCCGGCAGCGTGGCGTTCGCCTTGGCGATCTCCTGCCCGATCATTGCCGCCACCTCGGGCTTTCGGCTGAGATCCATGAAGCTAGTGTAGGCGAGCCCCTGCTTCTCGGCCCACGTCCCCGCGGTCTGCATGTCGATGGCGATCATGGTGACGACGAACGGCCGCTGGTCGCCGAAGGCGACGGCTTCCCGGATGAACGGGCTGAATTTCAGCTTGTTCTCGATGAACTGCGGCGCGAAGGCCGACCCGTCGGTGAGCTTTCCGACGTCCTTGGCACGGTCGATGATCACCAGGTGGCCCTGCTTGTCGAAGAACCCGGCGTCGCCCGTCTTCAGCCATCCGTCCGCAGTCATTGTATCGCGCGTCACCTCGTCCTGCTTGAAGTAGCCCCTGAAGACGTTGGGCCCTTTCAGGAGGACCTCGCCGCGATCGTCGATCTTGATGTCGACCTTCGGGATCGGCCTGCCCACCGTGTTGGGGTTGGCCTCGGCATCGGGCTGGCAGGCGATCAGCGCCGAAGCCTCGGTGGCGCCGTAGACCTGCTTGAGGTTGATGCCGAAGGAGCGGAAGAAGCGGTAGGTGTCGGGGCCGAGCGGCGCACCGCCAGTGTAGCACCAGCGTGCCTTGCGCAGCCCGAGCTGATCGCGCACTGGCCCGTAAACCAGCACCTCGCCCAATGCGAGGCCGAGCCGGTCGCCCAGGCTCAGGCCTCTGCCGTCGGTGCGCTTCAGCTCGCAGCGTTCGGCGAGATCGCGGAAAAACCCGAAGATGCGGCGCTTCAGCGGCGAGGCATCGTTGCCCTTGATCTGCATCAGGGTCAGCATGTTCTCCCAGATGCGCGGCGGCGCCAGCATGGCGTCGGGGCCGAGCTCGCGGAGGTCTCGCTGCACGGTCTCCGGGCTCTCGGGGCAGTTGGCCGTCAGCCGTGCGACCAGCGCTATGCCCAGCGAGAAGGCAGCGTCGCCGACCCATGCCATGGGCAGGTAGGAGAGCCAGTTGTCGCCCGGCTTGACGTCGTTCACCTCGAGAAACGCCTCGGCGGTCGCGATCATGTTGCGATGGCTGAGCATCGCCCCTTTGGGGCTGCCGGTAGTGCCCGATGTGTAGGCAATCATCGCCGTGTCGTCGGGTCCGCCCTTGGCCACCTCCGCCTCGTAGAAGCCGGGGTGAGCCTGGCCGAACTTGCGCCCCTCCTCCAGCACGCTCTTGAACGACCGCAGGATGGGATCGTCGTAGAACGACAGGCCGCGCGGGTCGTCGAACACGATCCAGCGCAGTCGCGGCAGCTTGTCCTTGAGCGACAGTGCCTTGTCGACCTGCTCCTGGTCCTCGGCGACGATGAACGACGTCTCGGCATGGTTGAGCACGAAGACCAGCTCGGACGCGATCGAATCCTGGTAGACCGGCACCGAGATGCCGCCCAGCGCCTGGGCCGAAAGCTGGGCGAAATAGAGTTGCGGCCGGTTGTCCCCGACGACGGACAGCTTGTCGCCGCGCTGGAAGCCGAGCGCCGCCAGGCCGAGGGCGAGATCGCGCACCGTGTCGCGGTAAGCCGACCAGCTGTGGGTCTGCCAGACACCGCGTGCCTTCTCGCGGATGCCGGCGCCCTTGGGATCCTGCTCGGCATTTCGCTGCAGGAGCTTGGGCAGCGTCGAGGTCTTGACGTCGTCGACCAGGCTCACGGGCGCGCCCCCTTCTTGCTGGTGCCGAGATAGGCTTCGATGACCGCCGGGTCGCGCTGCACCTCCTCGGGCGTGCCGGCGGCGATCCGCCGGCCCCGGTCGAGCACCACGACATGGTCGGAAATGTCCATGACGACACCCATGTCGTGCTCGATCAGCACCACGGTGACGCCCCTCTCCTGGTTCACGTCCAGGATGTAGCGCGCCATGTCCTCTTTCTCGTCCTGATTCATGCCGCCCATCGGCTCGTCGAGCAGCAGCACCTTGGGCTCGAGCGCGAGCGCGCGTCCCAGCTCGACGCGCTTGCGCAGGCCGTAAGCCAGCGCCGCGGTCTGCTGCTTGCGCAGATCCTGAAGCTTCAGGAAATCGATGATCTCCTCGACCGCTTCGCGATGGGCGATGTCTTCTTTCTGGGCCATCCCCCAATAGATCACGCTCGCCAGCACGCCCGATTTCATGCGCACATGGCGGCCGAGCATGAGGTTGTCGAGCACGGTCAGCCCGCTGAACAGGGCTATGTTCTGGAACGTCCGGGCGATGCCGAGAGCGGCGATGTCGCTCGGCTTGCGCTGGGTGATGTCCACCCCTTCGAGGACGACTCGGCCGGTGTCAGGCTTGTAGAAGCCCGAGATCATGTTCAGGAGGGAAGTCTTGCCCGCGCCGTTGGGACCGATGATCGAGACGATGCCGCCCTTCGGCACTTCGAGAGCGACGTCCTGCACGGCCACGACGCCACCGAAACGCTTGGATACGCCTTCGACCACGAGTTGATTGTCGCCCCTTTGCGCAGGTACGCGCTGGGCGGACGACCCCACCATGAACCCTCCCTGAAACAACCCTGCATTTCTTTTACTTGGCAACATCATGCAGGCTCCGGTGGGCGAACGCAACAAATCTGCCTACACTCGGGTGCCGTCGCCCGGGAGCGTTCACATGCCACGTCACATCGTTTGCCTGACATTCGACCACGACCATCTTTCCGGATTGATTGCACGCGGACTGACAACGCCCACCGCCATATCGCGTGGCGAATACGACGTGGTGGTCATTCCCCGGCTGATGGCGCTCCTGGAACGCTACGGCATCAAGGCGACCTTCTTCACGCCAGGGCACACGATCGACAGCACGCCCGAGGCGGTGATGCCCTATGTCGAGGCCGGGCACGAGCTCGCCCACCACGGCTGGACCCACCGCTTGCCGGTCACCATGTCGCGCGAGGAGGAGGAAGAGGAAATCGTCCGCGGGAACGAGTCGATCAAGCGCATCAGCGGGCGAACCGCACGCGGCTACCGCTCGCCGGCCTGGGACCTGTCGCCCAACTCGATCGAGCTCCTGCTGAAGCACGGCATCCAGTACGACAGCTCGATGATGGGGCACGATTACGACTGCTACTTCGCCCGCCAGGGCGATATTGTCGAGCTGATGAAGCCCTTCGTGCGCGGCCGCGAGACCCACCTGGTCGAGATGCCGATCAGCTGGTCGCTCGACGACTTCCCGCACTTCGAGTACATGCGCAACCCGAACGGATCGATCCAGGCCGGGCTCATGAACGCCACCAACGTGCTGGAGAACTTCGTCGACGACTTCACCTACATGACCCGGGTGGCGCCCGACTTCGGCATCCTCACGTACACCTTCCACCCCCACGTGATCGGCCGCGGCCATCGCATGATGATGCTCGAGCGCCTGATCCAGAGGCTGATGGAAGGCGGCGCCGTCTTCATGCCGATGGAGGACGCCATGCACGAGTGGCTGGCCCGTCGCGAGGCGGGACAGAAGCGCGCCGCCGAGTAGCTGTGCTCGGCCGGCGTCCTTCCGGACGCGCTGAGTTCACCAACCGGTTCAACACTTTGCCCGGCCTCCTCGGCTGTGCCGTCGCGATTCCGAGCCTCAGCCGGAGACCGCGGCGCAGCACTGCACCTCGACCAGCAGGCCGGCCATCATCAGCGCGGAAACCCCGATGACGGCACTGGTGTAGGTGGGTTGCTCGAGGAGCTTCGCCCGGGTCGCGACATAGCCCTGACCGTTGCGGCCGAGATCGACGACAAAACTCGTCATCTGCAGGATCCGGTCGAGCCCGGACCCGCCGGCGGTAAGGATCCGATCGATGTTGGCGTAGGTCTGAATGGTCTGCGCCTCGATGTCGGTCCCGATCACCTGCCCTGCCGCGTCCAGGGACGCAACACCCGACAGGTACAGAACATCGCCATGGCGGACGCAGTTGGTGAAGCCGAACTGCTCGTAGGGAAACACGCCGGGTACCGGGACGACGATCGGAGTCATGGGAGACCTCGCCTTGAGAATCCGCGGAGGCAACAGCCAGTGGTGACCTCGTGAGAGCACGATTGACGCGCGATGAGGCGCTGACTGAAGCTTTCCGTCCCTTGAGATACTCCGCAGATGGAGACAGGAGAAGGTCAGATGAAGATCATCAATTTTCTGGCGGCGCTGTGCATTTCGTTCATGAGCGTCGAGGCAGCGGCGCAGTCGATCACCCTCAGGGATCTCGTCAAGCGTGGATTCATCTTGAACAAGTTCGGCCAGAGCCCCCAAATCCTCGCCCAGAAGGGATCGGAAGCCTATCTCTGCGACTACGATTATCGTTCGTCGAATTCTGCGCAGTCCCTTGCGCTCGCGCTCAGGAACAGCGTCTGCTTTTCGATAGCCGACTGATCTGCGCGCTGAGCCGACTGCCCGTGATCATGTCCACCTCGGGCTACGATCCGAGCGGCAGGGGGGGGCGCGTCGTCGCTCTTCCCGCTTCGCTTGGTCTCACGAACAATGAGGCTGATCGCGGTCGAGTCGACTGACGGTCTGCCGCTCCGGAGTCCGCCTTACCGCCGCTGACCCAGGAACATCATCAGGAACTGGAACAGGTTGACGAAGTCGAGGTAGAGGCTGAGAGCGCCAAAGATCGCCACCTTCTCCGCCGCCTCGCTGCCCCAGGCCTCGGCGTACTGCTGCTTGATCTTCTGGGTGTCGTAGGCGATCAGGCCAGAGAAGATCAGCACGCCCGCGACCGAGATGATGAAGCTCATCGTGCCCGACGGCCAGAACATGTTGAGCAGGCTGGCGAGGATGAGGCCGATCAAGCCCATGAACAGGAACTTGCCGAACGCCGACAGGTCGCGCTTGGTGGTGTAGCCGTAAAGGCTGAGCGCCCCGAAGGCGGCGGCGGTGACGAAGAACGTCCGCGCGACCGACGCCCCGGTGTACCGGAAGAGCAGCAGCGACAGGCTGACACCCATCAGTGCGGTGACCGCCCAGTAGACCGCCTGCACCGCGCCGACGCTCATCGTGGCGGCACGGATTGAGGTCAGGAGCAGCAAGCCGAGCGGCGCGAAGATCGCGATCCAGCCCAGGATGTTCAGGCCGACGACCTGGCCTCCCTGGAGCTCGAAGAACAGGCTCGCGAGCTCGACCGAGCTGAAAAGGCCGAAGGCCACGATGCCCGACAGCGCCAGCCCCGAGGCCATGTAGTTGTAGACCCGCACCATGTGGGCGCGCAGGCCTGCATCGAACGACGCCTGGTCGGCGGCGGTGCCGG
>JALHMO010000113.1 GCA_022844015.1 Reyranella sp. | reverse complement strand
TGCGGGCTGTCGTTCCACAACACCATCAACCGCTATCTGTTCGCGGCCGGCCGCGAAGGGCTGATGTGGCGCCGTCTCGGCGAGACCCATCCTCGTCATCAGTCGCCGCAGCTCGCCGGCGTCGTCCAGACGGCGAGCGCGCTCGGCCTGGTGGCGCTCTTCGCCCTGGCCGGGTCCAATCCCTACACGGTGGTGTTCGCCTGGGCCGGAACATTCGGTGCGCTCGGCATCCTGATGCTGCAGATCCTGGTGTCGCTCGCCGTGGTCGCCTTCTTCTGGCGCGACAACCGCCGCGTCGGCGTGTGGCGGCGCCTGCTGGCGCCGGGGCTCGCGGCGCTCGGGCTGGCGGTCAGCCTCGTCCTCATGTCGCTGCATCTCGACCTGGTGAGTGGCTCGAGCTCGCACTTCGTGCAGAGCTTCCCGGCGCTTCTTCTGATGATCGGCCTCGGCGGGATCGGCCTGGTCGCCTGGGTCAAGGTGCGCAGGCCCGGGGTCTATGCGGCACTCGGCCGTTCGCCAGGATAGACGCCGCCGGGCAACCCGGTGGCAGCCAGCGACCCGCCGCCGTAGCGCGGATCTTCGGTGACCTCGCGAAGCGCGAAGTCGGGCGGCGTGAAATCCGTCATCAGGTCGTCGCTGATGAACTCGGCCTCGAGCAGAACGAGACCCGCGAGCGCTCCCTCGAACTCGTCGATCGACATCAGGGTGCCGGGCGGACTCTCGAGGCGGTGGCGCGTCTTCGTGAGGCGGACGCCGGGCAGCGCCGCGGCCAGCACGGTAAACTCCTCCTCCGGCAGGTAGATCGAGGTGACGAGCCGCCTGCGCGTATCGACGTCGGCCTTGCGGCTGAGGCGCAGCCGGGCCGCCGAGCCGTCGAGCAGGCGCGCCTCGCGCAACCGCAGCCGCGTTCCCGCGACGTAGAGATCGGTGATCAGCTCGCTTCGCTCGATCAACGCGGAGGGCGCCGGGCGGCAGAGCCAGCGCCGCTCGCGCTCGACCTGGATGTAGGCGGCCTTGGGAAAGCCCAGCGCGTGCGCGATCTTCGGGTCGATTTCCATCGCGCCCTCACAGTTTCAGCTCCGGCACAGGCATCCAGCGCTGCTGCTCGACGCTGCGATAGGCCAGATCGGCGAGTTGCACGGCCTTGGCGCCCTCGACCAGGTTCGGCAAGTAGGGCGCGTCCTCCGCGACATGGCGCAGGAACGCCTCCCAGCATTGCCGGAACGGATTGCGCAGCGGCTCATCTGCGTCCGGCACTTCCTGCCAATTGCTGCGAAGGTCCATGCCGCCGGGATGGGAGGCGCCGAAGAACGCCTCCGGCGTGTCGGCGGCGGCCTGCGTGAAACAGCGATGGCGGCCGGCGACGGCCGACCCGTCGGTGCCGTCGATCTGGACCACCATCGTGTCGTCGCGGCGCAGCCGGGTCGCCCAGCTGTTGGTGATGACGCCGACGGCGCCGTTCCCGATCTGCAGCAGGGCATGCGAGGTGTCCTCCGCGTCCACCGTGTAGCGTTGGCCCTGCTCGTCGAGACGCTCCGGGATGGCGGTGGCCATCACCGCGCACACGCCGGTGACCGGCGCCACCAGGCGGTCGATCATGTAGCGCCAGTGCGCCATCATATCGAGCGCCAGCCCGCCGCCCTGCGACTTCTTGTAGTTCCAGCTCGGCCGCTGGCAGGCCTGCGTGGTGCCGTCGAAGATCCACGAGCCGGCATCGATGCGCACTTGCAGCACGCGGCCGAAGAAGCCGGCCTGGCGGAACGCCAGCAGCTTGGCGAAGCCCGGCAGGAAGAGCTTGTCCTGGATGACGCCGTGCTTGAGGCCGGCGCGGTCGGCGAGGCGGGCGAGCTCCATGGCCTCGCCGACGGTCGGCGCCGTCGGCTTCTCGATATGGATATGCTTGCCGGCCGCGATCGCCTGGCGCACGCGGGCCGGCCTGTCGCCGGTGTGGCTGCAGTCCATGTAGATCTGGTCCGGCCCGGCCAGCGCCTCCTCGAGGCTTGTGGTGAAGCGAAGATTGCCGTGAGACGAGGCGAGCGTGGCCAGCCGCCCGGTGTTGCGGCCGACCAGCAGCAGGTCGGGGACCAGCCTGTCGCCATTGACGAGCGACAAACCGCCCTCGGCGGCGATGGCCAGCAGGTTGGCCATGTGCTGTGTGCTGCCCATGCGCCCGGTGGCGCCATTGATGATGACGCCCATCTTGATGTCGGCCATATACCCTCTGCCTCCTCCATCGAGCCGGCATTGTGGCGACTAACCATACCAGGCGGTAGATGCTCGGGGCTTCGCTGGGAGCGCGCCGCTCCAGCGGCGCTCATGAGATGTCTGATCGACAAGAAGGGCGCCACCGGGAGTGGTGCGCTCGGAGCGGAAGAGCTTGTTTCCTACGAGTGGCGCGCTCCCGGCGAAGATCACGACCCTGTCGCCATGGCGGCGACACCTCCTCCGGCCGAGGCGGGAAGGTGCAAGAAGGGCCGCCCCTCGCCGTGTTAGGGCTGACCGGAAATGTTCTCATGCCGGGTCCGATGCGCCCCTTGTGTGCTAATCTTTCCATCAATCGGCGTTTGCACTGGCGCCACTCGTTTCGCGGGGCGCGCTTGGCGCCTGCGGAAAGTCTGGGCATGACGGGCCCGCGGAGGAAAGCGATGAGCGTGCGAGCGGGGCGTGAATTCCTGGCCATTCCCGGGCCGACGACCGTGCCCGACGAGGTGCTGCGCGCGATGCACAGGCCGGCGGTGGATATCTATTCCGGGCCATTGCTGGCGTTGACCGACAGCCTCCTGAAGGACATCGCCCGCGTGTTCAACACCAAGGGGCGCGCCTACATCTACATCTCCAACGGCCACGGCGCATGGGAGGCCTCGCTCACCAACGTGCTGTCCAAGGGCGACAGGATCCTGGTGCTCGAGAGCGGTCGCTTCGCAGTCGGCTGGGGCGAGAATGCCCGCCGCATGGGAGTCGAGGTCGAGATCCTGAAGGGCGACATGCGGCGTGCCGTTCGCCCGGCTGAGGTCGAGGCCCGGCTCAAGGCGGACAGCCGCAAGGCCAACGGCGGCGGCACCATCAAGGCCATCCTGGTGGCGCAGATCGACACCGCGTCGGGCGTCGTGAACGACATCCCGGCGATCGCCCAGGCGATCCGCGCGGCCGGTCACGATGCGCTGCTGATGGTCGACGCCGTCGCGTCGCTCGGCTGCATGCCATTCGACATGGATGCCTGGGGGGTCGACGTCGCGATGTCCGGTTCCCAGAAGGGCCTGATGGCACCACCGGGCCTGGGCTTCGTCGCCGCCAACGATCGCGCCCGCGAGATCCACAAGACGGCCGGCCTGCGCACGCCATACTGGGACTGGACCGACCGCGAGGGCGACCAGCACTACCAGAAATATGCCGGCACGCCGCCCGAGCATCTGCTGTTCGGCGTGCGCCAGGCCATCGACATGCTGTTCGCCGAAGGCATGGACAACGTCTTCCGCCGGCACGCGCTGCTGGCCGAGGCGGTGCGCCGCGCCATCGGCGCCTGGGCCGAGGGTCAGGCGATCAGCTTCAACATCATCGAGCCCGGCGAGCGCTGCGACACCGTCACCCCCGTGCTGATCGGAGGCGGTCACGATGCCGAGGCGTTGCGCGCCTACTGCAACCAGAAATGCGGCGTCATCCTCGGCCACGGCATCGGCGACCTCTCGGGCAAGGCCTTCCGCATCGCCCATATGGGCCATGTCAACGCGCCGATGATTCTGGGCACGCTCAGCGTGATCGAGGTTGCCCTCAACGCGCTGGGCATCCCGCACGGCAAGGGCGGGGCGCAGGCAGCGATCGACTGGCTGGGCGAACAGGTCGAGGCATAGGCGCGCTCGCAGCGCTCGTCAGGGCGCGCGCGAGGCCGGAGCGAAGAAAAGGCCCCTCGCCTGGCGAGGGGCCTTCGATCTCCCGAACCAGGCGGTCGTCCTACTGAATGACGATCTCGACGCGGCGGTTCTGCGGCTCGCGCACGCCGTCGGCGGTCCGCACCAGCAGGCCCTGCTCGCCGCGGCCGATCACCGCGATCACGTTGGCCGGCACGCCATCGCGCACCAGGGCGTCCTTGACGGTGTTCGCGCGGCGCAGCGACAGCGCCATGTTGTACGCCTCCGGGCCCGATGTGTCGGTATGGCCGGTCGCGGTGACGCGGGCGCTGCCCTTGCTCTTGTAGGCGGCAGCCGCCTGGCGCACGACGTTCAGCGACGCCTCCGACAGGCGCGCGCTGTCCCAATCGAAGAACACCATGAAGGACGGCGGCGAGGCCGACGGCGGCGGAGGTGGAGGGGCGGCCGCGGCCGGTGGGGCGAACTTGTACTGCCCGTACACCATCGCGACGATGTTGGAATTGTTCACGCCGATGTTGACGTTGTTGACGACGAACGTCGGATTGGTGGTGCCCACATAGCGGCCTTCGAGCGCCAGGCGCCACTGGGCGTCGATGTTGTAGGCGAGGCCGACGATGCCTTCGTAGGCGAACTGCGTGCTGGCGAGCGGGGCATTGCTGTCGACGAAGGCGATACCGGCGCCGACGCCGACATAGGGTGTGAAGGTCGACGCCGGCATGAAGTCGTAGAGCGCCTTCGCCATGATGTGCACCTGGTGGCCGGTGCCGCTGAAGTTCGATCTCGCCGCGGTGTTGGCGAGCGTGGCGGTGAACGGAATGAAGCCGTAGCCGAGCTCGACCTCGAGGCGCGGGCCGACGAAGTCGTAGCCGGCGACGAGGTCGGCAATGAAGCCCGTCGTGCTGCTGAAGTTGCCGCCGATCGTGGTCGTCTGGGTCAGGAACCACGCTCCGCCGACACCCGCACCGATATAGAAGCCGGGCAGCGGGTCGAACTCTTGTGCCGAAGCCATCGAGGGCAGTAGCGCGAGTGCGGCTGCGGCGGCGAATGCTTGTTTCATCAAGTGCCTCTCCCCTAGCTGTAGTTGCGCGATGCATGACAGCCTACACAATGCCGCTGCAATCCGCTCGCGCTCTTCCGCCGCCGGAGCTGAAGCATCAGGTCAGTGTGGCCGTTCGGCAACATGCCAGCTCCCTCACGGGAGAGTGCCATTCATAAGTGCCAACATTGACGGTTATGCCGCTGGGAGCGCGCCGCTCCGGCGCGCTGTGATCGACCGGAAGGGCGCCATCTCCGGAAACTGGCGATCACCCGTCGTGCTTCTTCAGCCCATAGGTCGTGATGACCCATTTCAACGTCGTGCCGTACTGCGGATCGGTGGCGTACACTCCGGTCAGGGCGTCGGCGAAGCGCTCGACGTCCTCGACCAGTTCCATGGCGGCCTTGTAGGGCGATGCCTTCGCCAGCAAGGCTCCGTGCTGATCGAACGCCTCGGTGATGCTCTCGAAGCGGCGGAAGCGTGCCGTGATGCGGATGGTCTTGCCGTCGATCACCTCCTCGGTGGCGGCTTCGACAGCGGCCTGCGAGGCAGTGGCCTTGATGCCGAACGGATTGTTGCTGTCGGGCGGCATTGCGGCACCCCAGGCGCTCTCGACGATCCATTGCGCCAGGGTGATCGAGGCCGGGATGCGCCAGCGCCGCTGCGAGGCCTTGGCCGCCTCGATCAACTCGGGCGGGATGATCCCGACATGGCCGTACTTCGGCGGTGGCGGCGCCTCCTTGGTCACCAGCGGGCGCGCCGCCAGGGCGTAGTAGGTCGGGCTGCCCGGCGCCACGTGGCCGTTCGGTGGGTTCATGTTCATGACCACGGCCTGGAATGCCTTGATGGCAAGGATCGTGCCGGGGTCGATGATGCCGGTGACCGGCACCTCGGTATGCGGCTTGGGCAGGCGCTTGTTGAGCAGCGACTGGATGACGAATACGTCACCCGGACCGTTCACGGCATCATGACCGACCGAGGTGAAGATCGGCGGCGCAACGCTTCCCACCTCGTCCGTGCTCAAGACGGTCTGGGACGGAACTAGGCACATGGCGGCGGATTCGCTCGAAGGTGATCCCCACATTCGAGGATGGCTGCCTCCCCGGAGGCCGTCAACTGGGCCATGCCCGGCGCGCGCCGGCCAATTGCGATTGCCCTGCGCCGGGTTCCACGACTAGAATTTCCACATTCGGGGCCTATCGGTCGGAAGGCGACGTCGACCGTCGCCGCTTACCTCCCGCCACAGGAGTGAGCCCTCACGTGTCCCTCATGCTCGTCACGATCCGCTGTCCCGACGATGTGGCTCCAGAACGACGCGAAATCCATGGTGGCGAGTTCTCGATTGGCCGGGGACGCGACAGCGACTGGGTCGTCGCCGATCCTGAGCGACACTTGTCGAAGCGGCATTGCCGCCTGATCTACGAGGGTGGCGACTGGGAGCTGCAGGACCTCAGCACCAACGGCACGTTCGTCAACCAGGCGAGTGATCCGATCGGCCGCGGCGCATCGCATAAGCTGCGCCACGGCGATCGCATCAAGTTCGGTCTCTACGAGGTCGAGGTGGTGCTCGACGAAGGCCGGGCTGGCGCGGTCCCGGCTGATCGCGACCGTTTCCTGACCGGGACGCCACGCGACGATTTCGCATTGCGTGATCCACCGCCGGCGCAGGAAGGGCGCAGCTCCTCCTTCGGCGGCGAGCGACCCTTTGGCGACCGTGGTGACTTTGACGACAAAGGCGCCTTCGGCAACCAGCGCGGCGACCGTGACTTCGGCGACGGGAGGCCGCCCGGTCCGATCGCGCCAGCGCTGCCGCCCGAAACGCCGATCCTGCCACCCGACTTCGATCCCCTGGCGTCTGTCCAGGAGCCGTTCGCCGGACCGACGACACCGGATCATGCGCCGGCGCTGTCCAGCGCCTTCCGTCCGCCGATGCCGGCCTCGGTGATCCCCGACGACTGGGATGTGGCGCTGCCGTCCGGGCCGCCGCCAGCCCAGACGGTGCGACCGCAGCCGGCTGCCGTCGAGCTGCCGGTTGCACCCGCGCCGCAACTGCCGGACCCCGCACCCGTGCACCAGGCGGCGCCGGATACCAGCCTGGCGACCGCCTTCCTGCGCGGCGCCGGCCTGACCGATGCGACGTTGGCCGATCCCGAGAAGACGTTCGAGCGGCTTGGGCAGGCCATGCGGTCGACCGTCAGCGGCCTGCGTCAGACGCTGATGGCGCGCGCCAGCATCAAGGACGAATTCCGCATCGAGCAGACCATGATCCGCGCCAGCGGCAACAACCCGCTGAAGTTCTCGCTCGACGACGACGACGCCATGAACACGCTGCTGGGCCTCGGCCGGCGCGGCAGCATGGCGCCCGAGGACGCCGTCAAGGAGGCATTCGAGGATCTTCGCCTGCACGAGCTCGCGACCGTTGCCGCCATGCAGGCGGCGGTGAGGTTCCTGCTGGCGCAGCTCGACCCCGAGACGATCGAGCATAAGACCTCGACCAGCGCCCTCGATATCCATCCCGCGCAGAAGCGGGCACGGGCGTGGGAGACGTTCGTGCAGCAGCACCGCAGCATCACCCGCGCCTTGTCCGACGATTTCGACAGCGTTTTCGGCAAGGCATTCGCGCGCGCCTACGAGGAGGCGATCGAGAAGCTCACCAACGAGGGGGCCCCTTCATGATTGCCCGTCCCATGGTCGTCCATCGCATGATGTCCCGCCGCAAGCTGCTCCTCACCTCGTCGCTGCTGCCGGTCGCCGGCTGCGCTGGCGGCCCGCCCGCGCCGGCGGTGGTCGATCTCACGATCCGGGCGGGGCCCAACATCAATCCCAGCACCGCCGGAACGCCTCTCGCCGTTGCCGTTCGAGTCTATTCGCTGATGAATCGCGGACGATTCATGTCGGCCGACGCCTACGCGCTGATGGAGCGCGAAAGCGCGGTGCTGGGAGACGAGAGCGCCGGCTCCGAGGAGGCGGTGGTGCGGCCCGGCGAGACCCGCAAGCTCGCGCTCTCGCCCAAGCCGGGTGTGCGCTACATCGGCGTCGCGGTGCTGTTCCGCGAGATCGATCGCTCGCAATGGCGCGCCGTCGCCTCGATCGCGCCATCCGGGCTGACCAGGCTCACCCTCACCATCGGCCCCAACCGGGCTGACCTGCAATCCGCATGAGCTGGGAATCGGCATGAGCTGGGAGCCCGCATGACCTGGTCGAACAGAGTGGTCTGGCTGGAGGGCATGTTCCTGCGCGTCCAGCATTTCCAGCAGCAGGACCGCTGGATCGAGGGGCTGGTGCGCGATCGCACGGGCTCGTTGCGTCCGCACGGCTGGGGCCTGGTCGAAGGCGTGATCAACCGCAACCTGCTCGGCACCGGCCAGTTCGCGCTCGCCAACGCGAGCGGCGTGTTCGAGGACGGCACGCCCTTCACCCTGCCCGGCGAGACCGACCAGCCGGTGCCGCTCGACGTGCCGGAATCGACGCGCAACGCGGTGGTCTATCTCGCCTTGCCGATGCGCCAGGCCGGATCGGTCGAGATCGCTGCCGACGGCGCGTCGGAAGGCCGCTACCAGCAGCGCGGCTTCGAGGCCTACGATACCCATTCGAGCTCTCCGCAGCCGGCGGAGGTGCAGATCGGCCGGCTGCGCCTGCGCTACATGCTCGAGACGGAGAACCGAGCCGGTTACCACTGCATCGGCCTCGCCCGCATCGTCGAGGTTGCCGCCGATCGCCGGGTCACCCTCGACGACCAGTGGATCGTGCCGTGCCTGATTTCGTCGGCGGCGGCGCCGCTCGGCGGCCTTCTGGCCGAGCTGAACGGCATGCTGAACCAGCGCGGCGAGGCATTGGCGGCGCGTCTGGTGGCGCCGGGCTCGCGCGGCGTCGGCGATGTCTCCGACTTCCTGCTGCTGCAGACCGTCAATCGGGCGCAGAAGCTGCTGGCGCATTGGGCGAGCGACGGCAACGTCCATCCGGTCGATCTCTATGCCGCCTTGGTGCAGCTGGCGGGCGAGCTCGCCACCTTCACGGAAGCCACCCGCCGCCCGTCGGAGTATCCGGCCTATCGCCATGCCGACCTGCAGCGCAGCTACGCGCCGGTCGTCGCCGATCTGCGCCGCTCGCTCTCCGCCGTCATCGAGCAGACGGCGGTGCAGATACCCCTGCAGCTGCGCGCCTACGGCATTCGCGTGGGCCCGATCGTCGATCGCAGCATCCTGCGCTCGTCGACCTTCGTGCTTACCGTTCAGGCCGACGTGCCGACCGAGAACCTGCGCCGGCTGTTCCCGTCGCAGGTCAAGATCGGCGCGGTCGAGCACATCCGCGAGCTGGTGAATGTCGCCCTGCCGGGCATTGCCGTGCGTGCCTTGCCTGTCGCGCCGCGGCAGCTACCGTTCTATGCTGGCGCCACGTACTTCGAGCTCGACCGCAACTCGACGCACTGGAAGGAGCTGCACACGTCAGGCGGCTTCGCGCTGCACGTCTCCGGCGACTTCCCTAATCTGAACATAGAATTGTGGGCAATTCGCGGCTGAGGACAGTGAGAGGCGCAGATGAGCGACAATCCTTTCGCCGAGCCCGACGACAACAATCGAACGATCATTCGTCCGAACCCGGGCCGGCGCCGGTCATCCACGCCCGCGCAAGCGCCGGCGCCCCAGCCGACCGGTGGCGACACGCGCGCCGAGCCGAGCCCGCGAGCGCCGGACCCGGCCTCCGCCCGGGTCGCCGAGGGCACCGAGAATATCCATATCGGCGACGACGTCCTGACCGCGGCGGCTGGTCCCTTGCTGCAGTTCATGGCGCGCCTGCGGAACACCGCCAACCCGCCCGACTCCGGCGATCTCTACCAGCGCACCGTCCACCAGATCCGGCTGTTCGAGGTCGAGACGCGCGAGAAGGGGGTGCCGCTGGAGCAGCTGCGCCCGGCGCACTATGCGCTGTGCGCCAGCCTCGACGACGTCGTGCTCAACACGCCGTGGGGCAACAGCGGCACCTGGGCGGAACGTTCGCTGGTCTCGGCCTTCCATCAGGAGGTGCGCAGCGGCGAACGCTTCTTCGATGTGCTGAAGCAGATGTGCGAGAACCCCGGCAGGTTCCTGCCGGTCATCAAGCTGATGTACCTCTGCATGTCGCTGGGCTTCGTCGGCCAGTACCGCCTGTCGCGGCGCGGCTTGGGCGACCTCAACAAGATCCGCGAGGAGACCTACGCCGTCATCGCCCGCCAGCAGAAGGCGGCCGACGCCGACCTGGCGCCGCACACCAGAGGCATCAACGCCCCGTACCGGCCGGCGCGCTTCAGCCTGCCGCTGTGGGTCGCCGCCGCGGCGGGCCTCGGCCTCGTCGGCGGCCTGTTCCTGTGGTTCTCGATCAGCCTCAACGCGGCGTCGGACGGGGTCTACGCCAGCCTGCAGGGGGCGCCGCCCGAGCGCATGCCGACGATCACCCGCACGCCGTTCGTCGAGGCCAAGCCCGTGGTGGTGGCGACCCCGCCGCCGCCGCCGCCGGAGCCGAGCGCCCTCGACAAGCTGCGCGAGTTCCTGAAGCCCGAGATCGAGCAGAAGCTGGTCGAGGTGCTGGGCACGCCGGCGCAGCCGCTGGTGCGCATCACCGGACGCGGCATGTTCGCCTCGGGCAGCGCCGCGGTGCAGGACAGCTTCAAGCCCTTGCTCGATCGCATCGGCCTCGCGCTGAAGGAGGAGCAGGGTCCGGTCAAGGTGATCGGCTACACCGACAACGAGCCGATCCGCACTGTCGCCTTCCCGTCGAATTTCCAGCTCTCGGCCGCGCGCGCGCAAGCGGCGTCCAAGATCATCGCCGCGACGATCGGCGATCCGGCGCGGCTCTCCACCGAAGGCAGGGCGGAGGCCGACCCGATCGACACCAATGCAACGCCCCAGGGGCGCGAGCGCAACCGGCGCATCGAGATCGTCCTCAACCGGCAGGGGACCTAGGTCATGACGGTGCTGCGCTTCCTCGTCTCCCGATGGGTGCTGAGCCTCGTTGGCGTCGCCATCCTGGCCGCCCTGGTCTGGCTGTTCGGGCCGTTGCTCGAGCCGCTCGAAGGCTGGATCCCGCGCGCCGCGATCATCGCCGGCCTGGTGCTTGTCTGGGCGGTCGTCAACCTCCTGCTCGACCTGATGCGCCGGCGGCGCGAGCAGAATCTCGAGAAGGGTGTGGCCGAGAGCGTCGAGGTCGCCGACGACGGCACGCGCGAGGAAGCGCTGGCGCTCGGCGAGCGCATGACCCAGGCGCTGTCGCTCCTGAAGAAGGCGCGCGGCACGCAGGGCTATCTCTACGAGCAGCCATGGTACGTCATCATCGGACCGCCCGGCGCCGGCAAGACGACGGCCCTGCTGAACAGCGGCCTCAACTTCCCGCTGGCGGCGGAGATGGGGCAGGGCGCGGTCGCCGGTGTCGGCGGCACGCGGATGTGCGACTGGTGGTTCACCGAGCACGCCGTGCTGATCGACACCGCCGGCCGCTACACCACCCAGGATTCCAACCTGGCCGTCGATCGAGCCGGCTGGGATGCCTTCCTCGACCTGTTGAAGAAGACGCGGCCGCGCCAGCCGCTCAACGGCGTGATCGTGGCGATCGCGCTCACCGACGTCGCATCGGCATCGCCCGAGGAGCGCACCGCGCATGCCCGCGCCATCCGCCGCCGCATCAAGGAGCTGCAGGAGCGGCTCGCGATCCGCATCCCGGTCTACGCCCTGTTCACCAAGACCGACCTGATCGCGGGCTTCACCGAATACTTCGACGATCTCGACCGCGACAAGCGAAACCAGGTCTGGGGCGTCACCTTCCCGCTCGCCAAGGGCGAGCCCGGCGTGGTGACCAAGTTCCCCGAGGAGCTGCAGCTGCTGGTCGATCGCCTCGACAGCCAGCGGCTCTACGATCGCCTGCAGCTCGAGCAGAGCCCCGAGCGCCGCACCCTGATTGCCGCCTTCCCGACCCAGATCGCCTCGCTCGGCCCACCGCTGCAGGCGTTCCTCACGGAAGCCTTCGCCGGCTCCCGCCTCGATCCGGCACCGTTCCTGCGCGGCGTCTACTTCACCTCGGGTACCCAGGAAGGCACGCCGATCGATCGCCTGACCGGCACGATGGCGCGCTCGTTCGGCCTCGACCAGCGGCGGGCCGCGGCGCTGCGCCCGCAGCAGGGTCGCAGCTATTTCCTCGGGCGCCTGGTCTCCGAGGTGATCCTGGGCGAGGCGATGCTGGTGAGCGAGCCGCCGTCGGCGCGCTTCCGTCGCATGGTCCTGCGCGGCGCCGCGTTCGCGACGATCGGCCTGGTGACGCTGGGCCTCGGCGGCTGGCTGGTCGTCAACCGCACGGAAGGCGAGCGCGAGATCGCGGCGATGACCCAGGCGATCTCGACCTACCAGGAGCTCGCCCGGCAGACGACGTTCGATCCGGTGAACGACGCCGACCTGCCGCGTCTGCTGCCACTCCTGGATGCCGCGCGCGAGCTGACGGACGCGGCCAAGGCGCGGCCGGGCGTGCTGGCCAGCTTCGATCTTTCGCAGGGACCCAAGCTGCGGGCGGGCGCCGCGGCGGTGTACCGCCACGCGCTGGGCTACGCCCTCCTGCCGCGCCTGGTGTGGCGTCTGGAAGGGCAGATGCGGGGCTTCTTCACCGAGCCGGAGTTCCTGTACGAGGCGACGCGCGTCTATCTTATGCTGGGCGGCCACGGCCCGCTCGACCCGGCGCTGATCAAGGAGTGGATGACTTACGACTGGCAGCATCAGTATTCCGGCGCCGCCAATCTCACCGTCGTGGCCGGCCTGCAGAAGCACCTGGATGCCCTGCTGGCCCAGCCGCTGCCGGCGGTGTCGCTCGACGATACGCTGATCGCCCAGGCGCGCACGACCTTCAGCCGCGTGTCGCTGGCGGCGCGCGCCTATTCGCGCATCAAGCCGTCGGCCGCCGCCCAGAGCCTGCCGCCGTGGCGGCCGAGCGATGTGCTGGGACCGGCCGGCGTGCGCGTCTTCACGCGCGCATCGGGCAAGAAGCTCAGCGACGGCATTCCCGGCTTCTTCACCGTCGAGGGCTTCCACAGGGTCCTGCTGCCGGCCCTGACGACGGCGACCCGGGAGGTCGCTTCGGAGAGCTGGGTGATGGGCCAGAAGGTGCCGGGCAATCTCGACCCGACGCAGCAGGCCGAGCTCGCCAACAGCGTGATCAAGTACTACATCGACGACTACGCCAAGGCTTGGGACGCGCTCCTGCAGGATCTCGAGATCGTGCCGTTGCGCAGCCTGCCGCAGGCGGCTCAGGACCTTTACGTTCTCGCCTCGCCGCAGTCGCCGATGAAGAGCGTGCTGACCTCGGTCGCTCGCCAGGTCACGTTGACCGAGCCTCCCAAGCCCACTGCGGCGGAAATCGCGGCCGAGGAGGCCGAGAAGGCCGCCAAGACCAAGGCGGCGACGGCCTCGCCGCTCGCCATGACCCGCACCGCCGCGGCGCTGGCGGCGCAGCTCACCGGCCAGCGGGGCGCGGGAGCCATGCCGCTCGGTCACGAGATCGACGAACGCTACCGGCAGCTGCGCGAGCTGGTGTCGACGACCGGCGGCGCGCCGATCGACCAGGTGCTGAAGCTTCTCAACGACCTGCAGCAGCAGCTGGCGAAGCTCGCGGCTATCGGCGCCGGCACGGCGCCCGCCGCCGTCGGCGCCGATCCGTCGCTGGCGCTGCGCGCCGAGGCGCAGCGCCAGCCCCCACCGCTCGACCGCTGGCTCTCCAACATGGCCGAGTCGAGCACGGCCTTGCGCGGAGGCGGCGCTCGTCAACAGGTTGCGGCGGCCTACAACGGCGCCGGCGGTCCGGCTGCGCTCTGTCCGCTCGCCGTCAACGGGCGCTTCCCGTTCGTGCCGGGCAGCTCGCTCGAGACGCCGCTCGACGACTTCGCCAAGCTGTTCGCGCCGGGCGGCCTGCTCGACGGCTTCTTCAACACCCAGCTCCGGCCCTACATCGACACCACGGGCAAGGTGTGGAAGCCGCAATCGGCCGATGGCGTCGCGGCGCCGATCTCGCCGGCCGACGTTCTCCAGTTCCAGCGCGCCGCCGTCATCCGCGACCTGTTCTTCGCGCCCGGCTCGACGACGATCGCCGTGCGCTTCGACATCACGCCGACCTCGCTGACGCCGGGGGCGTCGAGCGTCAGCCTCGAGTTCGACGGGACGTCGGTCACCTATGCGCACGGGCCGACGCGCTCGACCCAGATCACCTGGCCGGGCGCGAATGGCATGCGCAATGTCCGACTGGTGTTCAATCCGCCGCCACCGGGTGGCACCGGCGTGCTGTCGGAGACGGGGCCATGGGCGATGTTCCGCCTGTTCAGCCGGGGAACGCTGCAGCAGGCCGGCTCGCCCGAGCGCTACACGCTCACGTTCGGCGGTGGCGATGCGACGTTCGAGTTGCGCGCCGGATCGGTCATGAACCCCTTCGCGCCGGGCATCCTGCAGGATTTCCGCTGCCCGGCCGTGCGCGGCTAGCCGGGGCGGGGCCATGGTCGTGCTGCTTCCTCAGGCCCGCGCTGGCCTCTTCGGCAAGCTGCCGGCGCGCGGCGACTTCGTGCGCGAGAACCTGCCGCGCGATTTCACCGACGCCTGGGACAGCTGGTGGCTGCGCGGCATGGCCGACACGCAGCAGCGCTACGGCGAGGACTGGCGCGAGGCCTGGCTCGAGGCGCCGGTCTGGCGCTTCGTGTTGCCGCCCGGCCTGTGCGGTGCCGGCGGCGTGCTCGGCCTGTGGATGCCGAGCGTGGACCGCGCCGGTCGTTACTCGCCGCTCACCATCGCGGCGACGGCTGCGGCCGACTGGGCGCCGCTGGTGCCGGCGATGAGCGAGTTCCTCGACGAGGCGGAAGAGGCCGGCCGCGATGCGCTGGCCGACGATCTTTCGCCCACCGAGCTGCTCCAGCGCATCCAGGACGGGTTCGACGTCCTCGAGCCGGTCGGCGAGTCCCCGATCGCCATCGCGGCCGGGCAAGCGGCATGGTGGACCGAAGGCGGCCCGCGGGTCGGCGAGCGTCTGCTGACCGGCGCGGCCTTGCCCGAAGGCCGCTCGTTCGCCGCCCTGATCGACGAACGGTGGGGCGAGGCCGAGACGGAGCCCGCACCGGCGGCAGCTCAGCCAGCCAGCCCTGATCCGGCGGAGGGTGCGTGATGCCCAGTTCCGGCATTGCCCGGGAGGTCGCCCAGTTCGGCAGCTACCGCTCGCGCGCCGCTTCCCATCCCGGCACCGCCGGGCGGATGAACGAGGACGGCTATCTCAATCGTCCCGACCTCGGCCTCTGGGTCGTCGCCGACGGCGCCGGTGGCCACCAGTCGGGCGAGGTCGCGTCGGCCGAGGTTGTCGCCGCCCTGCAGGACATCGCCGCCGGGCTCCCGGCCGGCGAGATTCTGCAGGAGGTGCGCGGACGCCTCGAGACGGTCCACGAACGCCTGCGCAGCGCCAGCGAGGAGCGCGGGCAGGGCGTGATCATGGCGACGACCGTCGTGGTCCTGATCGCACGCGACGATCACTTCGCCTGCCTGTGGGCCGGCGATTCGCCGGCCTACCTGCTGCGCGGCGACGTGCTGACCAAGATCACGCGCGACCACAGCCTGGTGCAGGATCTCGTCGAGAGCGGCGTCATTACCGAGGCCGAGGCGGTGAACCATCGCCAGGCCAACATCATCACGCGGGCCGTCGGGGCCGACCAGGAGACGCTGGAGCTCGACAAGCGCACCGGCCCCCTGATGCCGGGTGACCGGCTGTTGTTGTGCAGCGACGGCCTGTCCAAGTCCTTGTCGCCCGGGGAGATCGCCTCGCTGCTTTCCCTCGAGCAGGGCGCCGATGCCGAGCAGCTCGTCATGGCGGCCATCGACGCGCGCGCGATCGACAACGTCACCGCCATCACCATCGAGTTCGACGACAGCGATCCCTCGACCACGGTCGAGATCCACAAGTCGCGCGGCCCCGCAGCGCCGCCGTCTGCGCCGGTCAACGGCGCGTCAGGACCTGTGACGAAGTAAAATCCTAGCCAGGAATTATCTGCAGCTGCTTCAGCACCGGGATCCGTTGCTCGATCGCGAGCTGCACGATCTCGCGAATCTTGTCGTGCTTCTCCGGCAGCACGTCACCGCACAGCGTCTCGATCCAGCGCGGCGCGTCGTCGACGCTCTCGCCATCCAGGAGGCGGGCGGTGATGAATTGCAGGAGCGGCGGCACGGTGAAGCCGGTGCTGAGCGGGGCACAGGCAAGGCCCGAGGTGCGGGCTTCGACGACCGACTTGATGCGGCCGCCGAGGACGCGGTTGAGCCTGTGGGCGCCGTCGGGTTGGGCGACCCCGAGAAAGGGGGCGACCTGGCACTGGTGGGTTCCCACCAGCACGCTCACCAGCTCCGCCGGGTTGCTGTGCCTGGGATCGAGCGCGCGCAGCGCTCCGATCGTCGTCGGGCCGCGCATCGCCGCCTGCATCAGGGCCGCGAGGTCGGGGCTCATCTCGGCGGTGCCGGCGGGGACGTGCAGCGTCGTCTGCAGCTCGCCAGGACTGATCACCGGGGTGATCGTCACGCGTTCGATCGCAGCGTCGCGGTCGGCGTTGTGCAGGCGGCGTGCGCCGCGCACGTAGACGTCGTGCCTGAGATAGCGCTGCAGGCACATGTCCTTGATCAGCTCGCGCATGATGGGATCGCTGAAGCGATCCATGATCGCGCGCTGCTCGGGCTTCAGGGTCAGCTCGGGGAAATTCTCCAACGGATTGGCCGAGGCGACCCAGTCGAGCTTGGCGCCGGCCATCGCGGCGACGACATCGGCATGGAAAGCCGGCGCCCAATGCGCGTTCATGTACTCGTGCCCGAGATACTCCCTGGACACGTTGTGCATGCTGTCGATCAGGTCGCGCGCCAGCGGGCCTTCGAGGTAGTTGGCGTCGACTGCCTTGAGGTCGCGGGCCAGGGCAAGGCCGGTCTCGGCCTGCGCGTCGCTGCGACCGCCCGCTCGCCGGCCGGTCTCGTAGATGAGACGCTGCAGCCCGATTCCGCCCTGCCACGACGGCAAGGCATTGTAGCTGAGATGAACCAGTGCGCCGGGCCTGGTCTTGGCCGCCAGCAGCCTGACGATGCCGGCGCGCACCTCGGGGCTCACCCACGACCACAGCCCGTGCATGCTGACGAAGTCGGCCATCGGGATCGCCGACCCCGCGGTGCCGTCGGCGAGCTCGACGACATCGGCCTCGAGGAACTGGATGTTGGAGAGGCCGGCGGCGCGCGCGAGACCATTGGCGATGGCGATGTGCGCCGGGTTGTAGTCGACGGCGACGACCTTCCAGGCCGGATTCGAGGCGGCGATCAGCAAGGCGCCGACGCCGATGCCGCAGCCCAGCTCGAGATAGCAGGCCTGCTCGCCGGGCGCCGGCATCTCGGCTGCCACGCCGCCGAGCAGGCAGGCCAGCGCCATGCGGACCGGCGATTGCTGGATGTAGAAGCCCTCGATGTAGGCGATATCGGCGACGTAGCCGCCGCTCCACGATTGGGTCATGCGAGACCTTCGACGATGTCGCCTTCGAACAGAGGCTCGCTGGCATCGGTTCGTCGCGGCGTGATGGGGGATGTCGGCAGCCAGGTGTTCCAGCCGAGCAGCGGCCCGGAGGCCTTTCCTGCCTCGTCCGGACGGGCAAGCACGAGCGGCGGCACGGCATCGCGCGCCAGCACCGGATTGACGGCGAAGGCGACCTCGAAGCCCACGAAGGCGCGCACCAGGGACGCGAGCTCGCGCAGCAGCGGGCGATGCGGCAGCAGCCGCTCGAAGTAGGCGAGATCGAGCGGACCGATGCGCAGCACGATGCGCGCCTGCTGGTCCCAGGCGCGCACGCCGGCGGCGGCATTGACGCCGAGCTCGCAGAATTTTCCCGGCGTGTGGCCGAGCGGCATGCGTGTCCACTGGTCGGGCGAGAGGGTGAGCCAGGCGCCGGCAAACTGCTCGACCTTGACTGGCCTTCCCAGCCAGTCGGAGGCCAGGGCCTCGAGCCGGTCTGCCGAGCGCGGATGGGCGGCGAAGAAGCCGGCGTAGTGGCGCAGCGCCGGCGCCCCGGCCAGCAGCCGGCCGGACAGGCCGGGTGTGCCGTAGCCGGTCAGGGAGAGCAGCACGTCGGCGATCGGGTCATCCTTCTGATGGCCGGTCGCCAGCGTCCCGACATCGGCCGCGCGATGCGGCCGATACTTGGTTCCGGCGACGGCGAACGCCGCGATCATGCGCTGCTGGAGCAGGTCGAGGAAATCGGACAGCGAGAACGAGCGCGAGCGGCGATCGGCGACGATCGCATCCGAATACTGGCGCGGCAGCACGCCGACGAAGCCGGTGAGGCCGATCAGGCCGACCGTCGTGCTCACCGAGGTCCGGCCCGGCTCGACCTCGACGCCGACATCGGTGACCTCGGCGCCGGGGTAGGACGAGCCGGTGGCGGTGGTGAAGCGGGTGGTCTCCGCAGGATCGGCCTGGCGCCGGAAGAAGCTCAGGACTCTGACCGCGGCATCGAAGGTGAAACGGCGCGGCTCGGCCTGCAGGTGCGCCATCGGCGTACGGCGCGCCACGGTCGGGCGATGGCGGAGGTCGGCCGGCCCAGGCATCACAGCAGCACGTGACTGCCGGCGCGCGGCGGCCAGCTGGCGGCAGACTCGGTACGGCCGCGCAGGACCGCCCGGGTCCGGACGAACGAGTTCACCGTGGCGTGCAGGGCGAGAAAGCGATCGAGCACGGAGGCCAGCACGTACAGCCCGCCGGTGCCCCAGACCTGCTCGTCGAAGGTCAACGTGACGTCGAGCCCGCGGCAGAATCCGCCGCCGCGTGCGCCCGGACCCTGCAATCCGGGGATGCGTGCGGTGCCGGGCCTCGAGGCGACGCCGACCAGGGCGCGGATGGCCGCCCGCGACTCGGTCGAGTCCCGGCAATCGTAGAGGCGCAGGACCTCGCGTAGCGCCTCGGCGGCCTTCTGGCCGCCGACCACGCTGAGATGCCCGAGCGACAGATGCGAGACGAGGCGCCAAAAGCCGCGCTCCTGCCGCGGCAGGCGCAGCGTCGGGGTCGGCGCCGTGAGACAGGTGACGCCGGTCACGACGGCGGCGCCCTCGACCAGCTGCAATGTCGGCCGGCCACCGCCGAACGGCAGCGATGCCGGCAGCTCGCGGTTGCAGCACATCGCATCGACCGACAGCACGCTGCCACCCGCCTGCTCGGGGTCGAACCCGGCGTCGTGCGGCAGCAGGAAGACGTCGGTGCCGCGGATGCCGCCGCCGATGTCGCGACGCGCGGTGCCGTAGAAGCCGCCGATCCTGGCGTCCTCGTCGTCACCGGCTCCGCTGCGCGTCAGGCGATGGAACGGCATCCACGGCCGGAACTCGCCACCCGGCAGGCTTTCGCGCACGCGCTCGACCGACCAGATCTCGAAGCTCGCCGGCCGGCGGGCGTCGGGCTCGATGCGATACTCGACCTTGGTGTGGTCGAGCGCGATCGGCTCGCAGCGATGGGCGAACAGGTTCACCATCGGCGTGCAGCCCAGGATCATGCTGCCCGCCTGGATCGTGCGCTCGAGCGCCGGCACCATGCGGTCGAGATAGACGAAGATGTCCATCTTGTTGCCGGCGGCGACCAGCGTCTTGGCGTCGAGCCGGCAGAAATCGACGAAGTGGAACTTCTCCGGTGCGGCGAAGTACTCGCTGAGCAGGCGGAAGCCGGAGAACGACCGGGCCGGCCAGGGAAACAGCGCTTCCTCGGGGGCGAAGCCCACGGCCTGCAGGGTATCCGGCGGCAGGATGACCGGCTGCGGGTCGATCACGTCGTCGGCCAGCGCGACCGAGACCGTATGGGCGAGCAGCAGCTCGAGAAGCTGGGGGCCCTGCTCGCCGGCGAGAAAGAAGCGCAGCCGGTCGAGGCCGAGCTTGGTGAAGGTCATGTCCGGGTTGGGACAGCGCAGGGTGATGCGCAGGCAGGCCGTGGCCCCGCTCGCCGCCGGGTTGGCGGGGGCGGCGAGCGGCATGCCGGAGAGCCGCACGGCCTCGACCTCGACGGGCCACAAGGTCAGGGGGTATGCGGTACGGAACGTGCACCTCTCGCCGCCGACCGGCTCGGTGGCGATCGCCAGCCCGGACGGCAGGCGCGCCGGGCCGGCCATCGCCGCATCGGACGCGAAGCGCGCGATCGCCGCCGAGGGCAGCGGCGCCAGGTAGTGGGGGTAGAGCACCGAGAGCAGGGCATCGGTGAGCTCGGGAAACTCGTCGTCGAGCCGGTGCTGCACGCGGGCGCCGAGGAACGCCACGCCTTCGAGGAGGCGGCCGACATGGGGATCGTCGACCGTGTCCTTGGTCAGGCGCAGCCGGCCCGCGATCTTGGGGTGGCGCTCGGCGAACTCGCTGGCCAGCCCGCGCAGGGCCTCGAGCTCGCGATTGAAGTAGGCGAGCAGGGCGTCGGACACGGCTCAGCCCTCTCTCGTGGCCACAGTCACGTTCTTCGTGTCGAGATCGACCAGCGTGTCGAAGGTGATGGGCTCGGGCACCGGGTCGGCGCTCAGCTGCGCCTCGATGCGCATGCGCAGGGTGGCGCTCTGCTCGTCGCCGCTCTCCATCAGGGTGACGCGCAGGCTGGTGATGCGCGGCTCGAAGCGGCGGATGCTGGCCTCGACGAGCTGGCGCAACTCCTCGCGCCTGCCCGAATCGTTGAAAGCGCCAGCGGCGAAATCGGGCAGCCCGAAGCCGACCAGCGAGCGCTCCAGCTCCCCGTAGCGCGAATCCCACGAGCGCCAGCGCCGCCGCGTGTTGAGCAGCTCCTCGAGGTCTCGGCCGACGCTGGCGCGGAGCGCATTCATCGCCATCGCCGCCGACAGGGGCCGATCGGCCGTCTCGGCCGGATCGGCATCGATCAGCCGGTCGAGCAGCGGAAGCTGCGCCCGCCGCGGTGGATTGCGCGACCCGCCCTCGAGGATGCCGCGGCCGCCTCGCGCGTCGCTCATGCCGCGCTCTCGAACTGGATCGAGCTCATCTCGAGCCAGGTTCTGGGCTCCTCGCCGACCACCAGGGTGACGGCGCCGATGCCGCGGGTCGGTCCGCTCTCGCCGATCTGACGCCAGTCGGTGGCGCGGCCGAGGCGAAGCGCGTCAGTCGGCTCGCCGGCGCTCTTGTCGAGCGGCGGGTAGATGGTGGGCAGATAGACATCGCCGTCGGGGCCGTCGGCGATCTGAACCGTGGCGCGCCGCCAGAACAGGTCGCGCGGCCGCTTCAGGGGATGGAGCTGCATGTCGACGACGCGCTCGGGCGGCAGCCAGAAATACTTGCCGGTCGTGGTGATCGCCTCGAAGCAGCAACCCAGCACGTCGTCGCCGTCGCGCATGTCGTCGAACGGACCGTCGGCGGTGCTGCCGCTCGGATGGACGCGCACTTCCTCGGCGTCGGCGGCGAGCTTGCCGGCGCCGGCGGCATCGCCGTCGCGCAGGGCGACCACGGCAGCGAGCGCCAGGCGCTGCGCCGCCGTCGGCTCGCCGAGGAACTCCGGCACCCGGCCTTCGCTGAACAGCTGGCGGCGTGCCGTCTCGCCGCGCAGCAGCTGGCGGAACTCGGCGACGACGATCACCGATTTCGGATCGAGGTCGACGCAGGCGTCGAGGACGACGTCGACGCGATCGACGTTACCCGAGAACAGCAGCAGCTCGGCGAGGAGGATGCGGGCGCCGATGTCGGTCGGCGCCTTGCGGACCGCCGCGTTGGCTGCGCCCAGCGCCTCGGCCAGGCGGCCCTCGTGGAAGAGCTTGCCGGCGTCGCCGGGGGCTGCGGGCTTTGAGGTCGGTTGTGCCATCGTGGCTCCTTGCGAAAGATCATCCAAGGCGACCGGTCGGCCGCAATCAATAGCCTTTTACGTCTGCCTGACTAGCCCGACGGGGCGGCGATCTCGGTCACGAGATGGAAGGTCGTCGACACGTCCTCCAGCTGGTAGTGCGGGCGCAGGCGCATGACGCAGCCGTACACGCCCGGCCGGCCCGGCCGCTCGCGCACCTGGACCTCGCCCTCGACGAGCGGGAAACGCGCGCGCGATTCGCCGGTGCTGCTGATGTTGGTGTTGACGTATTCCTGGAGCCAGCGGTTGAGCTGGCGTTCGATCTCGTCGGCGGTCTTGAACGAGCCGACCATGTCGCGGCCCATCACCTTGAGGAGATGGGCGAAGCGCGAGGCGCACAGCATCGAGTTGACCTGCGCCGACAGCCGCGCATTGGCGTCCGCCGCCGCCGCGGTGGCGCCGGTGTAGGTCGCCGGCGCCTGCATGCTGCGCACCGCGCCGAACACCAGATCGGAGCCGAAGGGCAGGGCGGACACCGGCATCAGGCCGACCTCGACCAGGTCCTGTTCCTGGCGGTTGCCGAGCTGGTACTCGACGGCGGTGCGGGGCCAGGCGAAAGGCGGCCCGCTGGCGAACGGCTCGGGGACGAGATCGGTGATCAGGCCGCCGCCCTCCCGGTCGGTCTCGACGCCGCGCACGTCGGCCGGCCAGCCGTTCTCGGCGAAGGCGCGCACCGCGCAGGCGGCGAAGGCATAGCCCGCGCTCATCCACACGCGGCTGCCCGCATCGGGCGCGTGCTCCCAGTAGCGGAAGCCGTCGACGCGGCTGGGATCGTCGCCCCACGGATGGCGCGCCAGCAGGCTGGGCAGGGTCACGGCGATGAAGCGCATGTCGGCCCGGGCCGCCAGCGCGCGCCAGCGCAGATGCTCGGAGTTGCGCAAGGGTGCCGTGACGTCGCGCACGCCGTCGAGATCGGAGAACCGGTCGATCTCGAGCACGGAGGGGTGCAGCGACAGCACCACCGGCATGAACGCCGCGGCGGCGACGGCCGACAGGAGGGCGAGCGCGCCGACGTCGTCGGTGGTGGCGCCGGCCGCCGTGCGATGGCGCACTGCATGGTCGATCACCATGAGGCCGAACGGTTCGCCGCCCGGCATGCCGAACTCCTCCTCGTAGACCTTCCTGAAGATGTTGCTCTGGTCGAACTCGAGGGCGCGCTCGAGGTCGCGGCAGAGCTCGGGCCAGCGGATGGAGAGCATGCGCACCTTGACGCGCCGGCCGGGCTCGACACCCGCGATCAGCCAGTCGAGACCGCGCCAGCGGCCCTCGAGGGTCTGGAGGCGCGGCTCATGCAGGATCGCGTCGAGCTGGGCGCCGATCGCCGCGTCGAGCTCGGTGATGTCGCGGTCGATGGCCGCTCGCAGCGATTCGCGGCCATCAGCGAGCAGGCCGACGAAGGCCTCGCCGAACCACGCCCGCAACGAATCGTAGGCGCCGCCGCCGCCGTGCAGGAATGCCGCCAGCGCGGCGGCACCGTCGGCATGGCGGGCCCCGAAGAACTGGCCGGCGAGGATCGTATCGCGCAACGCAAGAACCGTCTCGACGGTCGCCGGAGGTGCGACGGCGATCGTGTCGAGTGGCGAGGGTGTGGCCGATTCGGCCATGGCTATGGCGTGCGCCGGCCCGCGGGCCGCGCGGTCAGGCGGCCTTCGGGATGTTGGCGACCATGCGCATGCTGGTTGTCAGCTCCTCCATCTGCAGCCATGGACGCATGTAGGCGATGGCGTTGTAGGAGCCGGGCTTGCCGGGGATCTCGCGCACCTCGACCCTCGCCTCGCGCAGCGGGAAGCGGGCCTTCATGTCCTGCCCGGCATTCTCGTTGGTGTTGACGTAGTTCTGGATCCAGCGATTGAGCCAGCTCTCGACGTTGCTCGCTTCCATGAAGCTGCCGATCTTGTCGCGCGCCATCACCTT
>JALHMO010000112.1 GCA_022844015.1 Reyranella sp. | reverse complement strand
CGCTGCGTCGACCGGAGGATCGGGAACGCTACCGCGAGGGCCTTCTCGAGGCGGGATTGCCCGAATGACGTGAGCCACGCGGCCATAAGCGCCAACTTTACCAATGACCTCACCCTCAGACGATGTGACTTTATTGAACTCTGTCGTCCCTCTCCTGTCATCCTGAGCGCAGCGAAGGATCTCATCGCCAGAAGTTCCAAAGTACACTCGTACCACGCGGCGATGAGGTCCTTCGCTGCGCTCAGGACGACAGAAAAGTTCGCGGCAGCGACCTCATCAATCGCCAGAAAGCGACTATCGAAAAAGTCACAGGCTCTCAGGAGCGGCCCGTCATTCGACGCGCTCCCCTCTCACCCTGAGGAGCCGCGCGGAGCGCGACGTTTCTCAGCCGAGCGTCATGCCCTCATAGCCGCGCGCGGCGATGTCGTTCGCCCACGCGCGGTAGGTCAGCGCGCTGCCGGTATAGCGCGCGACGATGCGCGTCTGCTTGCCGGCCACGTTGATGTTGATGCCGGTCATCCAGGAATCGACCTCCATGGAAAGCAGTCCCTGGGCCGACTCCATGACGTGCTCCATCCACTTCTCGCGTGCCGCTTTCGTCGCCTCGACGCGGGTGATGCCCTTGTCCTGCGCATGGCGCAACAGGTCGGCCACCCATTCGACGTTGAACTCGATCGAGCGCGGGATGTTGCCGAGCGCCGTGTGCGGCCCCAGCAGCATGAACATGTTGGGAAAGCCGTCCTGCATCATGCCAACCAGCGAGGTCGCGCCGTCCTTCCAAACCTCCTTCAGGGTCACGCCGTCCCTGCCGCGGAAGTCGATGCGGTCGAAGGCGCCGCGCAGGGCGTCGAAGCCGGTGGCGTAGACGATGATGTCGAACTCGTACTCGCGTTCGCTGGTCTCGATGCCGGTGGGCGTGATGCGCTCGATCGGCGTCGCCTTGCTGTCGACCAGCTCGACGTTGGGCTGGTTGTAGCACTCGTAGTACTTCGTCTCGAGCGGCACCCGGCGCGTGCCGAAGCCGTGATTCTTGGGGATCAGCATTTCCGCCACCTTCGGGTCCTTCACCCGCTGGCGGATCTTGCCGGCGACGAAGCGAGAGACCTCCTCGTTGGCGGCGCGGCTGGTCAGCAGGTCCTTGAAGTTGCCGACCCAGATGCCGAAGCCGCGCTCGCCGTAGAGCTTCTCCAGGAACGCCTCGCGCTCCTCGGCCGAGACGTCGAAGGTGTTGCGCGGATCGGGCGTATGCAGGAAACAGGAGAAGGTCTCGTCGCAGCGCCTGAAGATCTCGTCGTAGCGCGCGCGGATCTCGTCCATCTCCTGCGGCGGGATCTTGGCGTTGTGCAGCGGCGCGCACCAGTTGGGCGTGCGCTGGAACACGACCAGCTTCGCCGCCGTCTTGGCGACCTCCTGGATGGTCTGCACGCCCGACGCGCCGGTGCCGATGACGGCCACGCGCTTAGCAACGAAGTCGACCGGCTCCTTGGGCCACATCCCGGTATGGAAGGACTGCCCCTTGAAGTCTGCGATGCCGGGAAAGCCGGGCATGGTCGGTGCCGACAGGGCGCCGATCGCCGTGATCAGGAACCGCGCCGTGTGGGTGCTGCCGTCCTCCAGCTCGACCGTCCAGCGTCGGCCCGGCTCGTCCCAGCGCGCCGCCTGGACGCGGGCACGAAACTGGATGTCGTCGCGAAGGTCGTACTTGTCGGCAATCAGGTTGAGGTAGCGCTCGGTCTCGGGCTGGGGCGCGAAATGCTCGGTCCAGGCCCACTCCTTCAGCAGTTCCTTGTCGAACGAGAAGCCGTAGGAATAGCTCTCCGAATCGAAGCGGCAGCCGGGATAGCGGTTCCAGTACCAGGTCCCGCCGACCCCCGTCCCCGCCTCGAACACGCGGGTGCGCAAGCCCAGCTCACGCAGCTTGATCAGCTGGTACAGGCCGGACATCCCGGCCCCGATGACGATGGCATCGTAGTCCAAGCCTGATGCGGCTTCCGGATGGCTCTCGGCCCGGGCGACAGCGCTCATCTCGTGCATCCCTCCATGCGCCACTCATTTGTTCCCGGCGCATCCGGCCGTCAAGGCTGGCGGCAAGTGCGGCGGCCGGACTTGATGCAGATCAAGGTCGATCTGCGACAGATTGCGTCCCGGCGACCGTTCGCCGCTGTCACGCCAATTGCCACACCGCCGCCAAGCTGGGGTTCGGACGGCATCAAGCTCAAGAATGGCGCCACTCCCGCCGCTGGAGGTCGGCGGCCGGCAGTTCACGGTCTGCGCCGCGGCGGCTCCTGGCGGCCGGCCCTGGCTCGGCGCGTTCCCGCCGCACCATCACCCAGGACCGCACCGCCGGTGATCGAGCAATGCGTACGTTGCCGGGACCGCCCACGATCACTACGATCCCGACACGAATCGGGGGAAGTGCCATCGATGCGCGAGCAGCGCAGGCTGGCCGCGATCGTCGCGGCGGACGTGGTCGGCTACTCGCGCCTGATGGGGCGCGACGAGAGCGGCACGGTGGCCAGGCTTCGTCGTGCACGGGTCGAATGGCTGGAGCCGGTGCTCGCGCGACATGGCGGCCGCGTGGTCAAGCTGACGGGTGACGGCGCCTTGATCGAGTTCGCAAGCGCCGTCGAGGCGCTGGCCGCTGCCATCGAGTTCCAGCAGGCGATGGCCGAGAGCGAGGCCGGGAGGCTGGAGGCGGAGCGCCTGGTTTTTCGCGTCGGCCTGCACCTGGGCGACGTCATTGTCGACGGCGAGGACCTGTATGGCGATGGCGTCAACGTCGCGTCTCGCCTGGAGGCCGAGGCTTCGCCGGGCGGTATCGTGGTTTCCGGTGACCTGCACAACGCTACCGCCGGCCGACTCGAGGCGACCTTCGAGGATCTCGGCCGGTTGACACTGAAGAACATCGAGCGGGCAGTGCAGGCTCATTCGGTGCACTGGCGGGCGCTCGACTGGCCGGTCGCGCGCCCTGCAGCGGCGGTGCATCCTGTGTCCTTCGACTCGCAACCGTCCGGCGTGCAGCTAGCGCTGCCGGACAAGCCGTCGATCGCCGTCCTGCCCTTTCAGAACATGTCGGGCGACCTCGAGCAGGAGTATTTCGTCGACGGCCTGGTCGAGGACATCACCACTGCGCTATCGCGTTTCAAGTCGGTGTTCGTGATCGCGCGCAACAGCTCGTTCACCTACAAGGGCAAGGCCATAGAGATCAGGCAGGTGGGCCGCGAGCTCGGCGTGCGCTATGTGCTCGAAGGCAGCGTGCGCAAGGCCGCCAACCGTGTACGCATAACGGGCCAGCTGATCGAGTGCGAGACGGGCGCCCACATCTGGGCCGATCGTTACGACGGCGATCTTTCCGAAGTCTTCGAGTTGCAGGACAAGGTCACGATGGACGTCGTGTGTGCGATCACGCCGAAGCTGGAGCAGGCCGAAATTGCGCGCGCAAGCCGCAAGCCAACGGAGAATCTGGGTGCCTACGACTGCTACCTGCGAGGCATGTCGGCCTACTATTCGTCACACGGGCTTCGGGAAGCGCGACGGTACTGCCATCGGGCCATGGAGCTGGATCCGGGCTTCGCCATTGCGCATGCCATGGCAGCCTATTGCGACGCCATGCTGATCGGCAGCGGCTCCAGGTTCGATGCGGACGCAGTGGCCGAAACCGCCCGCCTCGTGAAGCGAGCCGTGGAGCTCGACCGCGATGATGCAAGCGTTCTCATAAAAGCCGCCTGGGCACAGGCGCATGTCGTCCGGGACCTCGACATTGCCACGGGCTATGCCGAACGGGCGCTGTTGCTGAATCCCAATCTTGCCCTGTCGTGGGCCATCAATGGCTGGTTGAGGGTGTGGCTGGGGCAACCGGAGGTGAGCCTCGCGCACTTCGACCGGGCGATGAGGCTCAGCCCTCTCGAGCTGGATATTCGCGTTGGCTTGTTCGGTGCCGCCCACGCGTCCTTCATGGCCGAACGGTATGACGAAGCCTGGTCCAGGGCGCAGACCGGTGTAAATAGCTGGCAGACTCCCGCCGCCTATCGGATCGCCGCCGCGAGCGCCGCCTTGGCCGGGCACAGAGAGGAGGCAACCCGGTACATGCGCCTCCTCTTGACCCTCGATCCAGCGCGGCGGGTCTCGAATTTCGCCGAAGTGCTGGGTCCCTACCGGCGGTCGGAAGATATCGAGCGCTACAAACACGGCATGCGCCTCGCCGGGCTGCCCGAATGACCCGGCGGCGCAGGCCGGCCGCGATTGTTGCGGTGAGCGTGGTCCGTCACCCGCGCCTGGCACAGGCCTGCGTTCCTCCCTGCGCCACTCGCGTTCGCCGCACACTCGGACGTCGAAACTGACGGCAAGCGCAATCGCCAGATCCCACGCAGATCGAGGATTGCGACTGGAGACTGCCAATGGCGACAGCCCGCACCGACCTTGCGACCACCCTTCTGCGCGAGCGCGAGGCGCGCAGCCTCGTCGTGCTGCTCGCCGTCGTCCTGGCGAGCTTCGTCGTCCAGACGATCAATCTCTGGCTCCAGCACCTCGTCAGGCCGGATCTCGGGGGCGAGCCGAATATCATGACCGTCTTCCTCGTCGCGAGCACGCTGAGCGCCGCGGTGCTGCTCTACCTGCTGCATCGCCGCCGGTGGATCGACGGTATAGGCGTCGTCGTCGCCTTCTTCGCCGCCTCGTTCGCCGCCACTCTGGGCGTGGTCATGTGGCAGGGCTACGCGCCCGATGCGCCGGTCGTGCTGCTCACCAAGCTGCCGGTCACCGTCGCCGGCCTCGTCGCACTGGCCGGCATGGCGCTGACCTTGCGCCCGCTCTACGTCGTGATCACCGGCGCCGGCGTCCTGTTGACCCAGCTCGTCTTCTACCTCGTGGCGGCGCACGACAGCGCCACCCTGGTCGCGGCGAGGCCCATGGATTCCTACCTCGGGCCGGCGTTGGGCCGCGCGCGCTTCGCCATCGAAGGCCTGCTCGTCGCCAGCGCGACGGCGGCCACCGCCTTGGCCACGCACCTCGCGCGCCGCACCGTGCGCGAGGCGGTGGCGCTGCAGCGCACGCGCGATCATCTCAGCCGCTACTTCTCGCCCGAGGTCGCCGCCGAGATCGCCGACGCCGGCGAGGGCTTCCTCCAACCGGGCGGGCGCGAGCAGGAGATCGCCGTGCTGTTCGCCGACCTGGAGGGCTTCACCCGCCTGTGTGCGGGCATGCCCGCGACCGAGTCATTCGCCCTGCTTGCCGGGTACCACGACCGCATGGTCGCCGAGATCTTCGCCGCTGGCGGCACGCTCGACAAGTTCACCGGCGACGGGCTGATGGCGACGTTCGGCACGCCCGATCCCGTGCCCGACGCCGCCGACCGCGCGGTGCGCGCCGCGCTCGCCATGACGTCAGCCCTGGCCGCGCTCAACCGCGACCGCACGGCGCGCGGCCAGCCTGCCCTGGTCCAGCGCATCGGCATCCATGCCGGCCCGGCCCTGGTCGGCAATGTCGGCACCGCCCAGCGGCTCGAGTACACCGTGATCGGCGACACGGTGAACGTCGCGAGCCGCATCGAGCGCGCCTGCAAGACGACCGGCCGTCCGATCCTGATCTCCGCCGCCGTGCTCCAACGGCTCGAGACGGCCGTCGTCACGGAATCGCTCGGCGCCGTCGCCCTCGACGGCCAGCCGCACCCGACCGAGCTCCATGCCCTGAGGCCTCACGAGTAATTGCAAGGGGCGAGGGCACCGGCCTCGGGCTGTCCATAAGCTACGACATCGTCGCCCTGCGGCATGGCGGCACTATCGATGTCGAGAGCGAGGTGAACCGGTTCACCTTCACGGTCCGCTTGCCGCGGGTCAGGCGCGCAGCGGAAGCGAGAAAGTCGCAATGGGCGTGGGCGTGGCCTCCTGTCGTTCTTTCACGGGCATCGGCCGGAACGATTCGAAAGACCCCGAATGCGCCCGGCCCATGCCGCCGATGCTGCCCACCCACGACCGACGCGCTGATCGAATGACGAAAATGCCGATCGGGCAAGCTTGACCGGGTGGCGACAGCAGCGGAGGGTTGGTTCATGTCTGTCGTTGCGCCAGCCCACCGAGCCGAGCGCCTGTGGGCGGCGCTACTGGCGGCGACGCTGCTGGCCCTGCCGCTGGGCTCCGTCTACTCCTTCAGCGTGCTGTTGCGTCCGATCGAGCAGGAGCTGGCGATACCGCGCTCCGCGCTGTCTCTGGTCTTCGGCCTGGCGACGATCGGGTTCACGGTGGGATCGGTCCTGGCGGCCTTCCTCTACCGCATGGCCCCCCTGCCAATCCTCGTGCTCGCGAGCGCGGCCGCCTCGGCCGGCGGCATCGCCATGGCCTCGGCCGCGACCGGCCTCCCGCAATTGCTGCTCGGCTACGGGGTCGTGTTCGGCACCGGCGGCGGCGTGGCCTACATCCTGCTGCAGCAGAGCGTGAACATGCTGGTGCGGCGCCATCGCGGGCTGGTGAACGGTTATCTGGTCAGCCTTTACCCCTTGGGCGCGATGATCGCGACGCCGAGCTTTCATGCCTGCAACGAGACCTTCGGCTGGCGAACGACCCTGGTCGGGCTCGCGGTCGTGCTGGTGATCTGTGGGATCGCGGCGGCCCTGCTGGCGAGCTACGGCGGCGCGCGGCTGGTCGTGGCGACGGGCAGCGGTGCGACCCGGCCGACGACGCTTGGCCCGACGTTCCTCAAGCTCTCGGCGACGTTCTTCCTGGCCGCCTCGGCGGGGTTGATGGTGCTGAGTCAGGCGCGCGAGATCATCGCCGCCTATGGCGGGCTGGCGACCTTGGCGGTGGTAGCGACGACGGGCATCACCGCGGGCATCGCGATGGCGCGCATCGGCGGCGGCTGGCTGGTCGACCGGTTCGCGGTGCCGCACGTGGCGTGCGCGGCGCACGCGCTGGCGCTCTGCGGCGGCCTGCTGCTGACGTTCTTTCCAGCACCCGTCACCGCCGTCCTGGGACTCGGCATGATCGGGTTGGGCTACGGTTTCGTCTCCGGTTCCACCGCCGGCGGGATCGGCATCTACTGGCCACCCGGCGACTACGGGCGCGTGGCGGGACGCACCTATATCGCGTGGTGCCTCGCCGCTATCAGCCTGCCGGTGCTGGCTGGCTTCCTGTTCGACACGACCCGCACCTACAGCATGGCGGTCCTGATCGCCGCCGGGGCCAATCTCGCCGGCATGGCGATGGCGCTGACCATGCCGAAGCGCGGTTGGCGAGCGAGCGGCTGAGGCTCAGCTCGCCGCCTGCCCCGCCTTCTGCGCCTCGAACTGCGCACAGGCATCCAGCGCATGGGTTGCGTACATCACCGACGGACCCGCGCCCATGTAGATCGCCATGCCAAGCGTCTCCAGGATTTCGTCGCGCGTGGCGCCGTGCTGGAGGGCGGCCTTGACGTGAAACCCGATGCAGTCGTCGCATCGGATCGCCACGGCGATGCCGAGCGCGAGCAGTTCCTTCGTCTTGCTGTCGAGTGCCTTGGGCGCAACCGCCGCCTGGGCCAGGCCGGCGAATGCCTTCATCACCTCCGGAGCACCACCGCGCAGGGTGCGCAGGTGTGACGTGAGCTCGGTCACGTTGGCGGGCCAGTCCTTCATCGAGACACTCCGTTCTTCCTCATGACCTTACGTTGGCAATGTCGAACGGGGTTTGATCCAGGTCATGCCCTTGGGCCCGCCAATCGCGCCTCTCGTCGCGATTGCCGAGCAGGCTTGACCGCCTGATGGCCGTGGCCGAGGGTCCCCTCCCTGTTGCGTTCGAGAATCTGGAAGGAAAATCATGGGCGAGGAAATCACCCTGACGGCATCCGACGGCGGGCGCTTTGCCGCCTACCTGGCACTCCCGGCGCGCCTGCCAGCGCCGGGCCTGATCGTGCTGCCCGAAGTGTTCAACACCAACCCGCATATCCGCTCCGTCGCCGACGGCTACGCGCAAGCGGGCTTCATCGCCCTGTCGCCCGACGTTTTCTGGCGCCAGGAAGCCGCCAACTACCTGCCCTACACCGACGAAGGCCGCGCCAAGGCGCGGGCGCTTTGGGCTCAGCTGGATACCGACCAGTTCGCCCGCGACCTCGGCGACATGGTCGCCGTCTTGCGCACGCGCGCGGACTGCACCGGCAAGGTCGGAATCATGGGCTTCTGCCTCGGTGGCAAGTTCGCCTACCTGGCGAGCACGCGCCTGCCGATCGAGGCCGCGGTGAGCTACTACGGCGTGCAGATCGACCAGCATCTCGACGAGGCGGACCGCCGCACCTGCCCGATCCTGATGCATTTCGCCGGGAACGACCCGCACGTGCCCCCGGAGACCGTGGCGGCGATCGAGGCGCGTATGGGCGGCTCAGCGGGCGTCGACATTCACACCTACCCAGGCGCCGAGCACGGATTCAACCGCCAGGGATACCCACCCTACGAGGAGGCGGCGGCGACCGAGGCGCGCCGACGCACGCTGGCGCATCTGCATCGGCTGCTGTCGTGAGCCGTGCCGTGACGCACGACTATATAAAGGTCGAGATCGAGGGCCCTGTCGCCTCGCTCGTCTTCAACCGCCCGCAGGTGCTGAACGCCTTCCACAACGAGGCCATGGACGAGTGCCGGGCGGCGTTGCGCGCGCTGGCCGAGGATGAGCGCGTCCGCGTCGTGCTGATCCGCGGCGAAGGGCGCGCCTTCTCCGCCGGCTTCGACATGAAGGCCTCGGCCGAACGCGACATGTCGACCGTCGATCTCGTGCGCCGCCAGATGGAGCGGCAGTTCGACTTCATCATGGCGTTCTGGGACTGCCCCAAGCCGACCATCGCGCTGGTCCACGGCTTCTGCATGGCTGGCGCCTTCGAGGTGGCGCTCGCCTGCGACATCACCGTGGCGGCCGAGGGCACGCGCTTCGGCGAGCCGGAGGTGCGCTTCGGCACCGGCATCGTCGCCATGCTGCTGCCGTGGGCCGTGCTGCCCAAGCACGCCAAGGAGATGCTGCTGACCGGCAACGACAAGATGGACGCCGCCCGCGCGCACGAAATCGGCATCGTCAATCATGTCGTGCCGGGCGAAGAACTGCAGTCGTTCGGGCGCCGCATGGCGCTCGACATCGCGGCCGCGGCGGGGCCCTCCGTGCTGTTCACCAAGCGGGCGATGAATCGCACCTACGAGATCATGGGCATGCGCGATGCGCTCAAGGCCTCGCTCGACATCGACGTCATCCTGAACGCGACGCCGAGCGCGGAGAAGGCCGAGTTCCAGCGCCTGCGCAAGGAGCAGGGCCTGAAGGCCGCGCTCGCCTGGCGCGATGCACGCTTCTCGGACGGGAAATCATGACCTCATTCTCCTCCCCAGCTTCGCTGGGGAGGTGCCCCCGTAATCGGGGGCGGAGGGGTCATGAGCGACACACGCGCGGATTGAACATGCGTCATACTCATGAAAAAGCATGGACGGACGCCTCGACTGAGGCTCTCGACCCCTCCGCCCCCGATTACGGGGGCACCTCCCCGCGCTTCGCGCAGGGAGGGCAGCAGGATGGGTGAACGCGACAGCGCTTGCCGCGAGGAACAATCTATCGCCCGAGGAACGCCCGCTGGACGTAGCTGTCGGCCAGCAGCTCCTTGCCCGTGCCCGCCAGCACCACCGAGCCCTTCTCGATGACGTAGCCGCGATGGGCGATGCGCAGGGCCTGGTGGAGGTTCTGCTCGACCAGCAACACGCTGATGCCGGTCCTGTTCACCGCCTCGATCAGGCGGAAGACCTCCTGGGTGACGATCGGCATCAGGCCGAGCGACGGCTCGTCGAGGATGACGAGGCGCGGCTCAGCCATCAGGCCGCGGGCGATCGCCAGCATCTGCTGCTCGCCGCCGCTCATCGAGCCGGCGAGCTGGCCGCGCCGCTCGGCGAGCCGGGGAAAGAGCTTGAAGGCGTGGTCGACCAGGCCGGCGACGGCGGCACGCTGCTTGATGTGCGCGCCGAGCTGCAGGTTCTCCATCACCGTCATCTGCGGGAACACCAGCCGGCCTTCGGGCACCAGGGTGATGCCGCGGCGCACGACGTGATGGCTGGGCGCGCCGGCGAGCTTCTCGCCGGCGAAATCGATGGCGCCCTTCTGCGGGCGCAGGACGCCGGCGATCATTCGCACCGTGGTCGACTTGCCGGCGCCGTTGGCGCCGAGCAGGGCCACGATCTCGCCCGGCTTCACGCTGAGCGAGACGTCGCGCACGGCAAGCGCGCCGTCGTAGGCGAAGGCGAGCCCCGCCACCTCCAGGCCGTCGCCGGTCATGCCGGCACCGGGTGCTTGCGGTAATCGTAGTTGCGATCGAGCCGCTCGATCAGATAGTCGCCGTAGCGCACCGGCGGAGATTGCGGCGGCGCGCCGGTGCCGTGGCAGGTCGGCAGCACCTCGACGATGCTGTCCATCGACATGTCGAAGAAGTAGGGACACGAGTAGCGGTCGCCGCCCGACAGGTTCTTCACGCGATGCGGCGTCGACTGCCAGCGGCCGTTGGTCCAGCGCGACAGCATGTCGGCGACGTTCACCACCCACGTGCCGGGAATCGGCGACGCCGCGAGCCATGTGCCGTCGCGCCGTCGCACCTCGAGGCCGCCCTGGCGGTCCTGCGCCAGGATGGTGATGAAGCCGTAGTCGGTGTGCGGCGCCGAGCCGAAGGCGTCGTCGGGCGCATCCGGCGCCTGTGGCGGATAGTGCAACAGGCGCAGGAAGGTGGTCGGCTGGCGGAAGTGCGGGGCGAACCAGTCGCGCGGCAGGCCGAGCGCCAGCGCCATGGCCGGCAGGAGGCGCAGGCAGAAATCGTGCATCGCCCGCTCGTAGGCTTCGACCGGTTCGCGGAAGTTCGCCAGGTCGGGCCACAAATTGGGGCCGTCGAGCGGCCGCCCGTGGCGCGGGTCGTCCGGCGTCACCTCGTGCATCAGCATGAACGATTCGCTGTCGTTGGGCCGGGTCACCCGGGCCACGCTCGAGGTCTCGATCAGCGAGGTCTTGGGCGCCATGTAGCCGCGGTGGAAGCGGTTCATGGCGATCGCCTGCTTGGCGGCGCGCGGTTGGGCATGGAAGCGGCGCGAGGCGTCGAACACGCCCTCGACCAGCGCCGCATCGACGCCGATGCCTTTGAAATAGCAGAAGCCGATCTGCGAGAACGCCGAATCGAGCTGACGGGCGAGAGCGTCGTCGCCCGCCGAGGCGAAGTCAATGATGGGCAGCTGGTCGAGATTGGCGGTCGGCATGACTGTCGAGAAATTCCAGCAGGAGAGTGTTGAAGGCGTCCGGCTCGGTGACGTTCACAGCGTGCGCCCCCCAGGGGAATGCGTGCAAGCGCGATCCGGGAATGGCAGCCGCGAGCTGTTCGGACATCAGGCTGGGCACCAGCACGTCGTCGCGGGCCGCGATCGCCAGGGTCGGAACGCGCAGGGCCGCCAGGCGCGCCGTCGCATCGAAGGCGAGCAGCGCGGCGATGCGCCGGTGCAGCGTCTCGACGCCCTGGAAGGCGGCGATCGCATGCGCCTCCTCGCGGGCGGCGCGCTCGGCGTTGCGCGCCAGCCAGTCCGCGGGAAACAGGAAGATCGGCTGGGCGCGGGCATAGGCGGCCGGTCCCTCGTGCTTCAGGAGCGCCAGCCGCATCTCGAAGCAGCGCCTCGTGTGGGCGTGGGCGGCAGCCCAGCCATTGACGATGGTCAGCGAGCGCACGCGCTCCGGCCGGCCGAGCGCCAGCTCGAGCCCGACCAGCCCTCCCAGCGCGTGGCCGACGAAGTGGCAGGCGTCGGTCCCGCTGGCATCGAGCACGGCGGCCGCCTCGTCGGCCATTGCCGCGATGCTGTGGCCTTCGACGGGCGCGTTCCTGTTGCGGCCGGTGCCGCCCTGGTCGTAGACGACGACGCGATAGCGCGCCCGCAGCGCCGCGAGCTGCGGCGCCCAGTAGCCGGCAGCGCCGCCGAGACCGGCCGACAGCAGCACGGTGGGAGCATCGGGGCGGGCGCTGTCGTGAATGTCGAGGAACGTGGCGCTTGTCGACACCGCGTCAGGCTCATGCATCCGAGCAACCCACCAACCTCATGCTGAGGAGCGGCCGCAGGCCGCGTCTCGAAGCATGGGCAACGAGCACCGTGCCCGAGGCCCATCCTTCGAGACGCCGCGCTGCGCACGGCTCCTCAGGATGAGGAAGCGCCGTATCCTCGAGCCAAGTCAACAACCACACCAGAGCGCGCTCCTCCGAGACGGATCACCCCTTCTTCCCGACATGCGCGATCGAGGCGATCTCGACCAGGCACTCCTTCTTCACCAGGCCGCACTGGATGCAGTAGCGCGCCGGCTTGTCGCCCGGGAAGAATCTCGCGTAGACGCCGTTGACCGCGGCGTAGTTCGCCCAGTCGGTGATGAAGATCTGGTTGAAGGTGACGTCGGCCATGGTGCCGCCCGCCGCCTCGATCACCGACTTGATGGTGTTCAGCACGTGCTCGGTCTGTGCCGCCGCGTCGCCGACATGGACCGGGTTGGCGTCGGCGTCGAGGGCGAGCGTGCCCGCGACATAGACCACGCCGTCGGCCATCGCGCCGGGCGAGTACGGCGCCAGGGTCTTGCCCGAGCCGGGCGGGAAGATGGCTTTCATCGGCATCACTCTTCTCCCTTGGTCAGCATGGGATTGATGTTGGCCTGCAGCGCGGCGCGGAACTCGTCGGTCGACGACACCCAGCCGAAGAACTTCTCGATGTTGTAGAGCGACGCCTGCTGGATGAAGTCCGGGCCGGCATGATGCGTGGCGTCGTGCAGCACGACGCTGAAATACTCGAGAAAGAAGCTGTCGCGCAGGGTCGATTCGACGCAGACATTGGTGGCGATACCGGTGAAGACCAGCGAGCGGATGCCGCGGGCGCGCAGCAGGCTGTCGAGGTTGGTGTTGAAGAAGGCGCTGTAGCGCGGCTTGGCGACGACGATGTCGCCGGGCTGCGGCGGCAGCTCGGCAACCAGCTCGTAGTCCCAGCCGCCCTTGGCCAGGAGCTTGCCGTGCAGCTCGGGCCGCCGGCGCATGAGCTTGAGCGCGTTCGACTTGTGCCAGTTGGGCGAGCCCGGGCCACCCGCCTCGAGGTAGTCGGGATCCCAGCCGTTCTGGAAGAAGATCACCGGCATGCCGGCGGCGCGCGCCGCCTCGGCCGCCTGGCCGATCTTCTCGATGGCGCGCGGAGCGCCGGAAACGTCGAAGCCTGCCAGGTCGACGTAGCCGCCCGGCGAGGCGTAGGCGTTCTGCATGTCGACGATGATCAGCGCCGTCTCGGCCGGCCGGATCATGATCGGCTCGGGCCGGGCCGGCAGCCAGCGCGCGGCCGGATCCTCGGGCGGGAAATAGCTTACGGGCACGGTCATGCGGCAACCCTCGCGGCCGACTGGACATGGCGGCGGCACTGCATCAGCGGCTGGATGCGCTCGCCGAAAATCTCGGTGCCGCTCACGAACTCGTCGAAGGTGAGCAAGACTCCGGCCAACCCGGGGATGGTCGCGACCTCGTCGAGCAGGCGCGCGCAGGTCGCATGCGAGCCGACGATGAGGCCGATGTTGAGGTTCACCGCCGACGTGGCATCGGCCATGTGGCGGACGTTCGTGTCCTTTCCCGATTTGGTGTCGGCGGCGCCCTGCTGGGTGAGCCAGCGCAGCGCCTCGAGGTCGGCGCCGTCCTTGTAGAGCTCCCACTTGGCCTCGGCCTCGGCGTCGGTGTCGCCGGTGATCACCATGAACAGGGCGTAATTGCCGATCGTGCGGCCGGTCGTGGCGGCCATGGCCTGCATGCGCTGCACGGTGGGCGCGCAGGCGGTCGGCGTGTTGAAGCCCATGCCGAAGCAGAAATTGTAGTCGGCATGCCGGGCGGTGAATGCCATGCCGGCATCGCTCTGGCCGGCGCAGATCAGCTTCATGTCGGCCTGCGGGCGCGGGCTCAGCCGGCAATCGTCCATGGTGAAGAAGCGGCCCTTGAAGTTGGACACGCCGCTCGCCCACAGCTCGCGCAGGATCTGCACGTACTCGGCGGCGTATGCGTAGCGATGGGCGAAGTACTCGTCGCCCGGCCACAGGCCCATCTGCGAATATTCCGGGCGCTGCCAGCCGGTGATCACGTTGAGCCCGAAACGGCCATTGGAGATCGAGTCGATGGTCGAGGCCATGCGCGCGGCGATCGCCGGCGGGATGGCGAGCGTCGGCACCGTGGCATAGAGCTTGATGCGAGACGTCACCGCCGCCAGCCCGGCCATCAGGGTAAACGATTCCAGATTGTGGTCCCAGAACTCGCTTTTCCCGCCGAACCCGCGCAGCTTGATCATCGACAGGGCAAAGTCGAAGCCGTGGCGCTCGGCGGCGAGCGTCGTCTGCCTGTTGAGCTCGAAGCTCGGCCTGTACTGCGGCGAGGTCGTCGAGACCAGCCAGCCGTTGCTGCCGATGGGAATGAACACGCCGATTTCCATGCGCCGAGATCTCCTGGCCGGCCGGTAGCCGACGGTCGCGGCAGGATGACAGACCGCGCCGACCGCTCAAAGCATCCTCCTATGAAGCATCGTGATGCGCGCCGGCGTGCCGGGGGTCTCCCCGACGAAGCTGCCGATCGTCGACGCAGGCCCAGTTCAGGCTCCTCTCCGTCGACGGGGAGTGGCGCGCCCATAGGCGACGAGCATCGTTGCTCGCGCCCATCCCCCCGAAACCGACGCAACAAAAGCCCGGCCTCGCGCAATCGTCGGGCAACCGCACCGGCCTACTCTCCCATCATCGACGGACGGCATCCCGCCGCCGCGACGCAGAAACGGGAGAGTGTCATGCAGAAGATTGTCGAGCTGAACCTGAGCGATCTCCAGGCGGTCACCGGCGGCTACAAGACGGTCAGCGCCACCACCACGTCGTCGCTGGTGCAGCAGCCGGTGGCCACCTTCACGGCGCCGACCCTGGTGAAGCCCACCTTGACGACGTCGACCAGCTTCGCGCTGGCGAGCCTCCGGCTCTGATCCGCCCGTGGCCCCGACGGCGGCGCCCTCCCGACCGGAGCGCCGCCGCCGGCATGCCGGAAGGGTGGCCGGCGAGCGCGAGACCGTCGGAGAAGACGGCAAATGCGAGCCCTCCCCTGACGGCAAAAAGGTACAAGGAGACGCATCGGCTCCCCGGCAGCGACACCGGCTGCGCACGCGCTGGCCCGGTCACACAGCCGCCTGCGCCGTCGCGGCGACGGTGCGGCGGCACACCATCAGCGGCTGGATGCGTTTGCCGAAGGTCTCGGTGCCGCTCACGAACTCGTCGAAGGTCAGCAGCACGCCGGCGAGGCCGGGGATGGTCGCCACCTCGTCGAGTTGCCGCGCCACCTTGGCGTGCGAGCCCACCAGCAGGCCCATGTTGATGTTGACCATCGAGCGCGGATCGATGGCCTGGCTCACGCTGCTGCCGCCCGTCGCATTCCTGTCGGCGATCGCCTGCTCGACCAGCCAGGCCAGGGCCTCGAGATCGGCGCCCTCCCGATAGAGCTCCCACTTCGCTTCCGCCTCGGCGTCGGTCTCGCCGGCGATCACCATGAACAGCGCGTAGGAGGCGACGTTGCGGCCCGTGAGGCCGGCGGCCGCACGCATGCGGCCCACCGTGTCGGCGCAGGCGGTGGGCGTGTTGATGCCCTTGCCGAGGCAGAAATTGTAGTCAGCGTGCTGCGCGGTGAAGGCCATGCCGGCATCGCTCTGGCCGGCGCAGATGATCTTCATCTCGGCCTGCGGGCGCGGGCTCAGCCGGCAATCCTTCATGGTGAAGAACTCGCCCTCGAGATCGCACACTCCCTTCTCCCAGAGATCGCGCAGGACCCGGACATACTCCGCCGCATAATGGTAGCGGTGGTCGAAGTACCCGTCGCCCGGCCACAGCCCCATCTGCGAGTACTCGGGCCGCTGCCAGCCGGTGATGACGTTCAGGCCGAAGCGGCCGTTCGAGATCGAATCGATGGTCGCGCTCATGCGCGCAGCAATCGCCGGCGGGACGGCCAGGGTCGGCACGGTCGCGTAGAGCCTTATGCGCGAGGTGATGGCGGCGAGGCCGGCCATCAGCGTGAACGAATCGAGATTGTGGTCCCAGAACTCGCTCTTCCCGCCGAAGCCGCGCAGCTTGATCATCGACAGCACGAAGTCGAGCCTGTAGCGCTCGGCGTTGAGCGTGACCTTCCGGTTCAGGTCGAAGCTCGGCTTGTATTGCGGCGAGGTCGTCGAGATCAGCCAGCCATTGCTGCCGATCGGGATGAAAACACCGATCTCCATGCGCTCGGCCTCCTGCGGTCGTGTGCCATGGCCGCCTGCAATTCCCGGACCGCTGCAACTGCCCAAAGCAGAGTCACTTGCCGCCCTCGCTCGCTCACGATCGGGTCAGCGAACCCGGCGGATGCCGATCGCCAAGCCGACATACTGTCGCAACGGCATGCTCTCCCGGCATGTGAAACGAGCGGCACACTTCTTGCGACGAATCCGGCACGGGGATTTTCCAAAGCCCAGTTGTCCGTCCGATCAGAACGGGGGTGTCGCATGACGCGCAAGGCTTCTGAAACCGCCAACAAGCTCAATCGTCGTCGCCTGCTCAAAGGTGCCGCCGCCGGCGGCGCCGTGGTCGCAACCGAGGCGATCACGGGATTTCCCACCGTGTGGGCGCAAAACATCAAGGACATCACGCTGGTCCAGGCCGGCGGCTCGTACGCCGTCATCAAGGAGATCGGCGAGCAGGCGAGCAAGGATCTCGGCTTCAAGCTCACCATGCAGGCGATCACCGACGACGTGCAGCTCAACCGCACGCTGACTCAGCCGCAAACCATCGACATCAACAACATCGACAGCACCAAGATGCCCTATCTGGTGGGCAAGGGCGTGCTGGCGCCCATCCCGGTGTCGAAGTACAAGCAATGGGCCGACACCGTCCCTCTGTTCACCAAGAACGCCTATCCCGACGGCCGCCAGGCCTCGAGCCAGGGCCTGTCGCCGGCCAAGGCGATGTTCTACGAGGGCGCCGACGCCAAGAAGCTCGCGACCAAGCCGACCGACTTCCTCACCTTCATCCCCACCATCTACAATGCCGACACGCTCGGCATCCGGCCCGACCTGGTGGGTGGCCGCGACAAGGTGACGACCTGGAAGGACCTGCTCGACCCGAAGTTCAAGGGCAAGACGGCACTGGTCGACTATGCGCCGGTCGGCGTGATCGACGTCGCCATGGCGCTCGAGGCGCGCGGCGACTTCAAGTACGGCGACAAGGGCAACATGACCAAGGACGAGATCGACAAGACGATCAAGATCATGATCGATCTCAAGAAGGGCGGCCATTTCCGCTCGTTCTGGAGCACCTTCGACCAGTCGGTGAACCTGATGGCCTCGGGCGAGGTGGTGATCCAGTCGATGTGGTCGCCGGCCGTCACCGCGGTGCGCTCGCGCGGCATCGATTGCTATTACGTGCCCCTGAAGGAAGGCTATCGCGGCTGGTTCGTCGGCGTGGCGCCGATGGCCCATCTCAGCGGCCTCAAGCTCGACTGCGCCTACGAGTACATGAACTGGTACAATTCGGGCTGGCAGGGCGGCTTCATCGCCAAGCAGGGCTACTACTCGGCCGTGCCGTCGACCGCCAGGAAGTTCCTGACCCCCGAGGAATGGGACTACTGGTACGACGGCAAGCCGGCGGCGGTCGACATCAAGGATCCCTACGGCACCCTGATGGAGAAGAAGGGCACGTCGCGCGACGGCGGCGCGATCTGGGATCGCATGGGCAACATCGCCTGCTGGAACACGGTGATGGACGAGGACCGCTACCTGACGCGACGCTGGAACGAGTTCGTCTCGTCCTGACGAACCAGGCGTCGCCGATGGCGCTCCTCAACCAGACGGCGGACGGCGCGATGGGCGCCGCTCCGCCTACCGCCGAGCAGATCGCCGACGAGCGCAGCGGCGAGCGGGCGTCATGGTGGCAGACCGCGCCGCTGGTCGTCGTGCTGCTGCTGTTCTTCGGCCTGCCCATGCTGGTGGTGCTGGCGGTCAGCTTCTTCGACTTCAGTCGCACCGAGATCATCCCGGCCTTCATCCTCGACAACTACATCGACCTCTTCCGCTCGGAAGTGACGCTGCGTCTCTATCTCAGCTCGCTCAAGTTCGCCGCCATCGTGTGGGCCGTGACGCTCGTGCTGGGCTTCAACATCGCCTATTTCCTGGTGTTCCACGTCAGGAGCCTGCTCTGGCAGATCGGCCTGTTCCTGGTCTGCACGGTGCCGTTCCTGACCTCGAACATCATCCGCATGATCTCGTGGATCCCGTTCCTCGGCCGCAACGGCATCTTCAACCAGGCGCTCGAGGGCGCCGGCATCACCAGCCAGCCGCTCGAGTTCCTGCTGTTCTCCGATTTCGCGGTGATCGTGGCCTACGTCCACCTGTTCACGCTGTTCATGGTGGTGCCGATCTTCAACTCGATGGCGCGCATCGACAAGAGCCTGCTCGAGGCGGCGCGCGATGCCGGCGCCGGGCGCTTCCGCACCGTCGCCGAGATCGTCCTGCCACTCAGCAAGACCGGCATCGCGCTCGGCTCGATCTTCGTCGTCACCCTGGTGATGGGCGATTCGTTCGTCGTGCGCACCATGAGCGGCGGCCAGAGCGCCTCGGTCGTGTCGGCGCTGCAGAACGAGGTGGCGGCCCTGCAATACCCGCCGGCGGCGGCCAGCGCCGTCATCATGGTGATCATCGTCACCCTGATGGTCGCCGGCATCCTGCGTCTGGTCGACGTGCGCAAGGAGCTGGCCCGATGAGCAGGTCATTCGCCTATGAAATAATCCCGTCATCCCGAGCGGAGCCGCCCGAAGGGCGGCGCAGTCGAGGGACCTTTCTTGCTGAAGCCGCAACAAGAAAGGTCCCTCCACTACGCCGAGCTGCGCTCGGCTCCGGTCGGGATGACGGTGTTTTTTTGTCATTTGCGAATGCCTGGCCCGACGAGGGAGCTGGCGAAGTGAGGGGAACCAATGCACGCCTCTGACGAGGGAAGGCCCTGGACGTTCTACGCCTTCGCCGCGTTCTTCGGCCTGTTCGTGCTGTTCCTCTACGGGCCGATGATCGTGATCTACATCCTGTCGTTCCAGGGACCCAACGGCGGCATGACCTTCCCGCTGAACGGCGTATCGCTGCACTGGTTCGGCGCCCTGATCTCGCAGACCCGGGTCGGCGACATCGCCGGCTCGTTCCAGCGCTCGATCGGGCTCGCCGCCCTGGTGTCGGTCGTCACCGTGGTGCTGTCGGTGCTGGCCGGCCTCGGCTTCCGCCGGCGCTTCCGCGGCTCGGCCTTCGCCTTCTATCTCGCCATCGCCAGCCTGATCATGCCAGGCCTGTTCGTCGGGCTGGGCATCGCGCTCGCCTTCCGCCTGCTCGGCCTGCAGACCGGCTGGTACACGACCGGGCTCGGCGCCCAGCTCACCTGGACGCTGCCGTTCGGGCTCCTGATCATGTTCGCCGTGCTGGGCCGCTTCAACCGCTCCTACGAGGAGGCGGCGACCGATCTCGGCGCCACCAACTGGCAGCGCTTCAGCGAGGTCACCCTGCCGATGCTGCTGCCCGGCATCATCGGCGTGGCGCTGTTCGGCTTCACCCTGTCGTACGACGAGCTGGCCCGCACCGCGCTCACCGCCGGCAGCCAGAACACGCTGCCGCTCGAGATCTGGGCGATGACCACCAACGTCACCTCGCCGACCCTCTATGCCGTCGGCGCGGTCACCACCATCGTCTCGTTCATCGTCATCATCGCCGGGCTGACCTCGATCGCGGCCATCCAGCGCCGACGCGCGCGCGGCAAGCTGCGGGCGACGGCAGTGCAAGCGGAGCAGTCGCATGGCTGAAGGCAACGGAGCTGGAACGACCGGCAGCGGCGAGGTCGTGGTCGCCAACGTCACCAAGCGCTTCGCCGACACGGTCGCCGTCCGCGAGCTCAGCCTTACCATCCCGCACGGCGCCTATTGCTGCCTGCTGGGCCCGAGCGGCTGCGGCAAGACGACCATCCTGCGCATGATCGCCGGGCACGAGCGACCCACCACCGGCGACGTCCGCATCGGCGGCCGCTCGGTTCTCGGGCTGCCGCAGATCGAGCGCGGCACGGCAATGATGTTCCAGAGCTATGCCCTGTTCCCCCATCGCAGCGTGCTCGACAACGTGGCCTTTGCGCTGAAGATGCGCGGCGCCGGCCTCGCCGAGCGCCACGCCAGGGCGCGCGAGCTCCTGACCAAGGTGCAGCTCGAGAGCTTCGCCGACCGCCTGCCGGCCCAGCTGTCGGGCGGTCAGCAGCAGCGCGTCGCCCTGGCGCGCGCCCTGATCACCAACCCGCGCGTCCTGCTGCTCGACGAGCCGCTGTCGGCGCTCGACGAATACCTGCGGCTGCGCATGCGCGGCGAGCTGCGCCGCGTGCAGAGGGAGCTCGGCATCACCTTCATCCACGTCACCCACACCCAGCTCGAGGCGATCGCCGTGGCCGACACTGTGGTGGTGATGGCGCAGGGCCGCATCGAGCAGGCGGCGAGCGCGCGCGACATCTTCGTCGCCCCGAAGAGCGCCTACGTGGCGCGCTTCGTCGGTGGCCAGAACGTGCTGACGGGCAGCGTCGAGAGCATCATGAACGACACCGCGGCCGTGGCCAGCCCGGGCGGCGCGCGCTACGCCTTCCCCGTGGGCGAGCTCCGGCCGGAACGCGGGGCAAGGCTCCATGGCGCGATCCGCCGCGACCGCATCGTGGTCGAGAAGCTGGCGCCCGGCGCCAGGCCGGCGGCCGGGCTGAACAGCGTCGTGGGCGAGGTCCACACGATCGAGAACCAGGGCTCCTACGTGAAGGTCACCCTCGATCTCGCCGACAAGGAGGAGTTCGTCGCCCACATGGCGGACGACGCCTACTTCGTCAATCCCCTCGACATCGGCGACAAGGCCGTCGCCCGCTGGTCGGCGTCCGACGTCAAGCTGCTCGACGATGGCCTGCCGCGGGAAGGCGCACCGCCAGCACGCAGCGCGATGGCGGCGGGGTAGCTCCTCGGCGCGCGTGCCACCGGTGGCGGGGTAGCCTCCGCCACCCGTCGTCGATCACACATCCCGTGAGCGCCCACTGGAGTTGATCACCGATCACCGGGCCGACCCTCATGGATGAAACTCCTGGCCGGGAGCACTTGTCTTCTTCATCCCTTTGGCTACCGAGCCGCCAGAGCAGCAGCAACTGCCCTGGCGACGTGACGATACCCGTATTCTCGATCCGAACAGCCGACCTTGAGACTGCTATGAATCCGGGCTAGCTTTTTTGTGCATGCGTGTCGGTGTGTGGCTCATTTTCTTTCTCATTTCGTCCCCTGCATACGCGCGGGATTGTATTGTCCTGCTTCATGGGCTGGGGCGCACGGACTCGTCGTTCGTTGTAATGGAAGAGGCGCTGACGGCGTTCGACTTCAGCGTTGTCAATGAAACTTATCCTTCGAGGGCCGCTCCGATCGACCAGTTGGTCAGCCATGTCGGCACGTCCGTGGCAATGTGCAACGAAGTCGAGAAGATACATTTTGTCACCCACTCGATGGGCGGCATTCTGCTGAGGGCTTGGCTGCTGAAGAGTCGCCCTGCAAATCTCGGTCGCGTTGTCATGCTGGGGCCGCCCAATCAGGGATCGGAAGCCATAGACACATTTGGCGACATCCAACTCTTCGAGCTTCTTACCGGCCCCGCCGGTATGCAACTCGGCACAGGAACAGCCAGCCTCCCGAAGAAACTGGGAGTTGCCGATTTCGAGCTCGGCATCGTTGCGGGTGACCGGTCGATCAATCCGATACTGTCGACCGTGTTCAAAGGTCCGAACGACGGCAAGGTTTCCGTCGAAAGCACGAAACTGGAAGGCATGCGCGACCATATCGTCCTGCCGACGACACATACCTTCATGATGAACAATCCCCTCGTTGTTGCGCAGGTTCTGAACTTCATTCGTAGCGGACGCTTTGATCATGAGCTGACGCTTCGTGAGCTGTTCCGCCGGATTGCCGGCAATTGAGCTGTCGCTGCCAGGAAACGACAGTCGCCCATGAAGTAATGGGCTGCATCACGACATGCGTTCTACGTCGAGGCTCCGCGACGTGACAAAGCCATCTACCGCCAGTGATCAGCGCCCGTGGGTCCAGTCGTGCTCCGGGATGAACTTGAAGGGGTAACCGGACGAGCTATCGTCCCTTTGCGAACGTCGGTCAGGCAGCTTCACCTTGTTCGCTCGCTTCCTCTCGTAGGGGATGTGGTCGAGCAGATGCTGGATGAGGTTCAGCCGCGCACGTCTCTTGTCGTCCGACCGTACCACGTACCACGGCGCCCACTTCGAGTCGCTCGCCTTGAGCATCTCGTCGCGGGCGCGCGTGTAGTCGTCCCATCGCCCATAGGACTCGAGGTCCGTCGGCGAGAGTTTCCAGGTCTTGCGTCCATCGGTGATGCGCTCCCGAAGTCTCCGGCTCTGTTCTTCGGGCTTGGTCGCGAACGGATAGAGCGCGCCCTCGGTCGGATCACCCTCGACCTTCCTGGTGCCGTCCTCATGGAACAGCGCGGGCCCAGGCTCAGGTTCTCGGAATTCTAGAGCCGATCTATTGGCGGCACGTTGGCAGGGAATTCCATGACTGGCCAGGGTGTCCCAATTCGGAAGCAACCGACGAATGGGACATACGGCATGGCTTTGGGACCTGGCGTCAACGAGACGCCGGAAACGTGCTATGAGGACGCTTGACCATCGCTGCCAACCTCTGACGGTGAGCACAGTGCTCAAGACCCGGATTTTGCTGATCCTCGTCGCCGCCTGCCTCGTCGCTGGCTGCGAAGGCATGACCCCCACTCAGCGCGGAGCCGTGACCGGTGCTGCGCTCGGCACCGGCATCGGCATGGTGGCCGGCGGCAGCTTCGGGCAAGTAGTTGGTGCGGGCCTTATCGGCGGGGCTGCCGGCGCCATCGTCGGCTCCGCCACGAGCAACAGGTAGGGGAGCCGTCGTGCTCCCGCAGGTCCCGATCGGTGACGCCTTGGGCGCTGCCGCCTCGCCTGCCGTGCAAGCACAGACGTCGATGAGCTGACACACAATCAGGAGGAGGAATTCCCGTGGCCGATCTCGTCATCATTGCCTACGAAACCGAGGAAAAGGCAGAGGCGGCTCGAAAGAAGCTGCTCGATCTGCAGAAGGAATACCTCATCGAGCTCGGCGACGCCGTGGTCGCGGTGCGTCAGCTCGATGGCAACGTGAAACTGAACCAGCTGGTCAACATGACTGCGGTCGGCGCCGCCTCCGGCGGCATGTGGGGCGCGTTGGTCGGCATGCTGTTCCTCAATCCGCTGCTCGGCGCAGCGGTCGGCGCTGGCGCTGGAGCACTGAGCGGCCGCTTCAGGGATATTGGCATCAGTGATCAGTTCATGAAGGACGCCGCAGCGGCGTTGACGCCCGGTCAGGCGGCGCTGTGCGTGCTGGTGCGAAAGGTCACCGCCGACAAGGTGCTGCCCGCCATGGCGGAGTTCGGCGGCGCGGTATTGCGCACGAGTCTTTCTGCTGAACAGGAGGCCAAGCTTCAGGACGCGCTGAGGGCTGTCTGAAGCCATCTGGTCAAGTGCCGCGACCAGGGGGCATCCGAGCAAGCAAGACGGACGCGGCGGTCATGGTCTCGCGGATTGGACTTGGTCATCGTGAGCCGGGGTTCCGAAGCTAGGCCACCGCCTTCAGCTTGTCGCGGCGGGTCTGCATCAGCGGCTGGATGCGCTGGCCGAACTGCTCCATGCCGATCAGGAAATCGTCGAAGGTGAGCATGATGCCCTTGGTGGCAGGGACCGTCGCCACCTCGTCGAG
>JALHMO010000111.1 GCA_022844015.1 Reyranella sp. | reverse complement strand
CGGGTGCCGACGAACAGGCGAATCCTCTCGGCGCCGCGAGTCTTCACGATCATTCCCTGGGGATCGGACGTAGGGGTCATCGAGCGCACCCGAGCGATCTGCCGGCACCTGTCAAGGTTAACAGGTAGGACACTGCGCCACGACTGGCCAGTCTGACCCGGCTACCCGGCATCCGGAACCATCGACGGAGCATGGGTGGCGCGAAGAACCTGTACCCATCGGTTCCGGTGACGCAGGGAACATCGAGCATTCCGATAGGACAGGTCTGATGGAGCGATAGCCGGCAATGTCCGCTTCCCTGGTCGGGGACATCCTCGCCGTCGCGCTCTTCATCGTCGCCACGCTCGGTGTCCTCTGCGGCTTTCCCATCGCCTTCAGCCTGGCGGGGTTCTCGCTGCTGTTTGCGGCTCTCGGGTGGGCGCTCGGCGTATTCGACCCGATCATCCTGACCAGCCTGCCGTCGCGCTACTTCGGCCTGATGACCAACGAGGTGCTGGTCGCGGTGCCGCTGTTCATCTTCATGGGCGCGGTGCTGGAACGCTCGAAGATCGCCGAGGCGCTGCTCGAGACAATGGGCCAGCTGTTCGGCTCGATGCGCGGCGGCCTGGCGATCTCCGTGGTGATCGTGGGCGCCCTGCTTGCCGCGTCGACCGGCGTGGTCGGCGCCACCGTCGTCACGATGGGCATGATCAGCCTGCCGGCGATGATGCGGGCGGGCTACGACCCCAAGCTGGCCACCGGCGTGATCTGCGCCGCGGGCACGCTCGGGCAGATCATTCCGCCCTCGGTAATCCTGATCTTCGTCGGCGACCTTCTGATGGGCGCCAATCAGCTCGCCGCGCAGCGCACCGGCAAGGCCCTCGACCCGGTCTCGGTCGGCGATCTCTTCGCCGGGGCCTTCCTGCCCGGTCTGGCCCTGGTCGGGCTGTATATCCTGTACATCATCGGCCTGGCGTTCGTGCGGCCGGCGGACTGCCCGGCACTCGAGATGGACGCCGCGCAGCGCGGCACGCTTGCCCGACGTTTCGTGCGCGCACTGATACCGCCGCTGCTGCTGATCATCGGGGTGCTGGGGTCGATTCTGGCCGGCATCGCGACGCCGACCGAGGCCGCCTCGATCGGCGCCATCGGCTCGATGATCCTCGCCGCCTTCAACCGCGCGCTCTCCTTCGGCACCCTGCTCGCGGTCATGCGCAACACGGCGGTGATCAGCGCTCTGGTCTTCGCGATCGTGCTCGGCGTGTCGGTGTTCTCGCTGGTGTTCCGTGGCCTGGGGGGCGAGCACCTCGTCGAGCAGATCCTGTCCGGCGTGCCGGGCGGGACATTCGGCGCGGTGATGTCGGTCATGATCGTCATGTTCGTGCTCGGATTCTTCATGGACACGATCGAGATCGTGCTGATCGTCGTGCCCATCACGGCGCCGGTGATCATCGCCATGGGAATCGATCCGGTGTGGCTGGGCGTCATGATCGGCATCAACCTGCAGACGGCGTTCCTCACGCCGCCGGTCGGCTTCGCCCTGTTCTACATGCGGGCCGTCGCGCCCAAATCGATAACGACCGGCGCCATCTACAAGGGCATCCTGCCGTTCGTCGCGCTGCAGCTAGCCGCCATCGCGACCTTGTGGTCGGTGCCGCAACTGGCCACCTGGCTGCCCAAGCAGGTCTTCCCGGATGCCGCGCCCGCCGCCGGCAGCGGCCGGCCCGGATCGGTGCTCGACGATCTCCTCAGCACGCCGCCGGGCGGCAGGCCGTCGACATCGGGTTCTCCGCTCGACCAGCTGCTCGATCGGCCGGCCGGAGGTGCGCCATCGCGAGACGATCCCATACTCGATCGCCTGCAGAACAATCCCATCCGGCAATGAAGCAGCGCCCATCCCCCGGCATCTGGCCATGTCGGAGCGTGCATCGGCAGCCATGCGCCCCCCCGACAAGTGGATTGCGCAGCGCGTGGATCGCGACCCATGGCGCCTGCCGGCCCCTGTCAGGGTTGACAGGTAGAACGCGGCACCACCGGGGAGTCAGAGTCTTCTCCTGTCGGAACTCGCACCGGCACTCGACCGTACATTGCGTGACGACGAGGGTCGCCGCCCTCGCTCGGCAGGGTGTCATCATGATCGAGACTCAAATCCTCCGTCGCAACATCGAGAGATTCAAGCGAATGCTCGACGACGAGACCGATCAATCCACCCGGCGGGCAATCGAAAACATGATCCGCGAGTTCGAGGGCATGTTGTCCGTCTCGGAACTCGGGAAGCGGTCCACAGACGACTGAGGAATTGAGCTCTGGGTAGAAAAGGGGGGGGAGATGGAGGACTTTGCGCTTCTTGGGGGTGTGCTGTTCGTTTGCGGCGCCGTGGGGCTGTGGCTGGCTCGTCGTGGGGCTTTCTCGAAGGTCATCGAATCCTACCTGGCGGCTTCCATGTGTGCGCTGATCCTGACGTGCCTGCTCATGGGTGGCGTCGGGCTCATGGCGGTGCAGCTGCTCTGACGAGCAGGTTGCAGAGCGGTCATCGTCCCCGCGGCGCCCCGTCTCGCGCCGCACCCCAGTGCCGGCATGTCGCCTTGGCTCCCGAGGCAACCCGGAGCAATATCGTCGGCAGGCCAGCCGGTCATGCGCTGGCGATGTCCCGACGGGAGAAACGACGTCATGCCGCGCCATTTCGGGATGCTTGTCCCCTCGACCAATACCACGTGCGAGATCGAGCTCTGCCGCTTCGCGCCGGAGCTGCAGGTGCACACCGGCCGTCTCGGCAAGGGCGGCAGCACGCCATTCTCGCCGAGCCTGGATGCCGACGTGGCCTATCAGGCGAAGCTGCTCGGCGACGCGCGGGTCGAGGTGATCGCGTTGGCGCAAACCTCGGCGAGCCTGTTTGCCGACGACTATGACGCGGTGACGGTGAAGCGCATGACCGACGCGTCGGGCGTGCCGTCGCTGACCTCTGCCCAGGCGATCGGCCGGGCGCTGCAGGCCCTCGGGGCGTCGAAGGTCGCCGTGGCGACTCCCTACTCGGAAGAGGTAATCGGACGGGCCCGGCGCTACTACGAGACGAAGCACGGTGTCGCCGTGGTCGCCTCGGAAAGTCTCGGCGCCGACAATGCCTACGCCATCGGCAAGATGGACGCCGGCACGGCCGAGGCGGCGTTCCGCCGGATCGACCGGCCGGACATCGACGCGCTGGTGGTGCCGGGCGGCAACTTCCCGACCATGGACTGGATCGCCGGCTGGGAGCGCCAGTTCGGCAAGCCGGTGATCACCACCAATCAGGCCATGCTGTGGGCGGTGCTGCGGACGATGAAGGTCGACACGCCGCTCCCTGGCAAGGGTCGGCTGCTCGAGCAGATGCCCGCGGCCTGACGCGAACCCGGACCCACGGCGTTCGCGAGCTCGGCGAAGAACCTCATCGCCGGACGCTCCAAGGGCTCTCTCGGCATGCGGCGACGAGGTCCTTCGCTGAGCCCGGGACGATAGAAGCGCGCCGAGGCGGCGTCGCGTGCGGTATTTGCAATGCCGGCAGGCGCCGAGCAAGATCGCCGCCCGTCCCGGTCCACCGAGATTGTGAAGGGGAAACGCCATGGGTCAGGGTTCCGGCATTCGCGAGGTGGCGTGGGTCGATATCGCCGGCGGCGGGCAGGTCGTCGTGGACGGCAACACCGCCTATGTCGGGCACATGCAGCCGCCCCATGGGACCTCGGTCCTCGACGTGTCGGATCCGGCAAGGCCAAAGGTCATCGCGTCGATCGACATTCCGCCGGGGCTGCACTCCCACAAGGTGCGGGTGGCGAACGATATCATGGTGACCAACCGCGAGCGGACGCGCGGCGAGAAGCCGGCCGGTGACTTCGTCGGGCTGCGCATCTTCGACGTCAGCCGGCCGGGCAGCCCGCGCGACATCTGCCACTGGCAGTGCGCCGGGATGGGCGTGCACCGTTTCACCTTCGATGGCCGCTACGCCTACATTTCCACGGAGCAGGAGGGCTATGTCGGCACCATCGTCATGATCCTCGACCTCGCGGACCCGACGCGCCCTGCGGAGGTCGGCCGCTGGTGGATGGAAGGCCAGTGGACCGCCGGCGGCGAGACACCGGGCTGGAAGGCCAAGAACCACCGCTGCCACCATCCGATCCGGCGCGGCGATCGCCTGTACGTCAGCTACTGGTACGGCGGCGGCGTCATCCTCGACATCAGCGACATGACGAAGCCGACGCTGATCGCCCATCTCGACTGGAGCCCGCCGTTCGGCTGGCCCACGCACAGCCTGGTTCCGATCGATGTGCCGATCGCCGGTCATCGCTGGATGCTGGTCGCCGACGAGCACGTGCAGCCCCTCGATCCTGCGCTCTCGCCGGAGCTGCCGGCGGCGCTCTGGATGGTGAACATCACCGAGGAGACCCGGCCGGTACCGGTCGGCTGCTTCCAGTTGCCGGAGCTGGTCGGGATCGAGACGCCCTTGATGACGGCATGCCATCAGCCCGTCGAGACAATCGTCGGCAACGAGGTTCCCGCCGCCTGGTTCGCCAACGGGCTCAGGGTGATCGATATCGCCAATCCCCTGTCGATGAAGCAGGCCGCCTGGTGGATGCCCGACGTGCCGGCGGGAGCCCAGCGCGTCTGCAGCAACGACGTCTACGTCGACCATCGAGGCCTGATCTACCTGATCGATCGCAACCGGGGCCTGTCGATCCTCGAACGGGTGTGATGCAAGTCACCAATCCTGCACCGACCCATCCCGCCCGATCGGCGGCTCGGTCACGACCTCGCGCAGCCTGAGCCGCCGCAGGGCGTCGTCGTCGAGCTCGATGCCGAGGCCCGGCGCATCCGGGACCTCGAGGTAACCGTCCTTCAACACCAGTGGCTGCACGACCATGTCGCGCTTGGGCGGATCCGACTCGCCCGTGTATTCCTGCAGCGCGAAGTTCGGGATGCAGGCGTCGAGCTGCACGCAGGCCGCCGTCGAGATCGGGGACAAGGGATTGTTCGGGATCACCTTGACGTGGTGCGCCTCGGCCATCGCCGCCACTTTCTTGGCTCCGGTGAGCCCCATGCAGAGGCAGACGTCGGGCCGGACATAGGCGCAGCCGTTGCTCGCCAGAAGCTCCTGGAACTGGAAGATCGACGAGAAGCGCTCGCCCGTCGCTACCGGCAACCCGCTCCGCGCCTGCACGTCGCCCATCATCGCCGGGCTGTCGGGCAGCATCGGATCTTCATAGAAGTACGGATGGAACTTTTGCAACCGCTGCCCGAGCGCAATCGATTCGGCCGGGTTCATCTGGCGGTGCAGCTCGATGCAGATGTCGGCGTCGCCCTGGAGCGCCTCGTGCACCGCGCCGACGCGGCGCTCGGCCTCGCTCACCCATTCCTCGAACGATCTGCGCAGATGGTAGTCGGGTGCAAACGGCGAGAAGCGGATCGCCGTGAAGCCCTGGCGCTTCCTGGCGACGGCATCGGCCACCAGCTCGTCGAGCGTGACGCCCTTGGCGTGCATGTAGCAGCGCACGCGGTCCCGCGTCTTGCCACCCATCAGCTCGTAGACCGGCACGCCATGGCGCTTGGCCTTGATGTCCCAGAGCGCGATGTCGATCGCCGAGATGGCGCCGCCGACCAGCGCGCCCATGAAGTGCGAGTGCCGCTGCAGCGCCTGTGCATGGTGCTCGATCGTCGAAGGATCGCGCCCCACGAGATAGGACTTCATCTCGTCGATCATGGCGGCGGTCGGCCGTGGCCAGCCGTGCACGCCTGCCTCGCCGGTACCGATCGTGCCGTCCTCGCAATGGATGCGCAGCAGGCACCAGCGCTCGATCAGGAACGTCTCGAGCTTCTCGATCCTGGTCGGGGGCAGGCTGCTGCGGCGCGTAGTCATGGACCGACTATGGCAGGGCCGGCTCGGCTCGCCTTCCGCTGGAACCCTGTTCCGCTCTTCGCCATCGAGGTACGCGCTGTGTACGAACTAACGGCCCCTGCCACGAGGGCCGAAAACAAGTCTTTGAAATTGCGCGACAATTTGGGGAATGGTGCCCAGGGGCGGAATTGAACCACCGACACTGCGATTTTCAGTCGCATGCTCTACCAACTGAGCTACCTGGGCCAATCATTTCCGTTGGCGGCGGGCTGTATAGGACGCGCCGGCCCGCCTTGTCCAGATGAACGACTGACAAATCAGAGGCGAGGCGCCCGCACTTACACACCCCAAGTTCTGCTCCGCCCAGAGTTCGTGCGCGGTCCAGGCCGCTGCGCCGGCTCACGGCCACAGGGATGGTGCGAGCAGGTCGCTCGCGTGTCGATGGCTCAGGACCGGCCGGCGCCCACGCTGCCCCTGGATGGTGCCCGCCGTGCCGTCGCCCGATGACCGCGAGTGGTTGGGCGCGTTGTGCAGGGTGCCGTGGTGTCAGCTGCCCATGCGTGACGAGCTTCGCGGGCGCAGGGCCCCTCTCAGCATCCAGCCCGCCAGAACCAGCATGAGCAGCGGCAGCAATGCGAAGAAGTAAGCACCGCCAGGGCCACGGTCGAGCAGCACCGTCTTGACGTCGTTTGGGTCGAACCAGCACGGCTGGGTCGAGCCAATCGCCATGCGTTCGAGAGCTTTCTGCGACGAGCCGATCCATCCCACGTCGAGCGACGTCGCGGGCGGTGACGCCACGCTGTAGGTCTCGGCACCCCCTGCGTCATAGCGGACCGCGAACTCGGGGGCGTAGGTCGATCCGCTGCTCTTGCCCGAGCTCTTGAGGGCACGGATCGATGAGTCGACGATGAAGCAGGAGGCTTGCCGATAGTCGGTGTGGCTGCGCAGATCGTCGCGCGCAAGGCTCGCGAAATAGACCAGCAAGCCGACCGACGTGACGATCGCTGCCCAGGCGCCGATCGCCAGCCTGGTGCGCGCACCGTCGCCCAGCGTCGCGATCGCAAGCCCCGCGGCTCCGACGACGGCCAGCACGAGCATCGCGAGCGTCACCAGGCCGGCCGGGGTGATGCCGATCGGACCGAGGTAAACCGTGCCGGGATTTGGCGGCGCAGCGAGCGTTGGCCTGGCCTCGAGGCGAAGATAGCCGGACGGCGGCGTCGCTATCTCGGCGGCAAGTGTTGCGATGGTGCCCGCCGCATCCGGTCGCGTCAGGATGGCGACCCGGCATTTCATCCGCGTGCCTCCAGGAAAGCTCCCCTCGTGCCAGACAATGCCACCGCTGCCCGGTGTTGCCGTGGTGCAGTCGTCGCTCGTGGCAATGAGATATCCAGGGGGAAGCGCGACGGCGATGCGCGTGTAGGGGCTGTCGCCGCCGGTGTTCGCGACGGTGACGATGTAGTGGACGACGCTGCCGCTGACTGCCGGCACGGGTTCGAACGTGGCCGAAGAGGTCGTGAAGTCGGGTTCGGCCGCAAGGACGGGGAAGACCATCATCGCCGAGGCCATGGCTGCCCACCATCGCCTTCGACCTCGTGTCGTGGCTTGCGTCATGCAACGAGGGACGCGGCCGGCGCCGTGCCGACCCTTCGACCGCGACAACGGCGGATGTCGACCGGGGAGCCCTGACATGGCGTCGGCCGCCACCCCCGGATCGTGATCCGGCAGCATTCGTTCTGTCCCTGTGACTGGCGCGTGGCCGCCATCATGGGGTTGCCGCCAGAGCCTGTGCCAGGTCGGCGATCAGGTCGTCGGGATGCTCGATCCCGACCGACAGCCGGATCGTCGTGTCGAGCACCCCGATCCTCGCCCGCACCGCGTCAGGCACGCCGGAGTGGGTCATGGCGGCGGGATGGCTGGCGAGCGACTCGGTGCCGCCCAGGCTGACCGCGAGCTTGAAGACCTGCAGGGCATTCAGGAAGGCGAAGGCCTCGCGCTGCCCGCCCACGATGTCGAAGGAGAAAGTCGAGCCCGCGCCCGTGCATTGCCGCTCGTAGACGGCCCGTGCGGTCGACCCCGGCTCGAGGAAGTCGAGATAGTGCACCTTCCTGACCTTGGCATGGTCGCGCAGGAACTCGGCGACCTGGCGGGCATTGGCGTTGGCGCGCTCCATCCTGAGCGACAGCGTCTCGAGCGAGCGCCCGAGCATCCAGCACGAGTGCGGATCGAGCTGCGTGCCGACGCTGCCGCGCAGCGCCTTGATCGGCGCGATCACCGGCCTCGCCCCCAGCGTGGCGCCGGCGATGAGATCGGAGTGGCCGCCGACATATTTTGTCAGCGAGTAGAGCGACACGTCGGCGCCGTGCGCCAGGGGATGCTGGAACACCGGGCCGAGCAGGGTGTTGTCGCACACCAGCAGCGGCCGACGACCGCCCTGCCGCGTGCCGATCTCGTCGGCGATGCGGCGGAGGAGCGCGATGTCGACCAGCCCGTTGGTCGGGTTGGCCGGCGTCTCGATCAGGATCAGCGAGATCCGGCCCCGGGGCTCGGCCGCGCCCACCGCGTCGCGGATGGCGGCCTCGGAGACGCCATCGGCGAACGGCACGGCAGCGATCCCGAAGCTCGACAGCGTGCCGGAAAGCAGCGTCTCGGTGCCGCCGTAGAGCGGCTGCGAATGGAGGACGACGTCGCCGGGTCGCGCCACGGCCAGGATGGTCGTCGCGATCGCCGCCATGCCGGAGGCGAACAGCACGGCCTGGTCCGCCCCTTCGTAGACAGCGAGCCGATCCTCGACGATCTCGCTGTTGGGATGGTTGAAGCGCGAGTAGACCAGGCCGGCCGCGCTGCCTGCGGGCGGCTGCTTGCGGCCGGAGACGTAGTCGAAGAAGTCGCGCCCTTCCTCCGCCGTACCGAAGACGAAGGTCGAGGTGAGGAACACCGGCGGCTTCACCGCGCCCTCGGAGAGCGCCGGGTCGAAGCCGTAGGAGAGCATCAGGGTCTCGGGTCGCAGCGCGTGATTGCCGATATGGGTCTTCGAGGGGCGGGGCGCGGCCATGGCGGGATCTCCGGGACGGGGGCTGATCGTCGATGTCGCGCCAGTCTCCTCCACCGCTTGGGCAAAAGCACGGCGCTGCGACCAGCCGCATGCCCCGCGAGCACGTTGCCCCGCCAACGCTCCCCGATCGATCGGCTGCCCCCGCGGCCGGATCACCCGCCGAGCAGCGTGACCATGGCGCCGTAGCCGCGCCGCCTGGCGTGCTCCAGCGCCGTGACGCCGGCGCGATCGGGAATGGCGACGTCGGCGCCGGCCTCGACCAGGGCGCGCAGTGTGTCCTGGTGGCGCTTGCCGCCGTTGCCCAGCACCACTGCCTCCATCGCGGCGGTCCAGCCGAGGTTGTTGACGTGGTCGAGCGGCGCCTTCGCCGCGATCAGGGCGCGCACGACCTCGGCGTGACCGAGATGCGCCGCGGCGATCAGCGCCGTGCCGTCATAGGGCGACGTGATGGCGGTGGGGTCGGCACCGAACACGATGGCGAGCCGTACCATCGCTGCATCGTCGCGCACCGCGGCGATGGTGATGATGTCGTAGCGCTGAAAGTCCCTGGCCTTCATGTCGGCGCCGGCCCTGGCCAGAGCGCGCACGATATCGAGATGCGGGCCGTGCGCCGCGACCAGCAAGGCCGTGCGCCCGTGGCCGTCGCGGGCCTCGATGTCTGCGCCGTCCTGAAGCGCCTTCTTCAGGGCGGGCAGGTCGCCGCTCGCTGCCGCCGCGTGCAAGCCGCGGTAGGCCGCGATCTCGCCGGCGTTCGGCGGCACCTGGGCGGCCGCGCGATCGGCGACCGAGCCGGCCTGGATGAGCCAGGACACCGTCAGCATGAGGCAGGGCAAAAAGCGATGGCGCATGGCGATCTCGAAGGCTGGAAGGAGGCCTGCCGACGCGACGTGCCGGAAAGACCCGAATTCACGCATCATGTTGTCCTCCCTGCGCGAAGCGCGGGGAGGTGCCCCCGCTTAGGCGCTGTTTACAGCGCCATTGGGCGGAGGGGTCGAGAGCGACACAAGTACGGCTGGAGTATTCGTCATACTGAAGCCGCTGATCGCTGATTAGCGATTGCATCCCAGCGTGGTTCGCTTCGCCCGCAAGCTGCGGACCAACCAGACTGATGCCGAGCGGCGCCGACTGGCCGGGCTCGAGCTCAGGCGGCAGCATCCATTCGGTATTCATGTCCGTGGCTTCATTGGTCTCGAGGTGCAAGAGCATGGACGGCTGCCTCGACTGAGGCTCCCGACCCCTCCGCCCCCTGCGGGGGCACCTCCCCGCGCTTCGCGCAGGGAGGACAACACGAGCTCGGCAGCCCGTCCTATGGGTGAGGGATTCGAGATGTGTCCGCTCCGTAGCAGCGAAGCTGGGGAGGGGCGACCGAAAAGTTTGCTCCTATGGGGGAGGGTCGCACCCTTCTTTCACTGCGTCAGGTTCAACCGCGTCACGGCGAGCTCGCCGATGCGGCGGCCCATGGTGGTGCCGATCTCGGTGGCGGTGCGGAAGTGGATGCCTCCCCAGATGCGGGCGTTGGCGACTTCCTGCGTGAAGTCGTCGAGGTTCGTCCACTGCCGCACGGCGCCCTTGGCGGTCGGGCTGGCGGTGCTCAAGGTCGGCATGGGGCCGCGGCCGATCTCGGCCTCGAGGATGGTGGCGACCGCGGCGGCGAGCACGCTGTGCGCGCTCGGGTACTCGGGATGCATCGGCGTGTCGATCATCGGGCTCCACGCGGCGTCGCGCGCGGTGGCGTCGTTGCCGTCGATGTCGGCGTTGCGGATCGCCGTGACCGGGCGCCAGTAGTTGTAGGCGTACTTGGCGTCCATCACGCCGATCAGACCGTCGTCCATCGCCTGCGCCACGGTGGCGTAGAGCAGCGCGTTGCGTGTCACCTCGCGGTCGGCCCGGTCGGCAACCGAGCGTACGACGCCGAAGTAGATGGCGGGCAGCGAGTACTCCCAGAAGCGGGCGATCGCGGTCTGCTCGGGCGTGCGGCGCGTGCTGGCGCGGCCGCCGACCTCCTTGACCTCGTTGAAGTCGCGGGCCCACGCCTCGCCGGAGTGCGCCGGCGGTGCGGACGGGCGGAACTGGTCGGGCGTCGCCATCAGCCAGGTCTTGCGCTTGACCCAGGTCGTCGCCGCCGGCGTGACCGTCGGAACGTACGCGCCGGCGGTGGTGTGCGGGCGATGGGTATCGGGTGCGGCGGCGCCGTCGCCGAGGCGCTGGTGGAGCACCTTCTGCGCCGCCTGCTCGCCGGCGGCGATGCCGGCGGTCCTGGCCGGGCCGTCGGCGACCTTGGCCAGCATCGCCTGGTAGGCGGCGTCGATCGCGGCCTGCTGCGCCGGCAGGAGCTTGAGCAGGGTCGTGCGATGGGCAGCGGCGACGGCGGCCTCGATCGAGGCGGTCTGCGGCGGGCGTGGTCCGGTCGTCGTCGCGTCGGGGTAGCGCCGAGTGATGCTGTTGACGGCGCCGTAGGCGGCCGTCTGCACGATCGCGACGATGCGTACCGCCGGCGGCGTGCCGATCTTCGCTTCGGCGATCAGTTCGCTGGTCCTGACGTTCCAGTCGGTGACGATGTCGGCCTTGGCCGGCGAAGCGAGGCTTGCGGCCAGCACGAGCGTGGCGGGGAAGAGACTGCGGTTCATGGCGGTGAGACCTCAGGAAAGGGAGAACATGCGGTAGATCGCGGTGTAGGGCGTCCTGACTCGCACGCCGATCAGATCGGCCGTGCAGGGCTCGACGGGCACGAGGCCGCCGACCGTGTCGATGCGCTGGATGCTCGTTACCTCGCTGAAGCGGCCGGCCGCGCCGGTCGATTGCGTGATCAGCAGCAGCCACGGGATGGCACGGCGCGTCGGTGCCTCGGTGCGCGCCTTGACCTGGCCGACGATGCGACTGCCGTCGACGGCCTGCCAGAACGGGCCGGCGCCGTGCAGGCCGATCTGCTCGCCGTCGGTGTCGAACAGGTCCGCCTCCGGCGCGATGAACTTCCAGGCAGGACCCCCTGTCGACTCGGCGCGGCATTCGTAGATCTGCACGCCCTTGGCCGACAGGATGTCGGCCAGCGCTTCGCGAGCAGCCGGCTCGAGCGCGGCAGGGATGTCGGGCGACGGCGGGGCGGCCGATGCCACCACCGCCGCCGTCGCTGCGACGGCGAGCGCCGTCGCGACCAGCATGTGCTTCACTGGATGCCTCCCTTATGCCGGGTGATCACCACCTCGAGGTACTCGCTCGGCACCACCAGGGTGCCGTCGGTGGCGCGGTTGAGGCGCGCCATCAGCGCCACCAGGTCGGCGCGCAGCCCGGCCTGCTTCTCGGCATCGAGGGCGGCGAAGGCCTTCAGCACCGGACCGTAGAAGGTCTGGAAAACCTCCATGAAGTGCTCGGGCGAGCGATAGCGGAAGTTGAAATGGCGCGGCTCGGTCGTGACGGCGGCATGGTTGCCGAACATCTCGTCGAGGCGGGTGCGCGTTCCCCATAGCGCCGGCGACCTGGCGCCGGCCGGCGGCGGCAGGTACTTGCCCAGGGTCTTGAAGACCTGGCCGATGAAGCCGTCGGGCGTCCAGTTGGCGAGACCGATCGTGCCGCCGGGCTTGCAGACGCGCACCAGCTCGGCCGCGGCCTTGTCCTGGTTGGGCGTGAACATCACGCCGAAAGTCGAGACGACGGCGTCGAAGCTCGCGTCGGCGAACGGCAGGGCCTCGGCGTCGGCTTCCTGGAACCGGATGGCGTGACCCTCGGCCTGGGCGCGCGCCTGTCCGGCCGCCAGCAGGGCCGGCACGTAGTCGGTCGAGACGACGTCGCACCAGCGTCGCGCCGCGGCCAGGCTCATCATGCCGTTGCCGGCGGCGACATCGAGCACCTTGGCGCCGGCACGCAGGTCCATGGCCTCGCAAAGCTGCTCGCCGACGATCTGCAGGGTGGTGCCGACGACGGCGTAGTTGCCCGACGACCAGGCGACCTGCTGGCGTCCCTTGAGGGCGGCGAGATCGGGCTGAGGGGCGGGGGTGGTGGGCGTGATTGTCGAGTCTGGCATCGGTGCCTCCCGGGCGTTGTCGATGCCGGGCACCATGGGCCTGCCGACGCTGCAAGACTTTGCCGGCGGCTTGATTTGTCCTTCAGGACGTCTTGATTATTCCCCGAGGTCCTGTCCCGGTCGGCCCGGGGCATTCACATACCTGATAACCCAGATGCGTCTACATTGAGGGCACAGCTTTTGCGTCGCGGAGCTCAATGGGTAGTCAGGTCCGCATATGGACACAAAACTCCGTCATCCCGAGCGGAGCCGCCCAATCAGGCGCTGCTTGCAGCGCCATTGGCGGCGTAGTCGAGGGACCTTTCTTGTTGATGCCGAAAGAGAGGTCCCTCCACTACGCCGCGCTACGCGCGGCTCCGGTCGGGATGACGGAGTTCTTGTCCATATGCGAAAACCCTGCGGTCGGCCCGGGGCCGCTGTTCGCCCGGTGCCGGCGTGCGCCGGAAAGCGCCTAGTTCGCGGGACGCAGGGATGGCCACACGGCGTCGAACAGCAGCCTGTTGCCTGCCGCCGTGAAGTGGACGTCCCCGTCGATGAAATAGCGCGCCACGGCCTCCTTCGGCGGAAGCGTGAAGAAGGGCGGGAAGGCGTTCACGAACCGGACGTCGCGTGCGGCGGACCAGGCTCGCCAATGGCGGACCTGCAACGACTCCTTGTCGCCCTGCAGGATTTGCGGGGGCCACGGATAGACCACCAGGGTCATCCGGCATTTCCAGGCACCGCACTGGTCGACGATCTTCTGCAGGTTTCGCTCGTTCGCGGCGAGGCCGGCCCGGCCCCAGCGCTCGAACGCCGCGGGGTCGCTCGTCCAGTCGGCCAGCGTCGATACCGGCGGCATCAGGTAGTGGCGCCAGGCCGTGAGCCACAGCTTCGACGCCAGCGATGCGGACATGAAGTTGCGCTTCAGGAACTCCTTGACCTTGCGGCCGGCTGTCGGGGCCTGGGCGACGATCGTGTTGCCCAGATCGGTGAAGTCGACGGCGTCGTTGTGGACGTCGGACATGTCGAGAAACACGATGATCTCGCGCGGCGCGAAGCCCAGCCGCCGCACCGACTCGTCGATCTTGCGATGGTAGATCGTCGGGCTGTAGCCCAGCGTGCCGAGATTGCGGACCACCATGCCATGCTCGCGGTAGGCGCACGCCAGCAGGCCGGCGAAGCTTTCCTCGAAGGGCACGGCGATCCCCTCGGTGAAAGAGTCGCCGACGACGAAGACCGTGTTGTCGTGCTCCCGGCGCGGGTCGCTGCCGGCACAGGCACCGGTCCTGAAGCCGAGCTTGTCGCTGGCGAAGGGATAGCCGATGGGACCCCAGTAGCGCTGGGTCCTGAGATCGGGCTTCAGCTCATGGTGCCAGGGCACGCCGGTCCGGTAGTTGACGTCGTCGGGCGAATGCATCGACCGCAGATCTTCGAGATAGGCACTGGGGATGAAGGCGGTGATCGAGAAATCGAGCAGCAGCGTCACGCCGGCTATGATGGCGAGGGAACGCAGCCACGACGCGAGCCGATGCTTCATGGGATGGATGGTACCCCAGGCGCGCCGGGCAGATCACTGGTCTCCCGTCGCACCTTCCGTGCGCCGGGCGTCAGCGTCCGCCCCGGCCGTCGCGTCGATCGAGCTCGGGCCATACCGTGTCGAAGACGAGCCTGTTGCCGCGCGCGTTCAGGTGCACGTCACCCGGCAGGAAATAGCGCTCGAGCGTGACATCGGCAGGCAGAACGAAGAACGGCGGAAAGGCATCGATGAAGCCGATGCCGCGGGCGGCCGACCAGGCCCTCCAGTGCGTGACCTGCAGGGAGTCCAGGTCGCCGCGCAGGATCTGCTTCGGCCACGGGTAGACGACGAGAGTCACCCGGCATTTCCAAGCCTGGCACTGGTCGATGATCTTGCCGAGGTTGCGTTCGTTGGCGGCCAGGCCAGTCCACCCCCAGCTGTCGAGCTTGTCGCGCTCGGTGGTCCAGTCCGCGAGCGTCGACACGGGCAGGACGACCTCCTCGGCGCGCATGAGCAGCCGCAGCCTCGACAGCAGCGCAAAGGTGGAGAAGTGGCGCTTGAGGAAGTCGGTGAGCCTGCGCCCGGGAGGCGTCGTGTCCGAGACGACGCTGTCGCCCACCTCGCGATAGTCGCGCGCGTCGTTGTGGATGTCGGAGATGTCCAGGAAAACGACGATCTCGCGCGGGGTCAGGCCGAGCCGGCGCGCCGATTCGGCGATCTTCCGGTAGTAGATGACGGGGCTGTAGCTCAGCGTCCCGAGATTGCGGACGACCATGCCCTGCTTGCGGTAGGCGCAGGCCAGCAGGCCGGCGAAGCTCTCCTCGAAGGGAACGCCCAGGCCTTCGGCGAAGGAGTCGCCGACCACGAAGACCGTGTTGTCGCGTTCTTTCGCGGGGTCGCTGCCGGCGCATTCGCCCGTCCTGAAGCCGTGCTCGTCGGTCGCGAACGGGTACTTGAAAGGGCCCCAGCGACGCTGGGTGCGCAGGTTCGCCCGGAGCTCATGATGCCACGGGACGTCGAGCCGGTAGTTCTCCTCGTCCTGGAAGCCGAGCGGGATCAGCTCGTCGAGAAAGGCCCTGGAGACGATGGTCGTGATCGAGAAGTCGAGCAGCAGGGTGACGCCAACGATGATCGACAGGGAGCGGAACCACGCGAGCTTGCGCCACATCGGCCCGATGATAGCTCAACGGCCGCGGCCGGGCATGCTCCTCGCCTGTGCCCGGGCCCATCAATCAATCCAGAGCCACGGTCTTGCCGGCGCGAATTTCCGCCAGCAGAGCGTTCAGTTGCCCGACCTCGATGTCGACGGTCGTGATCTTCCCGAGCATCGTCTTGAAGGCCCAGTTGTCGTACGGCGCTGGCCGCCAGCGCCCGGCGAGCCCGGGCAGGTCGCTGTCGATCGCCTTGCTCGCCATCCTGTAGCCGCAGGCCATCAGCGCCGCCGATTCGATATCGGTGAATGCGTCTAGGTCGGTTCGCAGCTCCGCGAGCGCCTGCTGCACGTCGCGCAGCACCCCGGAAGGCGTGAGCGTGTCCCGTTCCAGCGTATAGGACTCGCTGGAGAACGGCAGACGAATGACGTCGGCATCGAGCCCGGCCTTCATGTGCAGGAACATCAGGTTGCGCAGCAAGCCGGTCCGCTGACGGGCCGCCAGGTCGGCGTAGTTGGCGAGGCGAACGCGCTCCATGAGCGTGTCCATGGAGCGCGAGCCGGCCGACAGGCCCGCTGTCATGCCCTCCGGAGGCTTCGGCTGCAGCGTGAGCTGGCCGCACGCGTCGCTGACCAGCACCACGTTGCAGTCGGAAGCCAGCAGCGCCACCGTGCCCTGGTTGTCGTGGACACCGCCATCGACCAGCGAGACGTCGATGCCGCTGTAGCTGGCGCGCAGCCGCAGGGGCTCGAACACGAGGGGCACGCAGGCGGAAGCAGCCACGGCTCGGCTGAGCGCCATCTGCCAGCCGTTGGCAGGGCTGTAGTTGTGCCATTCCAGCCGCTGGATGCTGTCGGCCGCCGCGTGAACGGCCCAGGGAGACTCGCCCATCCAGGTCGGCGTGAAGTGCCAGGCATGCCCCGTGTTGACCGTCGTCGCATTGAGGATGAGCGCCGGAACCTTGTTGGCTCTCAGCCAGTTGTGCCTGCCGGGATTGAACGAGTCGCTGCCCGTGAGCACTCGGTCGTGGTCGGCAGGCTGGAAGGCCAGCTCGTGCATCTGAATGGGCGCGGCGGCGGACGGGCGCGGCCCCCACAGCGGTCGGTAAAAGTCCTCCTCGAGCGCCGCCGCCATCTTCTCCGGGTCGAGGACGCCTTTGGCGCCGCGGGCGAAATTCCATACGGCGCGGCCCTTCGACGGCTGGATGCTGCGCCTGGGATCCGTCCTGACCGCGTCGAGGAAATGCTGGATCAGCTCTCTTACGAGCTCGATGTAGTCACCCCGGGAAGGTGGTGGCGAACGCTGCAGGCGTTGTCGCAGCTTCAACCAGTAGCATGCGCCGACGATGCTGCCGCCCGAGACGCACGACAGGACGTCGACGTCGCGCAGGGCGTTGCGCTCGGCGAGGCAGGCGAGAACCCCGAGGTGATAGAACGACGCGCGGAAGCCGCCGCCGGACAGTGCGAGCCCGACTTTCCCAATGATCACCGAGCGGATCGCGTCCTCGGCGCCCGGCAGCAAGGCCTCGAAGAACTGGCGTATCGCGGGATCGTCCAGCGGATCGGCGCCGCCGCCGACCGCGTCGGCCCGCCAGCTCGCGTGAAGATGGGCAAGCTGGGCGAGCTGCTCGGCCATGGTCCGCAGCTCCCAGGGCGCACGCTTCCCGCTCTTGTCGACTTGCGCGAGTGCCCGCGTCGCTTCCTCGTACCGGCCGAGCCCGAAGAGGGCCTCGGCACGGGTCGCGACGTGCCACCAGCCGCCCTTCTCCGGAAGCTCATCGACGATCCGCTGTCGCAGCGCCCGAGCCTGCTGGCGCCGCTCCGTCGGCTGAACGCCTGCCGCCGCAAGCAGGTCGTCGACGAATGCCGCATTGATGTGCGGATAGGGATCGATCCTGAGGTCGTTGGCGGCACCCCGCGTGTAGAAGTCGGCCGAGCGCATCAGGTCCTTGATCTGGCCGAGGTCGTTCCATTTGCGCTTGCAGATGCCGCCGGCGATGCCGAGCGTTTCCGCATCGCCGGCCTTGCTCCTGTCGTTGATGAACCTGAAGCCGCGCGCCAGGATCCGCAGTGCCTGATCGTGACGGAGCGAGGCGTGCAGTTCCGGATCCTTGCTGGTCAGCAGGGCCTCCTGCTGGCAGAGGTAATCGCGGAGGGGGATTCCCTCGACATCGCGATCCGGCACGCCGCCGCTGACGCTGTCGTCCTCCTTCTTGCGGATCCGCTCGAGAACGCGCCGTGCCAGCGAAAGCTGGTCCTGCTGCTGCAGCGGCCCGAGCATTGCGAGCACGGCATCGAAAGTGAGGCGCTCGCCGGCGAGAAACCTGCGTGCCCGCCCGACCATCTCCGATTCGTCCATCGTGCGGCCTCCCCGTCCCTTGGCTCGCGAAGTCGACAGCGTAGCGTATCGGCGGGTTCATCCTCAAACCCGGTCGAATGTCGGCTGGTGCCGTCGGCGGTCGTGGCGCTGACGAATGCCCTGGGGGCGGCCACACCCCGCCACGGGGCGACAGGCCCTGGCGGATCACCGTGTCGTATGCGGGCGGGGACACCGGCCTTCGCTTGTTTGTGCCGGTGAACGGCTTGATTATTTCCCGACGTCGCGGCAGGGGTTAGCGTGCAGTTCCATTTCTCCGATCATGTGCTGGATACCGGCCGGCGCGAGCTGTTGCGTGGGCAGGAACGCCTCGAGATCGAGCCACAGGTGTTCGACCTGCTGGCTTACCTCGTGCAGAACCGCGACCGCGTGGTCAGCAAGGACGACCTCATCGAGGCCATCTGGCAAGGACGGGTGGTGTCGGAATCGACCCTGACCAGCCGCATCAATGCCGCGCGCAAGGCGGTGGGCGACAACGGCCAGGACCAGAGGCTGATACGAACCCTGGCACGCAAGGGCTTCCGTTTCGTCGGCATGGTCGCCGAGGGTTCCGAGCTGGCGGCCGCGCCAGCGACGTCCTTCTCGGCATCGGGCCCGGCACCCGGCCAGCCGGTGCCGCTCGATCGGCCGGGCATCGCTGTCCTGCCCTTCATCAACATGAGCGGCGAGCCCGAGCAGGAATACTTTTCCGACGGCATCAGCGAGGACGTCATCACGGCGTTGTCGCGGCTGCGCTGGGTCTACGTGATCGCCCGCAACTCCTCGTTCGTCTACAAGGGCCGTGCCGTTCATCTCGCCCAGGTCGGCAGCGAGCTCGGCGTGAGCTATGTCGTGCAGGGCAGCGTGCGCAAGGCGGGCGATCGCGTGCGCATCACCGCCCAGCTCAATGCCGTCGCCACCGGCAGCCATATCTGGGCGGAGCGCTACGACCGCGCGCTGGCCGACGTCTTCGCGGTCCAGGACGAGATCTCGCAGGCCATCGTGGGTGCGATCGAGCCGCAGCTCTACGCCGCGGAAAGCTCGCACGCGCGGCGCAGCGCACCCGACAGCCTCGACGCCTGGGACCTCGTCATGCGGGCGCTGTCGCACTACTGGCGCGTCACGCGGCAGGACAACGTCGTGGCGCAGGCGCTGCTCGAGAAGGCGATCAGCATCGATCCCAACTACGGCCAGGCGCTGGGCGTGCTGGCGACCAGCCATGCCTTCACTGCCCACATGGGCTGGGAGGACATGGCGACGGCCATGCCGATCGCCGAGCGCGCTGCGCGGGCGGCGATTCGCGCCGACAGCGAGGACCCGTGGGCGCATCATGCGCTGGGCCACGCCCTGCTGTTCGCCCGCCGCTTCGACGACTGCCTGGCCGAGTTCGAGCTCGCCCTGCAGCTCAATCCCAGCTTCTCGCTTGCGCACGGCTTCTACGCATTGGCGCTGAGCTACAGCGGTCGCTGGGAGGACGGCGACCGCGCTGCGCGCCGTGCGCTCCGTTTGAGCCCGCGCGACCCTTGCGCGGCGATCTATTGCGGCATTGCCGCCTACGCGCAATTCGTCGGCGGCAACTACGACGAGGCGATCCGCCTGTCGCGCGAGGGACTGCGCCTGAAGGCCGACTTCGTCGGGGCCCACCGTGTGCTGACGGCGGCGGCGGCGATGGCCGGCCAGCACGAGGAAGCCCGCGCGGCCCTGGGCGAGCTCCGTCGCGCCCAGCCCAATATCTCGTTGGCCTGGCTCGGCGAGCATATTCCCTTCAAGCGCGACGTCGATCGCGCATCCTACCTCGAGGCCTTCCGTCGCGCCGGCCTCGAGTGACGGGCATCTGCAGCCTCGACGCGTGCCTGCTACTGCACCCGCTCGATCTTCGCGGCCATGTCGGGAATCAGCCGCACCCGGTACGTCGCGTTGGTGCAGGTCAGGATCCACAACGGCTCGTCCGGCCACGACTGCTTGACGAGCTTGAGCGCGCTTGCCGAGCCCTCGCAGGGATAGCCCTGGGTGCGCACTTGGGCGGCGATATCCTCGGCCGGCGGGATGATCTGGGCGCGCGCGGTTGCGGCGGCCAGAACAAGCGTGAGCCCAACGGGCAGGAGGAGGAGGCGGAGGAGGTGCTGCGATGTCACTGTGTCGATCCTGGACGCCAGCGTAAGCCCGCGCGAGGTCGCAGACAACTTGCCGATCCCGCTCCGTGCCCCAGGATGCGCCGAGCGGCAGGGGACGCATGAGAGGAAGCGTCGTCGTGCGTGCCGGTCGCCGGCATCGCGGAGCGAGATCGAGGCGTGGCGGAAGGCCGCGGCGGCGGCGAACATGCGCATGGAACGTGACGACGCATCGGGGAGGGACCGACGATGGACGAGGTGCTGCTGATCGAGAACCGGGGCGCGGCGCGGCTGCTGACCCTCAACCGGCCGACCAAGCTCAACGCGCTCAATGCCGATCTCGTGCGCGCGCTGTCCGACGCCCTGCGCGCGGCGCAGGCCGACGACGGCGTGTCGGTGGTGGTCCTGGCGGGCTCGGGCCGGGCATTCTGCGCCGGCATGGACACCTCCACGCCGCGGGTGCTGACCACGGAAAGCCGCAGGAACCTGGTGAGTCACGGCGACGACAGCATCGCCCTGTTCAACCTGCTGACGCGCGTCGACAAGCCGGTCATCGCCGCCGTGCACGGCTATGCATTGGGCGCCGGCTGCAGCCTGGCGCTCGGCAGCGATCTCGTGGTCGCCGCCGAGAGTGCGCGCTTCGGCTATCCCGAGCTGAAGGCGGGGCTGACCGCCTCGACCGTCTCGGCGCACGCCGCGCACGTGATGAGCAAGAAGATCGCGCTCGAGCTGCTGCTGCTCTGCGAGAACATCACCCCGCAGCGCGCCTACGAGCTCGGCCTGGTCAATCGGGTCGTGCCCAGCGACCAGCTCCAGCCTGCCGCGCTGGCGATGGCCGAGACCATCGCCAAATGGAACGGCGAGTTCGTCGCCCAGACCAAGCGCACCTTTCACCGCGCCGCCAGCCTCGATGTCGAACAGGCGATGGAGATGGCGCGCGACATCTCCATCATGATGGCCCGCCTGCCGCAGTAGTAACATTGGCCCATCTCGTCATGAGGAACGAGCACCCCGACAAATCCTCATCCTGAGGAGGCCGCGCAGCGGCCGTCTCGAAGGATGGGCCGCAACGACAGTGCTCGTTTCCCATCCTTCGAGACGCTCGCTGCGCTCGCTCCTCAGGATGAGGTCGGAGGTGTTGCGGGCCCGGCCATGGATTTTGCGGTCGCGCCTACGCCGCCTTGCGCACGGCGCGGGCGACCTCGCCCCAGCGTTCCAGCGTCCTCGGGTCGACCTCGCGCCAGTGCGAGGCGAGGTAGATGACCAGCCGCGAGGCGATTCCCTTGTAGCGGGCGATCAGGCGGTCGGCGACGTCGTCCCAGCGGGCGACCACGGCAAACTGGTCGAGGATCTCGTCGGTGATCAGCGCCTCGCTGCGCGCGCTGTCGCCCGACCGGAGGCAATCGCGCAGCTGGTCGCGCATGCCGGTGTAGCCGAGATCGTCGAACTGGAAGGCGTAGTTGGGCGTGGCGCCGTAGAAGGCGATGGTCGTCTTCGCCTCCTTGATCGGCACGACGCGTTCCTCCGGCGTATCGCCCGCGGCGACGATCACCGGGACGATCAGGTCGACCTGCGACGGGTCGCGTCCGGCCCGTGCCGCGCCCTCGGCCACGCCCGGCAGCAGCCGATTCCGGATGTAGTGCATCGAATGCATGGGATGGACGTGGATGCCGTCGGCGACCTCGCCGGCCACCCGCACCATGATCGGGCCCACCGCCGAGATGTCGACCTTGACGTCCTCGTGGTCGTGCCGCGACGGCGTCCATTGCTCGGTCAGCAGGGAGAGCTTGTAGTACGGGCCGTCATGCTGCAGCGGACCCTCGCGGCGGAACGCCGACAGGCAGGCCTTCACCGCCCGCACGTAGTCCTTCATCTGCGGCGCCGGCTTGTCGAACGGGCTGGCGTAGCGCCTGGTGATATGCGCCTTGACCTGGCTGCCGAGCCCCAGCCGGAACTTGCCCCGGGTATTCTGCGCCAGCTCCCAGGCGATCTCCGCCGTGATCATCGGGCTGCGCGCGAAGGCGATCGCGATGCCGGTCGAGAAATGCAGGGAGGGCGCCGCCATCGCCGCGGCGGCGATGTTCATCCAGGGCACCTGATGCCCCTCGGTGAACAGCATGCCGGAGAACCCGGCCGCCTCGGTGCGCCGCGCCAGATCGGCCACGTGATCCCACGTGGTGGCGCGCGTCATGACGTCGAACTCCATGGCCTTCTCCCGTACCGCGGTGCGGCTGTCTCGGGGGCGCCGCTGCCCGCGGCCTTGCCACGGCCGCGACAGCCGGGTCAAGTTGGCCGCGAAGGAGCACCCCCATGCCGACTGCTGAAAGCCTCTATGACTACGTCGTCGTCGGCGCCGGCTCGGCAGGTGCGACACTCGCCGCCCGGCTGAGCGAGAACGGCACCCACCGCGTGCTGCTGCTCGAGGCCGGCACCGAGGAGTCGAGCTACTTCTGGTCGCGGGTCCCGGTCGGCGTTTCCAAGATGATCGACCTGCCCGCGGTCAACTGGTGCTTCAGCGCCGAACCTGACGATGGGTCCGGCGGCCGCCGCATCGAGGTGCCGCGCGGCAAGATGATGGGCGGGTCGAGCTCGATCAACGGCATGGTCTACATCCGCGGCCAGGCGCAGGACTACGACCACTGGGCCCAGCTCGGCAATCGCGGCTGGAGCTGGCAGGACGTGCTGCCGGTCTACAAGCGCATGGAGAATTACGACGGCGGATCGGACGAGCTGCGCGGCCGTGCGGGGCCGCTCCGCATCACCGACACGCCGCGCCACAGGATCCCGCTGCTCGAGAAGATGATCGAGGCGGCGCAGAAGATCGGCCTGCCCTTCAACCCCGACCTCAACGGGGCGACGCAGGAAGGCATCGGCATGTCGCAGGTGACGATCGCCAAGGGGCGGCGGCAGAGCACGGCTTTCTGCTACCTCGATCCGGCGCGCGGGCGGGCCAACCTCGTGATCGAGAAGGGCGCCATGGTCGAGACGCTGGTCCTCGAGGGCAAGCGCTGCGTCGGCGTGCGCTACGCCGTGGGCGGCACGAAGCGCGAGGCGCGAGCGGCGCGCGAGGTGATCGTGAGCGGGGGCTCGATCAACTCGCCCAAGCTCCTCGAGCTTTCCGGCATCGGCCAGAGCGAGCTGCTGCGCGGCCTCGGCATCGCGCCGGTGCACGAGCTGAAAGGTGTCGGCGAGAACCTGCGCGACCATTATTCGCCGCGCGTGAAGTTCGCCATCACCGAGCGCAACGCCACCTTCAACGACAATGCGCGCGGCTGGCGCCTGGCCCGCGAGGCGATCAAGTACGCGCTGTGGGGCGAGGGTTTCCTGGCCACGACCTCGGTGCCGATCCGCATGTACTTCCGCACGCGGCCGGGGCTCGAGACCCCGGATGCCACGGTCTCGATCCTGCCGTTCCTCTATGAGCGCGTCGGGCACGAGCGCCGCATCGCGCGCCGACGCGGCATCACCATGAACATCAACGTGCTGCGCTCAGAGAGCACCGGCTCGATCCACATCAAGTCGGCCGATCCCGCCGAGCCGCCGGCGATCCGCTTCAATTTCCTCTCCGCGCGTGCCGATCGCGAAGGCCTGCTCGCCGCCATCCGCAAGGGCCGCGAGCTGATGGCGACCCCGCCGCTCAAGGAGATCACCGGCGAGGAGATCGCGCCGGGCGCCGCGCTGCAGAGCGACGACGAGCTGCTCGACTGGGTGCGCAACAATGCCGAGACGACCTATCACCCGGTCGGTACCTGCAAGATGGGCGCCGATGCGATGGCCGTCGTCGACAACGAGCTCAGGGTGCACGGCATCCAGGGCCTGCGCGTCGCCGATGCCTCCATCATGCCGACGCTGACCAGCGGCAACACCAACGCCCCCTGCATCATGATCGGCGAGAAATGCGCCGAGATGGTGCTGTCTGCCGCCGCGGCGCAGGCCCGCCGCAAGGCGGCGTAGCAGGCTCATGCTCTTCCGGACCGCGAGCGCCTGCCCTGAGCTTGCCGAAGGGTCTCGCTCGCTCATGGCCGGG
>JALHMO010000110.1 GCA_022844015.1 Reyranella sp. | reverse complement strand
TGGGGCAACGGCGGTCTGGTCGGCGCCATCCTGAGCCCGCTGGTGGGCGGCGGTTGGCACAACGGCTGGCGCAACTGGTAGCAACGCTCCCCGCACCGAAGACGCGGCCCCGGGCCCGCACCTGACGGGCGACCCCCGAGGGAAGCCTGCGACAAGCTGGCCTGCGCTCGATAGTCCCTGGAGAGCCGCCTTGCTGGCATGGCCCCTGCTGGCGTGGGCTATGATACGGCCCAACTCCCCCCAATTCCGATGGATCGCCCATGAACGCGCCGTTCGACGCTGACGCTCTCGCTTCGCTCAAGTTCGGCATCGGCCAGCCGGTGCCGCGCCGCGAGGATCCGACCCTGCTGCGCGGGCAGGGCCGCTATACCGACGATCTCGTCCTGCCCAACCAGGCCTGGTGCGTGATGGTTCGCAGCCAGGTGGCGCATGGCACGATCGAGGGCATCGACACCGCCGAAGCGCGCGCTATGCCGGGCGTGCTGGGCGTGTGGACCGGCGCCGATCTCGACGCCGCCGGCTACGGCCCGCTCAAGACCCTGATCCCCGTGCCGAATCGCGACGGCACGCCGATGAAGATGCCGGTGCGCCATTCGCTGGCGACCGGCAAGGTGCGCTTCGTCGGCGACCCGGTGGCCTTCGTCGTCGCCGAGACGCTCGCCCAGGCCAAGGACGCGGCCGAGGCGGTGGTGGTCGACATCGACAGCCTGCCGGCGGTGACCGATTCGCGCGAGGCGGCCAGGCCCGGCGCGCCGCTCGTGTTCGACGATGCGCCCGGCAACGTCTGCGTCGACTACCACTACGGCGACGCGGCAAGGGTGGCGGAAGCCTTCGCCGGGGCCGCGCACGTGACGCGCCTCAGGCTGGTCAGCAACCGCATCGTCGTCTGCGCCATGGAGCCACGCTCGGCGATCGGCCACTACGATGCGGCGAGCGATCGCTACACGCTGCATGCCGGCAGCCAGGGCGTGTTCGGTCTCAAGCACCAGATGGCCGACCTGCTCGGCATCGAGCCTCGGCAGATGCGCGTGCTGACCGGCAACGTCGGCGGCTCGTTCGGCATGAAGGGCTCGCCCTTCCCCGAGTATGCCGGCCTGTTCCACGCCTCGAAGCTGCTCGGCCGCCCCGTCAAGTGGACCGACGAGCGCAGCGGCAGCTTCCTCAGCGACCAGCACGGCCGCGACCACGATTTCGACGGCGAGCTGGCGCTCGACAGGGTGGGCAACATCCTGGCCGTGCGTCTCACCGGCTACGCCAATGTCGGCGCCTACCTCGCCAATGTCGGGCCGCTGATGGGCTCGATGGGCGTCACGCGCAATCTCGCCGCGATCTACCGCACGCCGCTGATCGAGGTCGCGACCAAGGTCATGTTCACCCACACCTCGCCGGTCGGTGCCTATCGTGGCGCGGGGCGCCCCGAGGCCAACTATTTCATGGAGCGCCTGATCGACACCGCCGCGCGCGAGATGGGCCTCGACAGCCTCGATCTGCGCCGCCGCAACCACATCCGGCCGGACGAGATGCCCTACAAGACCGCGTCGGGCACGACCTATGACAGCGGCGAGTTCACCGCGCTGCTCGACAAGGCGCTGGCCTTCGCCGACGTCGCGGGCTTCGCCGCGCGCAAGGCCGAGAGCGAGAAGCGCGGCAAGCTGCGCGGGCTGGGCATCGGCGACTATCTCGAGGTGACGGCGCCGCCGATGAAGGAGATGGGCGGCCTGCGCTTCGAGCCCAGCGGCGATGTCACGATCATCACCGGCACGCTCGACTACGGCCAGGGCCACTGGTCGGCGTTCGCCCAGGTGCTGACCGACAAGCTCGGCGTGCCGTTCGAGCGCATCAAGCTCGTGCAGGGCGACAGCGACCTGCTGATCGCCGGCGGCGGCACCGGCGGCTCGAAGTCGATCATGGCGAGCGGTGCCGCGATCGTCGAAGCCTCCGACAAGGTGATCGACAAGGGCAGGCAGATCGCCGGCGTGGTGCTCGAGGCCTCCGCCGCCGACATCGCGTTCAAGGCCGGCCGCTTCGCCATCGTCGGCACCGACCGCGGCATCGGCATCATGGAGCTCGCCGAGCGCCTGCGCAGCGGGCTCGAGCTGCCCGAGGGCGTACCCGGCACGCTCGATGTCAGCCACGTGCACGAGGCCGCGCCCTCGGCCTTCCCCAATGGCGCGCATGTCGCCGAGGTCGAGATCGATCCCGAGACGGGAACCGTCGAGGTGGTGAAGTACACCATGGTCAACGACTTCGGCACCGTCATCAATCCGCTGCTGGTGGCCGGGCAAAGCCATGGCGGCGTGGTGCAGGGGATCGGCCAGGCGCTGTTCGAGCACGTCGTCTACAGCGAGGACGGCCAGCTGCTGTCCGGCAGCTTCACCGACTACGCCCTGCCGCGCGCCGACGACGTGCCCTCCTTCGCCATGGACTTCCATTCGGTGCCGGCCAAGACCAACCTGCTGGGCGCCAAGGGCTGCGGCGAGGCCGGCTGCGCCGGCTCGCTGCCCTCGGTGATGAACGCCATCGTCGACGCACTGGGCGGCCGGCACGTCGACATGCCGGCGACGCCGCAACGCGTGTGGGAAGCGCTGCAGGCGTGAGGCAGCGCAGTCGCTCTTTCATGTCCCTCCCCCGTCATCGGCCGCCATCGGCGCGGTTGCCCGAGGGCCGGAGGGATCATCGCCGGGAGCGCGCCACTCCGTGGCGCTCATTCATCTTCTTGCGGACCGCGAGCGTCTCGCTCGCAGTCCGGAAGAGCATGAGCGCCACGGAGTGGCGCGCTCCCGGCGCATCTTCATAAGAGGATAGGAGATGCGCTCGCTCCCGTGCAGCTCCGCTGGGGAGTGAAGGCATGAACGGAGACAACACCAGACGGGCCGACGTCGCCATCGTCGGCTGCGGGCCGGTCGGCGCGCTGCTCGCCAACCTGCTCGGCCGCGAAGGCCTGTCGGTCGACATTTTCGATCGCGAGCGCGACGTCTATCCGCTGCCGCGCGCCGTGCATCTCGACGGTGAGGTCATGCGCGTCTTCCAGGCGGCGGGCCTGGCCGAACGCATCGCCGAGACGTCGACGCCCAGCTCGCACGGCGTGCGCTACCAGGACCCGTCGGGCCGCACGCTGCTGATCCGCAAGGGCATCGACGGGCCGGGCCACAACGGCTGGGCCGGCAGCTGGTACTTCCATCAGCCGACGCTCGAGGGCATCCTGCGCGAGGGGCTGGCGCGCTTCGCCAACGTGCGCGTCCATCTCGGGCAAGACGTTACATCGATCGACACGCTGGACGCCCGCTTCGTCGTCGGCTGCGACGGCGCGCGCTCGCTGGTCCGCCACGCCATCGGCAGCCGGCAGGTCGATCTCGGCCTGCACCGGCACTGGCTGGTGGTCGACCTGCTGTGCAACCCCACGAGCCCGCGCGTCCAGGCGCTGCCGCGCCACACCTTGCAGTTCTGCGATCCCGAGCGGCCGATGACGCTAGTCAATGTCGGCGGGCCCGAGGGCCAGCGCCGGCGACGCTGGGAAATCATGCTCATGCCCGGCGACGATCCCGCCCGCATGGTCGAGCCCGCGATGTTCTGGCCGATGATCGCGCGCTGGCTGGGCCCCGAGGAGGCGCGCATCGAGCGCTCCGCCGTTTACGTCTTCCATTCGCTGATCCAGGAAGGCTGGCGGCGCGGCCGACTGCTGCTGGCCGGCGATTCCTGCCACCAGACCCCACCCTTCCTCGGCCAGGGCATGTGCGCCGGCATGCGCGACGCCGCGAACCTTTCCTGGAAGCTCGCCGCCGTGCTGCGCGGCGAGGCGCCGGACAGCCTGCTCGACACTTACGAGAGCGAACGGCTGCCACACGTGCGGGCCTTCATCGAGCTGGCCGTTCAGCTCGGCAATGTCATCCAGGCGACGGACTCGAGGTCGGTCGCCGACCGCGAGCGCCGCTTTGCCGCGCGCCCGGAAGTGTTCGATTTCCCGCGCCCGCAGCTCGGCCCGGGCTGCCGCCTCGACGCCCCGCCCCCGGTCGGCACGATCTTCCCGCAGCCGAGGCTCGGCGACGGCCGCCTCATGGACGAGTCGATCGGCCAGCGCTTTGCGGTCGTCGGCGATGCCACGCTGCTGGAGGGGCTTGCGACCGAGGCAGTCGTGCTCCCCGGGGTCGGCACCGATTGGCTGGCGGAGCACAAGGTGCGCGCCGCCATCCTGCGACCCGACCGCTACGTTTTTGCCGTGGCGCGGGACCGCGATGAGCTCGATGCGGCACTGAGCGCGCTCGCGACGACACTGTGAAGCAGGAAGTCTCTCTCTGCGCCCGCGATGACAAGCTCATCGCGGGGAGCGCGCCACTCCAGTGGCGCTCTTGTTCTTGGCTTCATGCAGCCCATGAGCGCCACTGGAGTGGCGCGCTCCCAGCGACGCGTCTCTCGACGGGACTACCGCGCGATCGCGATCTCCAGTCCCGGCACGAAGGCGACCTCCTGGATCAGCTTCTTCGTCAGCACCCGGCCGAACGTCTCGTGGCCCCGGGCGACGAGCGTGAACGCGCCGTCGCCGCCGATGACGTTGTCCTTGAAGTAATTCTCCAGGCCGCCCGGTGGGTTGGTGTGCTGCGGGCGAAACGATTCTTCGGGCGGCGTCAGGATCACCAGCGCGTTGATGACGATGCCCTTGGCCAGTGCCTCGTCGCGTGCCTCGGTGACCAGGCGCCCGGAATTGTTGTGGCCATCGCCGGAGATGTCGATGACGCGTCGCTCCGACCGGAACGGCGCCTGCTCGAGCCGGCTCACGGCGAAGTCGATGGCGCCGCTGATCGACGTGCTGCCGGCGAACGAGCGCGGCGCCTCGACCAGGCGATCGCCGAAGCTGCGCGCCGAGGCGCCATCGCCGATCACCATCCAGTCGATCACGATGTTCTGCATGCCCGCCGTTGCCCATTCGATGAAGCACACGGCAATCCTGCGATGCGGCCCCGACGTCATCGCGCGGATGACGTCGGGATGGGTGATGGCGGCGGCCGCACCTTCGCGCTGCAGCTTGAACTTGGGCTCGGTCACGCTGCGCGAGACGTCGGCGGCCAGCACCAGCAACATGTCGACCGGCTCGGCCGCCCGCGCCGCCGGCGCGAGAAGCATCAGCGCGAGACCAAGCAGCGCAACTCGCCTTCTCATCGCACCCGTCCCCCATCGCCCGCAGGCAGGCTCGACAGGCCCGGATCGCTCCGGGCTCAAGCGGGCGTGAACATCGGCAGCGGCGGTCCGTCCTCGGTCGGCTTGAACACCACCTTGACCGGCTGCTCGCACGCCAGCTTGTCGAGGTCGCAATCGACGATGTTGGTCACCATACGCGGGCCTTCGGCCAAGGTCACGTAGGCCATGGCATAGGGCACCGGCGCCCGGCGCATCACGCTGAAGGAATAGATCGTGCCCTTGCCCGACGCCTCGATCCACTCGGTCCTGTCGCTGAAGCAGAACGGGCAGATCGTCCGCGGATAATGGTGCAGCTCGCCGCAGGCGGTGCACTTGCGCACCAGCAGCTTGCCCTGCGCGGCGGCGTTCCAGTAGGCCTCGGTCTCGGCGCTGACGGTCGGCGCCGGCAGCTTGCGATCCTTGCTCTGGGCCATGGTCCTATTCCCTTTCCAGAATGACGGTGGAGCTGCCGTGGCGCAGCCCGAGCGAGCCTCCGGTTCCGTGCGCCAGGGCGAGGTCGCAGTTCTTCACCTGCACGGCGGGATGCGCCTCGCCGCGGAGCTGCCGCACCGCCTCGAGCACCTTGGTGAGGCCGCCGCGATTGCCGGGATGATTGCTGCACAGGCCGCCGCCGTCGGTGTTGAACGGCAGCTTGCCCTGGCCCGCGATCAGGTTGCCGTCGGCGACCAGCCGGCCGCCTTTGCCCTTCTCGGCGAAGCCCAGATCCTCGAGCTGCATCAGCACGGTGATTGTGAAGCTGTCGTAGATCGACACGTACTTGATGTCGGCCGGCTTGATGCCCGCCTCGGCAAAGGATGCGGGGCCGGTCGAGCGCGCGCCCGAATAGGTCAGGTCGACCTTGCCGCCCATCTGCGTCTTCATGGCTTCGGCGGCGCCGATCAGCTTGACCTTGGGTCGCTTCAGCGACCTGGCGATCTCGGGCGCGACCACGACGATGGCGCCGCCGCCGTCGGTGATGACGCAGCAATCGAGCCGGTGCAGCGGGTCGGAGATCATCGGCGACTTCACCACATCCTCGACGGTGACAACGTCGCGCAGCAGGGCGTGCGGGTTGTGCTGGGCGTGGTGCGAGGCGGCGACCTTGATCCAGGCGAGCTGCTCGGAGGTCGTCCCGAACTCGTACATGTGGCGCGCCGCGCACATGGCGTACATGTTCACCACGGTCGGCCCGTAAGGGAACTCGAACGGCTCGTCGGGCGTCGGCGTGCCGCCGCGGCTGCGCGGCACGGTGCCGGTCGCCATGCCCTCGGCGCGCGGCCGGCCGGCAAGCGTGATCAGCGCCACCTTGCACTTGCCCATCGCGATCGCCTCGGCGGCATGGCCGACGTGGAGGACGTAGGACGAGCCTCCGGTGTCGGTCGAATCGACGTGGCGCGGCTTCAGCCCCATGTACTCGACCATCGACATCGGCCCGAGGCCCGGCGCATCGCCGGCACAGAAATAGCCGTCGACATCGTCCTTGGTGAGGCCGGCATCCTCCAGCGCGCCCTTGGCGGTCTGGGCGTGGATCTGCGCCAGTGAGATGTCCTTGGCCAGTCGTGTCGGATGCTCGTAGATGCCGGCTATGTAGGCTTTACCCTTGATGCTCATCGGCAGGCCATCTCCCCTTCTATGTTGCGCCGCATCGTGGGCGATTCCCGGATCACGGAAAAGCGACGTCTTTCGCCCTGAAGAACCGTGCTACGCTCGGCAAAACTTCGGCAGGGGGACGAAAATGGTCATTCGGCTTTTGACTGCGATCGCGACGGCGTGCGTGCTGCTCGCCGCGGGTGCCAATGCGCAGGGCAAGACCGAGGTCCTGTGGTACAGTCAGGCCGCCTTCAAGATCACGTCGCCGGGCGGCAAGGTGATCATGATCGATCCCTGGATCCTCGGCGCCACCCGGACGCCGCCGGAGCTCAAGGATCTCGACAAGATCGGCAAGGTCGACGTGATCCTGGTGACGCACGGCCACGGCGATCATCTCGGCGACGCGATGGAGATTTCCAAGCGCAACGACGTGCCGATCTGGGCACCGGCGGGCCTCAACCAGACCCTGCTGACGCTCGGGCTGATGCCCGCCAAGCTGGTGCCGCGGATGAACAAGGGAGGCACGATCGAGCCGGCGCCCGGCATCAAGGTCACCATGGTACGCGCCGAGCATTCCTCGGAGATGGTGCTGAAGGATCCGGTGACCGGCAAGGACACGACCTTTTTCGCCGGCGAGCCGGCCGGCTTCATCGTCGAGCTCGAGAACGGCTTCAAGATCTACCACATGGGCGACACCGGCCTGTTTGGCGACATGAGGATGATCGGCGAATACTACAAGCCCGACCTGCTTCTGGTGCCGATCGGCGGCCACTTCGTCATGAGCCCAAAAGATGCGGCCTACGCCACCAAGGAGTTGATCAAGCCCAGGATGGCTTGGCCGATGCATTACGCCAGCAACCCGATGCTGCGCGGCACGCCGGCCCAGTACAAGGAAGCGCTCGGCCAGACGTCGATCCAGGTGATCGACGCCGAGCCGGGAACGAAGAAGGAGTTCTAGCGGGGGCGGGCTGTTCGCCGGGACTAGCCGTCGGCGACATCGCGCGCGCCGACGGTGCGCGAACGAAACTCCTCGGGCACCTCGCGGCCGACGTCGGTGAAGGCCTTCTTCACCGCCGCGACGGTCGGCCCGAACACCGCCTTGCGGTTCTCACGTGACCAGCTGTTCGAGCCGACGATGGTGTCGAGCGATCCCTGGAAGCGCGGCATGACATAGCGTGCAAAGAGCTCGTACGATCGCAGCGTCTGCTCGCGGCTCGCCCATTCGTGCGCCCGGAACAGGATGCCGCCGAAGCCGCCGTTCGAGTACCCGAGCAGCCGCTCGATGCCCTTGGCCACCGTGTCGGGGGTGCCGACCAGGGTCGTGCCCTGCTTCACGCCCTCGCGCAGCGGATCGTCGGAGCGGCCGGGCGGGCGGCCGAGCGTGTCCTCGAAATAGGTCACGGTCTCGCAGCGCTCGCCGGCGTGGACCTCGCGCAGCGCCTGCTCGTCGTCGTCGGCCAGGTGGGCGTTCACGACGATGCGCCACTTCGAGCGGTCTGCCTTGTGACCGTGCCTGGCCGCCGTCTCCTCGTAGATCGCCCATTGCTTGGCCATCGCCTCTGGCCCACCCGGCAACCCGGCACCGATCGACAGCACGCCGAGGCCATGCTTGCCCGCGGCGATCATGCCCGACGGCGTGATGGTGCTGGCACAGGCAATCGGAAAGTGCGGGTACGAGTACGGCGCGAGATGCAGGCGCGCTTCCTTGAGCTCGAACCAGTCGGTCTTCATGGTGACGGGCTCCTCGCACTTCAGGAGCTGCATGATGGCAGCCAGCGACTGCTCCATGCGATCACGCTGGGTCGAAGGATCGATGCCCATCATGTAGGCATCCGACGGCAGGGCACCCGGGCCACAGCCCAGCATGGTGCGGCCACGCGACATGTGGTCGAGCTGCACGAAGCGGTTCGCCACCATCAGCGGGTGATGGTAGGGCAGGCTGGTCACGCCCGAGCCCAGGCGGATATAGCGCGTACGCTCGATGGCGGCGCCGATGAATACTTCCGGCGATGCGATGGTCTCCCACCCTGCGGAATGGTGCTCGCCGATCCACGCCTCGTCGTAGCCCAGCTCGTCGAGCCATTCGATCAGCTCCATGTCGCGCGCCATGCCGAGCGTCGGATTCTCGCCGAGACGATGGAACGGGGCGAGAAAGATGCCGAACTGTAGCCCCTTGTGATTGCCGGTCTGTGCCATGTAACTCCTCCGAAGGAGCCACCGTAGCACTCTCCTCCCTTCCCCACGAAGTGGGGAGGTGTCGCGCCATGCGCGACGGAGGGTGATTAGCTGGGAGCGAGCCACTCCCCCGCGCCAATTTCGCCGGGAGCGCGCCACTGGTGGCGGAGTAAACTCCGCCACCAGTGGCGCGCTCATGGGCGCTAACTTTACTGAGGGCCTCACACTTGGGAGCGGCCTGTCCTTCGATGCGCTCCCCTCCTCACCCTGAGGAGTCGCGCGCAGTGCGGCGTCTCCATTCGGGCGAAGTAACCTTCGCCCTTTGGCGAGGAGGGGAGCTTGCTCAGGATGACGGGGTCGCTTCTCGATTCGGGCGAAGTCATCTTCGCCCTTTGGTCGGCAACAAATCGCGTGCTGCAACGCCGGCTTTCCAGCGATCTCGTGTGTCGCCCATCCTTCGAGACGGTCGCTACGCGACCTCCTCAGGATGAGGACTTTGCCGGACCGGCCAACGCTAGCGCCTATGAGCGGCGCGCTCCCAGCGGGAGAGCTTGTATTTTGCCAGGGCACGCTCCCAGCGATTCGGTTGCAGCCTCTTCGAATATTTTCGATGATCGCACCGTGCCGAGCGAACCCCTGTCGTTGCCCCTTGCCCGCTTCACCCTCGTCGAGGTGAACGATCGGCCTGTCGCCCCCTGCCTGCGGCTGGCGACGTCGCTTGCCGGCAAGATCGCGGCCGATCTCGGGGCGGCCGTGCTCAAGATCGAGCCGCCGGGGGGCGATCCGGTGCGTCGCATGCCGCCGCTGCTTCCGACCGGCGAAAGCGCCCTCTTCCACTTCCTCAACACCTCGAAGCGCTCCGTGGTGCTCGACCTCGACAGCGAGAGCGGTCGCGCCAGCCTGCAGCGCCTGCTCGGCAAGGCCGACGCCGTCCTGTTCGAGGAACCGGCCTCCGTCGCGTCGCTGGCGCGCACAAGTCGCGCAACGCCGATCGAGATCGCGGCCTTCCCGGTCGAGATGGATGCGGCAACGCGTCCGGTGAGCGAGCTCGTCCTCCAGGCTCTGGGCGGGCTGATGCACATGATCGGCGAGCCGGCGCGCAAGCCGCTGAAGCTCGGCGGGCACCAGGCCTCCTACGCGGCCGGCCTGACGGCTTTCACCGGGCTCGCCGCGGCGCTCGCCGCGCGCGAGGCCGGCCAGCGTGCCCCCGCCGTGCGCGTCTCGCTGGCCGAGGTCGTGCAATGGGTGAACTGGAAGGCGGCGTCGGGCGCGGCCGCCACCGGCGCCTCGCCCGGTCGCGAGGGCCGCAACTCCGAGTTCCAGGTCGTGCCCTGTCGCGACGGCCATGTCGCCGTCGTCTACACCCTCACCCAGTGGCCGGCGCTGCGCCGCCTGATCGCCGACCCACGCCTCGAGGATCCGAGATTTGCGACGCGCGCCGGCCGGCGCCAGCATATCGCCGCGCTCTACGAGATTCTGACCCCCTGGTTCGCCGACAAGAGCCGCGAGGAGATCGGACGAACGGCGCAAGCCAAGGGCGTGCCGTTCGGGCCGATCTTCACACCGGCCGAGCTGCTGGCAAACGAGCAGTATCTCGCGCGCTCCTTCCTGGCCGAGGTGGCTCATCCAACAGCCGACCGGCTCCTGATGCCGCAGCTTCCGGTGCAGTGGAACGGCCGCTCCTTCGCGCCGCGGCCGGCCCCTTCCCTCGAGCAGGCGGAACTCGCGGCATGAAGGGCCCCCTGAACGGCGTGCGCGTGCTCGATTTCGGCCTGCTGACCGCCGGCGCCAACACCTCGGCCATGCTGGCCGACCTCGGCGCCGACGTGATCAAGATCGAATCGGGCGCCTACATCGATCCCTTCCGCGTCGTCGGCAAGATGGACAACGATGACGGCTGGTGGAACCGCTCGCCGCCGTTCAGGTTCACCAACCGCAACAAGCGCGGGCTGGCGCTCAACCTCAAGGATCCCGAAGGCCAGCGCGTGATCCGCGAGCTCGCGAAGCAATGTGACGTCGTGGTCGAGAATTTCCGCCGCGGCGTTCTCGATCGCGCCGGTCTCGGCTACGCCGCCCTGAAGGAATGCAACCCGCGTCTCGTGTTCGCCGCCATCTCGAGCCAGGGCGACACCGGGCCGGAGCGCATGAACGTGTCGTTCGGCTCGACCCTCGACGCCACGTCGGGCATCGCCTCGATCACCGGATACGAAGGCGAGGAGCCGCGCATCTCCGGCATGGACGTCAACTATCCCGACCAGATCGTGTCGCTGTTCGCCACCGGCATCGTCATCACCGCCGTCATGGAGGCGCGGCGCAGCGGCAAGGGCTGCTTCCTCGATTTCTCGCAGCGCGAGGTCGCCTCGTTCACCCTGGGCGAGGAGATTCTCGCCGCCGCGGCCGATCCGGCCTATCGGCTCACCCCGCGCGACAACGGCGAGGCGGGTGTGGTCCAGCAGGATGCCTATCGCTGCGCCGACGGGCGCTGGATCGCCGTCACGCTCGACAGCGCCGACCCGTCGCTCGACGCCTTCTGCGCCGCCCGCGACAGCGGCGCCGCTGTAGCCGCCCTGCTCGCCCGGGGCATCGCAGCGGCGCCCTGCAGCGACGGCAGCGAATTGCTGGCCGATGGTGCGCTCGCCGGCGCTACCCTGGTGCGCGACGAGAACGGCTGGCTGGTCAAGGGACTGCCCTATCGGCTCGACGGGCGCGGCATCACCATCGAGCGCGCCGCCCCCGAGCTCGGCCAGCACACCGACGAGATTCTGCGCGAGCTCTTGGGCTACGGCGACGCCGAGCTGGCAAGATTGAAAGACTCCGGCGTGACGTCGACGACGCCCGCGATCGGAGACGTTTGAATGCTCATGTCATTCTCTTCCCCAGCTGGGAGCGCGCCACTCCGTGGCGCTTATGCTCTTCATACGGTCGGCAGCCTGGACGACCGGCCCCTATGAGCGCCACGGAGTGGCGCGCTCCCTGCACACCTCGACTGCGGCGCATTTTCATAGAGGTGTCCGCGTCTAGGGGCTCTTTGGCCGCTCCGCGGCCAAGACGCCGACGCGAACGGAGGGGTCATGAGTCACGGGAGACGGCGGGGCCGATGGCTCATGACCCCTCCGTCGCCGTAAGACCCTTCGGCTTCGCTCAGGGCAGGCGGCGACACCTCCCCAGCTTCGCTGGGGAGGACAATGAAACTCCATAGCGATCGGAAACACCGCGCATGCCACGGCCTGAAGTGCACAAGCTCATGGAGCGCATGACGATTCCCGTCATTGCCGCGCCGATGTTCCTGGTCTCCAACCCGGCCCTGACGCTGGCCTGCTGCAGCGAAGGCATCATGGGCAGCTTCCCTGCGCACGGCACACGCAGCCGCGAGGAGTTCCAGGCCTGGCTCGACCAGATGCGCGACGGCATGAAGAAGCTCGAGGATGCGGGTGCGAAGCCCGCGCCGTGGGCGGTCAACCTGGTCGTGCACCCGTCCAACCCGCGCTATCCGGGCGACCTCGAGCTGGTCGAGCGGTACCAGGTACCGGTCGTGCTCACCTCCAAGGGCGCGCCGGGCGACGCAATCAAGCGCATTCACGGCTGGGGCGCCGTCGCCCTGCACGACATCGCCAACCATCGCCATGCCGAGAAGGCCCTGGAAGCCGGCGTCGACGGCGTGATCGCCGTGGCGGGCGGCGCCGGCGGCCATACCGGCACGATCAACCCGTTCGCCCTGATGAACGAGGTGCGCCAGCTCGGCGACCATTTCGCAATCGTGCTGGCGGGCGGGCTGACCACCGGACGCGACGTGCTCGCGGCCGAGGCGATGGGGGCCGATCTCGCCTATATCGGCACGCGTTTCATCGCCACGAGCGAGGCGATGGCGGCGGCGGCGCACAAGGAAATGATCGTCCGCACGCGCGCCACCGACGTTTTCCTCTCCGCATCGATCGACGGCGCGCCGGCGAACTGGCTGACGCCGAGCCTGCTCGCCGCCGGCGTCGATCTCGACGTGCTGCGCACCACGCTCCCCGGCAAGATCGTTGCCGCCGGAGAAAGCAAGAAGCGCTGGAAGGACATCTACACGGCAGGCCACGGAGTCGGGAACATCGCCGACATCCCGACGGCGGCCGAGCTCTGCCGGCGGCTGGTGGCGCAATACCGGGCGGGCAGGAAGGAACTCGCCGGCAACCTGATGCGCGAGCGCGGAACGGCGCCGATGACGGCGACAGCCGCGGAGTAGCGAGCTGCTCCCATTGGCTTGACTTTGCCCCGGCCGCGGCAAAGGCTCCTCACTTTCGCAAGGGTTGCAGCGCCGCAGTGGCGCTCCGCATGCCGTGCGATGCTGAGCCTGCACGGCAGGGGAGGAAAGTCATGCCTTTCGCCGCGAGCCATATCGGCAAGACCTTCACCGTATCGGATCCGGATGCCCGAATCCGCGACGCCGCCGACCTGGCGAGCTTCGTGCCCGGACCGAAACGCATCCCAAAGGACACCCGGGTTCACGTGAAGGAGGTCAGGACCCTGCCGATCGGCAGCAAGGCCAGGATCGTCTTTGCCCTGGCGACGTCGCCGGACGGCGCAACCGTCCACGGCTGGACGTCGACGCGCAACTTCGCGGGTTCATTCGTCAACGAGACGCTCGGGCTCCTGCCGGCGAAGGATGTATCCGACAAGTTCGGGACGAACGCGGTCTGGGTGAACGGCACCTACAAGGGACAGGTCGATCTCGTCGAGATCCTCGACAGCGGGCTGGAGATCGAGCGCATGACCCTCGACACGGTCGAGCCCTATCTGAGGATGGTCGCGGCAGCCAGGGCGGACGGCATCACCGTGGCGATCAACAGCGGTTTCCGTTCGTACCCCGAGCAGCAGATCCTGCACCAGGGCTTCACGCAGGGCCTGCCGGGCTTCAACCTCGCGGCGCCGCCGGGGCACTCGAACCACCAGAACGGCATCGCGCTCGACATCGCCGTCACCGGCGGCGCCGGCACGCCGATCTACGACTGGCTCGCCAGGCATGCGACGTCGTTCGGCTTCGTGCGCACGGTCAATCGGGAGCCCTGGCACTGGGAGCTCAACGAGCCGGCGGCCCTGCTGGCGAAAAACCAGAGCACGCACAAGTTACCGAGCGTCACCGCCTGACGCGGGTAATTTCGCACGAGGACCGTCACGGCGTAGACGGTGACCGTCCGCCTGCTCTAGGGTTCGCCGCCCGGGCGGAGGAGCGAAGCGTGAAGACAAAGGCGGCGGTCTGTTACGAGGCCGGCAAGACCCTCGAGATCGAGACGGTCGATCTCGAAGGTCCGAAATTCGGCGAGGTGCTGGTCGAGATCAAGGCGTCGGGCGTCTGCCATACTGACGAGTTCACGCGCTCGGGCGGCGATCCCGAAGGGCTGTTCCCGGTAATCTTCGGCCACGAGGGCGCCGGCGTGGTCGTCGATGTCGGGCCGGGCATCGTGTCGCTGAAGAAGGGCGACCACGTGATCCCGCTCTACACGCCGGAATGCCGCGCCTGCAAGAGCTGCCTCAGCGGCAAGACCAACCTCTGCACGTCGATCCGCACGACCCAGGGCCAGGGCGTGATGCCCGACGGCACGTCGCGCTTCTCAATTGGAGGCCGCAAGATCCATCACTACATGGGCTGCTCGACCTTCTCCAACTACACCGTCCTGCCCGAGATCGCCTTGGCCAGGATCCGGCCCGACGCGCCGTTCGACAAGGTCTGCTACATCGGCTGCGGCGTCACCACCGGCATCGGCGCGGTGATCAACACCGCCAAGGTCGAGCCCGGCGCCAACGTCGTGGTGTTCGGCCTGGGCGGCATCGGCCTCAACGTCGTGCAGGGCGCGCGCATGGTCGGCGCCAGCATGATCGTCGGCGTCGATCTCAACCCGGCGCGCGAAGCGCTCGGCCGCAAGTTCGGCATGACGCATTTCGTCAATCCCGAGACGCTGGGGGCCAAGGATCTCGTCGCCCATCTGGTCGAGCTGACCGACGGCGGCGCCGACTACAGCTTCGAATGCGTCGGCAACACCAAGCTGATGCGCCAGGCGCTGGAGTGCTGCCATCGCGGCTGGGGCAAGTCGGTGATCATCGGCGTGGCCGGCGCCGGCCAGGAGATTTCCACCCGTCCCTTCCAGCTCGTCACCGGCCGGCAGTGGATGGGCACCGCGTTCGGCGGCGCCAAGGGACGGCGCGACGTGCCGAAGATCGTCGACTGGTACATGGACGGCAAGATCGACATCGATTCGCTGATCACCCACACCATGCCGGTCGAGCGGATCAACGACGCCTTCGACCTGATGCACAAGGGCGAGTCGATCCGCAGCGTCGTGACCTTCTAGCCGATCTCCACTGCGGATCCGGGAGGCAGGCCCCAACACAAGGAAGCAGCCACAGATGAACACGGATGGACACAGATGCCTGTTATCCGAATCGGGCGGTAAACTCAGCCATTCTGTGTTCATCCGTGTTCATCTGTGGCTTCCAATGCAATGCCAGGGGGCCACGGCCCATCGCCCCGACCAGGAGAAGCCATGACCGTGCGCCACATCGGCAATGCCACCATCGAGAAGGTCGAGGAGCTGTGCGCCGCGGGCTTCCGGCCCAACCGAATGTTCCCGCGCTTCGACCAGCAGGCCTTCGATGCGCAAAAGCACTGGATGGTGCCGGTCCACGTCGAGCCGGGCTCCGACCGGCTGGTCGGCTCGGTCCATACCTGGGTGGTCAAGACCGGGCGGCACACGATCCTCATCGATACCTGCCTGGGCAACGGCAAGCAGCGCCACAACGCCGCCTGGAACAATCTCTCGCTGCCGTTCCTCGACCGTCTGCGGGCCTGCGGCTGCCCGTCCGAATCGGTCGACTTCGTGATGTGCACGCACCTGCATGTCGATCATGTGGGCTGGAACACCAAGCTGGAAAACGGCCGCTGGGTGCCGACCTTCCCCAATGCGCGCTACCTGTTCGCCAGGCGCGAATACGCCCATTGGGAAAGCGAGCGCGCCCGGCAGGGCGACGGCAAGGTCAATGACGGCTCGTTCGACGATTCGGTGCTGCCGGTGGTCGAGGCCGGAAAGGCCGTGATGATCGACAGCGACCACCAGCCCGACCCGATGCTGACCATCCGGGACTATCCGGGCCACACGCCGGGCTCGATCGCCATCAATCTCGCCGACAAGGGCAAGCTCGCCTGCTTCTCGGGCGACATCATGCATCACCCGATCCAGGTCTATCACCCCGACTGGTCGAGCCAATTCTGCTCCGACCAGGAGATGTCGGCGCGGTCGCGCCGCAAGCTCCTCGAGGATTGCGTCGAGAGCAATGCGCTGCTCTGCCCGGCGCACTTTCCCGGCGAGAACGCGGGTTACATCAAGCCGGCTGGCGATTCGTTCCGCATCGAATGGGACAGGCAATGAGCCTGGGGCGCCCTCGACGGGCGGAACGGCGAGGCGAGATATCAGCGCTGGGGGCGCGCCACTCCCGTGGCGCGATCTTTGACGCGCCACTGGCGTGGCGCGCCCCCAGCGACCAAGGTGCCAAGGGTGGGCTGGCCCTAGACCGGGGAGCGTGGCGATGAAAGGTCCAGAGGACGATGCCGGCTTGACCGGCAAGGTGGCGATCGTCGCAGGCGGCGGCGCGGCCGGCGACGGCATCGGCAATGGCCGCGCGGCGGCGATCCTGCTGGCGCGCGCCGGCACCAAGGTGGTGGTGGCCGATCTCGACCAGAAGCTCGCCGAGCGCACGGTCGACATGATCAAGGCCGAGGGCGGCACGGCGGTCAGCCATGCCGGCGACATGACCAAGGAGGCGGAGTGCAAGCGGCTGGTCGACGCCGCGGTCGACCGCTGGGGCCGCCTCGATTTCCTCGACAACAATATCGGCATCGGCAGCCGCGGCAGCGTGGTCGACGAGAAGCCCGAGGAGTATCGCCGCGTCATGCAGGTCAACGTCGAGACGATGTTCCTGCTCAGCAAGCACGCCATCCCGGCGATGATCAAGACGGCCAAGGGCGGCGCGATCGTCAACATCTCGTCGATCTCGGCGCTCCGGCCGCGCGGCCTCACCACCTACACGACGTCCAAGGCGGCGGTAATCGGCCTCACCCAGGCGATGGCCGTGGATCACGGCAAGGACCGCATCCGCGTCAACTGCATCTGCCCCGGCCCGGTCTACACGCCGATGGTCTATGCCCGTGGCAACGGCATGAGCGAGGCGGCCCGGGCCACTCGCGCCAAGGCCTCGGTGTTGAAGATCGAGGGCACCGGCTGGGACATCGGCCATGGCGTGCGCTTCCTGATGTCCACCCATGCCCGCTACATCACCGGCCAGGTACTGGTGATCGACGGCGGCGTCACGCTCCAGGGACCGGAGCGCGACTCGGAAACCCACTAGGATCCGGCCGAAGAATTGTCGCCGACATCGCCCGGCACGCCGATCAGGTCGACCGCGTCGCCCGAGACAGGAGGCGCCAGCCTGGCATCGATGTAGGCTGTCGTCTGCGGGCCGTCGAACAGACCGAGCAGGTTGCCGAAGTTGGTCGCACCGGGCGGGAGCCCCGGGCCCGAGAAGTCGACGATCACCTTGATATCGAGCACGTTCAGCAGACCGTTGTTGTCGGCGTCGATCCACATTGCCTTGTCGTCGAGCTGGTAGACCGCTTGGGTCTGCGCAGCGAAGCCGCCCGCCAGCAACGCCAGGGCCTGGCCGTAATCCGCCGCATCTCCAACGAACACCGGAACGTCACCCATCACCAGCATCGCCGGGTTGATCAGCAGCGTGTCGGTGCTGGCGTGAAAGTTCGTGATGTGCACGACGGTCCCGTCCGGCCCATGCGGAGCGTTGCCCGGCGATTCGGCCCAGTCATTGATCAGGAACACGGTCCCGACATCACCGGCCGCGCCGCCGGCGACGCCGGTTTCGATGTCTCCGCCTGGTCCACCCCAGACGAAGTTCGAGCCGAACCCCGGACCGGTGCCCTTGGCCACGATCGTGTCTTCCGCCGCGCCGCCGATCAAAATGTTGGTCGCGCCGACGCCACCAATGATCGACAGCGCCTGCATGCCTCCCGAGTTGAACACCGCCGTCGGCCCCTCCACCGCGCGAAGGTCGACGCCGACTACTCCCGTGGTGATCGCCGGGTCGTGCACGAGCCACACCGTCTCGCCGACACCAACGCCGCCCGACAGGCCCACGATTGTCACGTCGTCGAAGCTGCCAGACAACCTGGTCGTGGCGTTGTCGGCCGTCAGTTCAAGTGCGTCGATATCGTTGAATTCGCCGAGCACCCACGACCCGCCCAAAGTGGTCGGATGTTTCGGCATCGTCGTCGATATGAGGTGAGTTCCGAACCCCGTAAAGATGACGCCATGAAAGACCGCGAAGACTGTCGCCGGATCATCCGTTACCGACGCGACAGCGGCATGGGCGTCCAAGGCGCTGTCGGATGTCTGCGCATAGACGACCGCAACGTGGGTCTTGTTCTCGATCTTCGTCCTGTCGGTGCCCTGGGCGCCCGAGATGACGTCCAGCACCATCTGCCCCGGCGGCGCCCCGTGCACCGTGAGTTGATCCACCCAGTAGGCGAGGCCGTCTGCGTCCGGAGCCCGGTTGAAGAGGTCGCTGTAGATCGCCGCAATGAAGGCGTGCGGATCGCCGAGCGATGGCGCTGCCAGGTACGAGTACAGCGACGTCGCCTCGGGCTGCACGGCAAACGAATTGGCGATCGCCAGCAGGGACATGCCGTCGTTGAAACGGCTTACCCAGTAGTCGAGCCCGGCGGGATCCGCCGCGCGACCGAAGTACCCGACGTAAAGCTGACCGATCAGCTTGGCCGGCGTCGCGATCGGAAAAGCCATGACTCAACCACTCCTCATCATCTTCCGGGCATTCCGGTCTGGGCGATCCTCGGGACTCCCCGGTATTCTCGGGGGCGCGCGACATGACGCCGGAACGTGTCATCGATGTGGCACCTGCTCGCATCGGATCGTCGCAGGCGAGCAGCGTCACCCTACACGCTTCGCGCAAGTATTAAAGTTGCTGTATGGAACGCCGCTCACCGCTCCGTGGAGCGTCAATTGCTTGATAGAGAACAAAAATATCGTTCTGCGAGGACTGAACGACGAGCGTCCGGCGTCGGGGGTGCAACAAATGCTACGATGATCGCTCGAACCCGGCCGCGCCGGTCGGCGTGAAGCAGCTCTCGAATGAAGCCCGGAGGAAGAATGGCCCGTCTACCCTATCTCGAGCCCGACCAGGTCGCGCCCGAGTACCGCGACATGCTCAAGCGCAACACCAACCTGCACAAGCTCCTGGTCAACTCGCCCGACATGGCGAAGGCTTTCAACGGCATCGGCAACTTCATCCGCTTCAAGAGCAAGCTCGATCCGCGCCTGCGCGAGCTCGCCATCCTGCAGGTCGGCTGGATGGAGCGCTCCGAGTACGAGTTCACCCACCACGTCAAGATCGGCAAGGAGTTCGGCGTCACCGATGCCGATATCGAAGGCCTGATGGCCGAGACCGAAGGCAAGCCCAGCAACCTCGAGCCGCTCGCCAGGTCGATCCTCAAGGGCGCCCGCGAGATGGTGCGCGACATCGGCATGTCCGACGCGACCTTCGCCGAGATCAAGCAGCACCTCAGCAACGAGCACATGACCGACCTGGTGCTGACCATCGCCTTCTACTGCGCCGTCGTGCGCGTGCTGGCGACCATGAAGATCGACAACGAGCCCTGCTACAAGGAAGTGCTCCAACAGTATCCGATTCCGGGAGTGAGCTGACATGCGCCTGAAAGATCGCATCGCCATCGTCGTCGGTGCCGGCCAGAGCCCCGGCGAGGGCGTCGGCAACGGCCGCGCCACCGCGCTGACCTTCGCCCGCGAGGGCGCCAAGGTGCTGTGCGTCGATCACAACCTGAAGAGCGCCGAGGAAACGGTTGCGCTTATCGGCCAGAACCAGGGCACTGCCGTCGCCTTCCGGGCCGACGTCACCAGAGATGCCGAGCTGAAGGCCATGGTGGCCGACGCGCACGCCCGCTGGGGCCGCATCGACATCCTGCACAACAATGTCGGCGTCTCGATCTCGGGCGGCGATGCCGAGCTTCTGGAGATCACCGAGGAGGCCTACGACCGCTGCATGGCGGTCAACCTCAAGAGCGTGATTCTCGCCTGCAAGCACGTGATCCCGATCATGCGCGAGCAGAAGAGCGGCGCCATCGTCAACATCTCCTCGATGGCCGCCATCACCACGTACCCCTACGTTGCCTACAAGGCGAGCAAGTCGGCGATGATCGCCTTCACCGAGCAGCTCGCCTACCAGAACGCCAGGTACGGCATCCGCGCCAATGTCATCCTGCCCGGCCTGATGAACACGCCGATGGCGGTCGACACGCGCGCCCGCGAGTTCAAGAAGACGCGCGCCCAGGTCGAGGCCGAGCGCGACGCCAAGGTGCCGCTGCGCGGCAAGATGGGCACCGGCTGGGACGTCGCCAACGCCGCCCTGTTCCTGGCGTCCGACGAGGCGAACTTCATCACCGGCGTCACGCTGCCCGTCGATGGCGGCGCCAGCGTCCAGACGGGCTGAGACCATGACCACGGTCATCCACAACGCCGCGATCGTCACCGTCGACGATCGCGACAGCGTTCATTACGGCGCCGCCATCGCCGTCGACGGCGACCGCATCGCCGCGATCGGCCCGAGCGCCGAGCTGCTGGCCCGCTTTCCGGCGGCCGAGAGGATCGATGGCACCGGCAAGATGGTGATGCCGGGCTTCGCCAACGTCCACACGCACTTCACCATGACCCTGGCGCGCGGCGTGTTCGAGGACCTCTCGCCGCCGCACAAGCCGCCCTTCTCGGGTGGCCTGTCGCCGATTCCGCTGCCCGGCATGACGCCCGACGAGCGCCGCACCATGGCCCTGCTCGGCGCGCTCGAGGCACTGCGCAGCGGCACCACGCTGGCGCTCGAGGATTCCAACGACGTCGACCACTATGCCGGGGCGCTGGCCGACACCGGCATGCGCTTCATGCTGGGCGAGCGCGCGCACGACCGGGTCGGCACCGAGATTGGCGATCCGGCGCCCTACCAGCTCGACCGCGCGCTGGGCCAGCGTCATCTCGAGATCATCGAGGACACGTTCCACAAATGGAACGGCAAGGCGGACGGCCGCATCCGCATCGCCGTCTCGGCGTGGGCGCCAGACATGTGCTCGCCCGAGCTGCTGCAGGACCTGCGGGCGCTGCAGCAGCGGCTCGACACCTGGGCGACCATCCATCTCAACCAGATCTGGGGCGAGGTCGCCGCCGTCAAGGCGCATCGCAACCGGCTGCCGACCGAGTACCTGGCCGATCTCGGCTTCCTCAACGAGCGGCTGATCTGCGCCCATTGCCGCTGCATGGAGCCCGCCGAGGAGAAGATCCTGGGCAAGGCCGGAGTCACGGTCTCCTTCAATGCCGCCATCGCCGCCCGCCGCGGCTTGAGCCCGCGCATCGCCGATCTCGAATCCCACGGCTGCACCATCGCCATGGGCAGCGACAACATGGCCGAGGACATGGTCGAGGTGCTGCGCACCGGCCTGTTCATGGAACGCATCCGGCGCGAGGACGGCCGCAACCCGACGCCCGAGCACGCGCTGCGCTGGGCGACTCGCAACGGCTACCGCGCGCTCGGTATCCCCGACGGCGGCTGGCTGGCGCCCGGCAACAAGGCCGACCTGATCATGATCGACCTGATGCGCCCGCACATGGTGCCAGTCCTGCGCGTCGTCTCGACTTTCGTGCACCAGGGCCAGGCGCGCGACGTCGAGGCCGTGATGGTCGACGGCAAGTGGCTGATGCGCGACGGAAAGATCCTGACGATGGACGAACCGGCCATCCTGGCCGAGGCGCAGAGGGTGGCGAACAAGACGTGGTCGCAGCAGTTCCGCGCGCGGATGGACTTGAAGGTCCCGGCGGGCTTCTCGCCCGACGCGCTGCCGTGACACAATTTTCCTCCTCAGCTTTGCTGGGGAGGTGCCCCGTCATACGGGGCGGAGGGGTCATGAGCCTCAGTCCCGCTGCTCATGACCCCTCCGTCGCCGAAGACGGCGACACCTCCCCAAGCTACGCTTAGGGAGGAAAATGAAAGAGCGCCCATGGGCGAATGCCCGGCCCCGTATGTCATCGCCAGACGTTTCAAAGCGCGCTCGCGGCATGCGGCGATGAGGTCCTTCGTCGCGCTCGGAACGACAGAAAGATGCAAGGTTGTAAATCAGGTGAAGTGCCTGTTGCCCAAGGTTCGAAACGCTCGCTACGCTGCCGTCTCGGCATGAGGTGAAATGGGGGCGCGATCAACGCCCCAACCGTGCCCGGGAGCCCGTGATGTCCGAACCTGGTCCCCTCAGCTTCCATGTCCCGGCGCCGGCGGTGCGGCCGGGCGGGACGCCCGACTTCAGTGACGTACCGATCTCGCGGGCCGGCGAGGTGCGGCGACCGCCGGTCGATTGCGCGCCGGCCGACATCCGCGACCTCGCCTTCTCGATCATCCGCGTGCTCGACCGCAACAGCAACGCGGTCGGCCCGTGGGCCGGGCTGCTGAGCGACGCCGAGCTGCTCGAGGGCCTTCGCCACATGATGACCCTGCGCGCCTTCGATGCGCGCATGCAGATGGCGCAGCGCCAGGGCAAGACCTCGTTCTACATGCAGCATCTCGGCGAGGAGGCGGTCAGCTGCGCCTTCCGCAAGGCGCTCGAGCCGGGCGACATGAACTTCCCGACCTATCGCCAGGCCGGGCTGCTGATCGCCGGCGGCTACCCGATGCGCGACATGATGAACCAGATCTACTCCAACGAGCTCGACCCGCTGAAGGGCCGCCAGCTGCCGGTGATGTACTCGTCGAAGGAACACGGCTTCTTCTCGATCTCGGGCAACCTCGCCACCCAGTACATCCAGGCGGTCGGCTGGGCGATGGCGTCGGCGATGAAGCGCGACACCAGGATCGCCGCCGGCTGGATCGGCGACGGCTCGACCGCCGAGTCCGACTTCCATGCGGCGCTCGTCTTCGCCTCGACCTACAAGGCGCCGGTCGTGCTGAACATCGTCAACAACCAGTGGGCAATCTCGACCTTCCAGGGCATCGCGCGCGGCGGCTCGGGCACCTTCGCCGCGCGCGGGCTGGGTTTCGGCATCCCGGCCCTGCGCGTCGACGGCAACGACTATCCCGCCGTCCATGCCGTCGCCAGATGGGCGGTCGAGCGCGCCCGCCGCAATCTCGGGCCGACCCTGGTCGAGTACGTCACCTACCGCGTCGGTGCGCATTCGACGTCGGACGATCCCTCGGCGTACCGGCCCAAGACCGAATCGGATGCCTGGCCGCTCGGCGATCCGGTGCTGCGGCTCAAGACCCATCTCATCCAGCGCGGCGCGTGGTCGGAGGACCGGCACAAGCAGGCCGAGGCCGAGATCCTGTCCGAGGTCATCGCCGTCCAGAAGGAGGCCGAGTCGCACGGCACCTTGCATACCGGCCCGCACCCCTCGGCGCGCGACATGTTCGAGGGCGTGTTCGAGCACATGCCCCCTCACCTGCGCCGCCAGCGCCAGCAGGGGGGAGTCTAGGCGATGCCGCGCAGGACCATGGTCGAGGCAATCCGCGATGCCATGGACGTCTGCATGGCGCGCGACGACAACGTCGTCGTGTTCGGCGAGGACGTCGGCTATTTCGGCGGCGTGTTCCGCTGCACCCAGGGCCTCCAGCAGAAGTACGGCTCGAGCCGCTGCTTCGACGCGCCGATCAGCGAATCGGGCATCGTCGGCGCGGCGGTCGGCATGGCGGCCTATGGCCTGAGGCCCTGCGTGGAGATCCAGTTCGCCGACTACATGTATCCGGCCTACGACCAGATCGTGTCGGAGGCGGCGCGCCTGCGCTACCGCTCCGCCGGCGGCTTCACCGCACCCATGGTCGTGCGCATGCCGACCGGCGGCGGCATCTTCGGCGGCCAGACCCACAGCCAGAGCCCGGAGGCGCTGTTCACCCATGTCTCGGGCCTCAAGACCGTGGTGCCGTCCAACCCGTACGACGCCAAGGGCCTGCTGATCGCCGCCATCGAGGACAACGACCCGGTGATCTTTCTCGAGCCCAAGCGCCTCTACAATGGCCCGTTCGACGGCCATCACGATCGCCCCGTCACGCCGTGGTCGCGCCATCCGCAGGGCGAGGTGCCGGATGGCCATTACACCGTGCCGCTCGGCAAGGCGGTGGTGCGGCGCGAGGGCACCGCGGTGACGGTGCTGGCCTACGGCACCATGGTGTTCGTCGCCGAAGCGGCGGCGCAGGAAACCGGCATCGACGCCGAGATCATCGACCTGCGCACGCTCGTGCCCTACGACCTCGACCTGATCGTGGCCTCGGTGAAGAAGACCGGCCGCTGCGTCGTCGTGCACGAGGCGACGTTGACGTCCGGCTTCGGCGCCGAGCTCAGCGCGCTGGTGCAGGAGAATTGCTTCCACCACATCGAGGCGCCGATCGTGCGCGTCGCCGGTTGGGACACGCCCTATCCACACGCTCAGGAATGGGACTACTTCCCCGGCCCGGCGCGGGTCGGCCGCGCGCTCAAGGCCGTGATGGAGGCTTGAGATGGGCATCCGCATCATCAAGCTGCCCGATGTCGGCGAAGGCGTCGCCGAGGCCGAGCTGGTCGAGTGGCATGTCGAGGTCGGCCAGTCGGTGCTGGAAGACCAGGTCCTCGCCGCCGTCATGACCGACAAGGCGACCGTCGAGATCCCCTCGCCGGTCGCCGGCACCGTCGTGGCGCTGGGCGCCGAGGTGGGCGGCGTGCTGGCCGTCGGCGCCGAGCTGGTGCGCCTCGAGGTGGCCGGCGAAGGCGACCAGGAAGTAAAGGCCGCCCCACGCGAGGCGCTCGCCTCATCCCCCGTCGCGCCGACGCCGTTGCCGACGCCGGCCCCGGCGCAGCCGGTCGTTGCGGAAGCATCAACGCCAACGCCGCGCCCGCTTGCCTCGGGCTCGCTGGGCCCGCCGCGACCGCCCGGCGAGAAGCCGCTCGCCTCGCCCGCCGTGCGA